>CAZRXQ010000032.1:0-10762 GCA_964604065.1 uncultured Eubacteriales bacterium | reverse complement strand
GTGAAGCGGCATTCAGGAAGCTCATAGAAAAATATAAAATACAGAATAACCGTGAATAAAATAAAACAAAATAAAACAAACGTAAAACAAATCGTAAACAAATTATTCCGAGCTATTGACAAATAAACAAATATCAATTAAAATACTATTGAAGACAGTTGCTTTGTCTTCGAGCTTCACTCTCCGACAACATGTCGGGATTAGAGTATTTGTGTAAATTTTGCCGCTTGCCGATGGTGCGGGATACGAGTCAGTCGGTGCGTAAATTTTTACCGCTTGCCGATGGCGCGGGATACAAATAAATCGGTAGGTAAATTTTGCCCCTTGCCCTTTTCGGGCGAGGGGTTTTGTGAAAGGTAACGTAAAAGATGAACGTCAGTGTCGGAAAATCATACCATATTAAAGATTCATTCTTTTCTCTTGTCAACGATGACAAGCTAATGTCAAATAAAGAAAGTGATAATTACAGACCGCACTTTTTCTTTTTTGCCGACCCGCAAATTCAAGGGATTTATTGGGCTATTCCCCAAAGCACAAAAGTTGCAAAATACAAAATGCTTGTTGAACAAAAAACAGCTAAATACGGAAAATGCAATACAATAATTATCGCAAGTTCGGCGGTCGCGAAAATGCATTTCTGATTCAGAATATGTTCCCCATTATAGAGAAATACGTTGATCACGAACACACAATCAGCGGAAAAAGCGTTCGTGTACATAATGCCTTATCCGAAACCATTGTCTCTAACGCCAAACAAGTATTGTCGTTATATAAACAAGGTCACAAGTTGATTTTTCCGGATATAACACGAATTTACGATTTAATGAAAAACGAACTTCTTATTGAAAATCGCTAACCTGCAAAACAAAAGCTTCCCTTAGACTACGGTCTTCGGGAAGCATTTTTATTCACCCTGCAAAAAGCTGTTCGATTCATTAAATTCATGCTAATTAAGCACTGCCGCTCTTTCCGTAATTATCTTCTTTATCCTGTCTTTTAATTCACCGGGAAGAGAAGATGCATCACACATTTCAATCCATTTCGGTGTGAGACCTACAAGCTCTTCTATGAGTTTTTCCGCTATAGAGCGTGCTATACCGCAGGTGTCGGCAAATTTCAAAAAATCGCCTTTTCGGATATTCATTTTCTTGCCGTTCATAGCAAGTGCAAGCTGTTCTTTGTCGGCAGGCATATTTGCATTCACCGGCAACAAATCATATGCGGGCGAAAGCACGTACTCTCCCGAGCATTCCGCTGTTTCGATAAGAGAAAAATTCTTTAAGTGCATATCGGAATTGCCGACAATAAAGCAAAAAACAAGCCTTACATAAAATTCAGCTATATCTACGCCGACTCTCGACGAATACTGCTTGATTATTTTTGCGCAGCGCTCATACGAACCGCGGTATTTATCCTCGGTCAATCTTAAATCAAGCTGGCAAAAATCCTCCATAGCAAGCATTTCTGTTTTCCCTTCAGAAAAAACACGGTCAACTCGTTTTGTAATGTAAGCAAGACCGTTCTTACCTTTAATGAGTGCATGCGGAACAGTTGAAACTCCCGCCGTTTCCGCCATAGTCATTATAAGCTGTTCCGACTCCGGAAGAGCTTCAAACTCCTCAACCTGCGGCTTGAGAATGTAACCCGTCGGGTAATTTACAAGCGTTAATCTCGGCTTATTGCTATCACTTACAAGGTGCAGTGACAGCTTCTTTTGAACACCGGGAACGGTGAAGCCTTTGTTGGTGGTTTCTGTTGCCAACAGCTTCAAAGCTTCATCGTCAATTTCGATTTCGGGAAGCTTTGACGTACCGAAAAACTTTCTTATACAAGCCTTATGCCAACCCGATTCATCGGCGGTGCGCAAAGGCTTTGCGCAACACAAGCAGTTCATTCCTTTTCCTCCCTTACGGAAACATTACCGATACCGTCTTTGCAAGCAACAAGAAGAACGCCGAAACGGTCATGCGTATCAATTTTCCAATTATCCGTTACGATTTTGAAAAGCCACCCCTCGGGAATCAGACCGTCAAAAAACGGGAATAATGTTTTAGAATTATATACTTCCGTTTGCAAGGGTAAAGTGAGCGAAACGGCAGATGGATGTTCACTCTTCAAATAATCGACATCATATTTAAAAGAATAGCCCTCGTCAGTTTCTTTAAGAACACCGGCAAAATTATTTCTTACATAAACATAGGCGGTTCTGAATACACTCATTTACTTTCCTTCTTTCCGGCAACTGCCTGTGCGTTAAACATCGCAAGTGCAACATTAACCTTATCCATACGTACCGTTTCCTTGCCCTGCTCAAGCTCACGCACGAAACGAAGACCGAGCCCCGAGCGCAAAGCAAATTGTTCTTGCGTTAAACCTGCCGCTTTTCTGTTTTCTCTTACAAATTCGGCAATCGGATTCATAATTTTTGCTCCTTGCAATAATTATCTACATTCATTTTACACCCTTTCGGGTATTTTGTCAACTAATATTATTATATATTATCCCCTTTCGGGTATATTAATCACCAAACACCACCAACTACACCCTTTCGGGTGCAATAAACAGAAAACACTGTAATTAACGCAAGCGTTTTCAACCGCAACCGACGAAGCTTTTTATTAAACAATTGCAAATTTTTCAAGACTTTTTCAAGATTATGTGTTATTATATAATTGAGTAATTATAAAAAACACAATCGGTGATGGTATGAAAATTTTACTTATTGAAGATGAGGTCAGAATGGCGCAGGCACTTTCGGAGCTTTTGCGTCTTGAAAAATATGAAACGGATATTTTTTCGGACGGCGAAAGCGGACTTGAAGCGGCGCTTTGCGGAATATACGACATTATAATACTTGACGTTATGCTTCCCGGGATGAACGGTCTTGAGGTCGCGAAAAAAATACGCGCAAAAAAAATCACAACACCGATTTTAATGCTCACCGCAAAAGCGGAGCTTGACGACAAGGTTTCGGGACTTGACAGCGGCGCGGACGATTATCTTACAAAGCCCTTTATGACAAAGGAGCTTTTGGCAAGGCTGAGAGCGCTCGGCAGGCGCGGCGCAAACAAGCCCGACAACACCCTCGCCTTCGGAGATATTGAGCTTGTTCCCGGCACGCTTTCTCTTGTATGCACAAAAAACCGTCAAAGCGTACGGCTCGGCGAAAAGGAATACAGAATACTCGAATACCTCATTGCAAACAAGGGGCAAATTCTCACACGCGAGCAGCTGGCGCTTAAAATATGGGGATTTGAAAGCGATGCGGAATATAACAACGTAGAGGTTTATATGTCCTTCACAAGAAAAAAGCTTGCCTTTATAGGCTCAAAAACGGAAATAAAAGCCGTAAGGGGCATAGGCTACGAATTGAGGTGCACCGATGTTTAAAAAATCGCGCAAACGCATTGTTTTGTCCATTATGTGTATTCTCGTCTCTTTATGGATCGGCACGCTCGCAGTTATTTACACCTCAAGCTACATTGAAATGAGCAACAGAAACAGCCGTATGCTCGAAATGCATCTTGAAATGTACTCCCCTGCACCGTCCGCGGGAAACGAGCCGCAGAGGAAGCCGTTCAGAATTAACAAAGCGGGCTTCGAAAAGGATATGCCGGGCTTTAAGCTTTCCACTTTTTACACCGTTGTAATTTCAAATGACGGTCAAATTGCCGAAATAAATAACGAACAGCCCGAGCTTCATTCGGACGAAGCTTTAAAATCGCTTGCTTTAAAAATTTACGCTTCCGAAAAGACCAAGGGCACTCAAAACAATTTGTCATACCGCGTAACAAAGCGCGACACATACACAATCGTTGCGTTTATGGACAACACCGTAATAAACGAAAACGCCGAAATGCTTTTGCGCTATACCGCTATTTTCGGTGCAATAGCAATCGTTCTGTTCTTCTTTGTTTCTATGTATCTTGCCAAAAAAATCGTAGCTCCCCTTGAAGAGAGCTACAGCAAGCAAAAGCAATTTATTTCCGATGCCGGTCACGAATTAAAAACCCCGCTTTCCGTTATGAGCGTGAACTCCGAGCTTCTCTCAAGAGAAATCGGCGAAAACGAATGGCTTTCGAATATCAAGTGCGAAAACGAGCGTATGAAATCTCTCGTAAGCCGTCTTTTAGAGCTTGCGAGAACGGAATCCGTCGCAAAGGTTACCGAGACCTTCGATTTCGGGCATCTCGTTTTCGGCGAGGTTTTGCCGTTTGAAAGCGTAATTTACGAAAACGGCTTACAGCTTAAAACCGATATTGACGAAAACCTCGAAATAAAAGGCGACAAGCTTCAGTTAAAACAGCTTATATCAACACTTCTCGACAACGCCGTAAGCCATTCGCGGGATAACGGTACAGTTGCGGTAGAGGTTAAGCGCGACTCTCAAGGAAGCGTCCGTCTTTCCGTTTTTAACAACGGCGAAGAAATACCGAAGGACAAGCGCGAGCTGATTTTCGAACGCTTTTACAGAATGGACGAGGCACGCACCTCCGGCGGCGAGCACTACGGTCTCGGTCTTGCAATAGCAAAATCAATCGTCACGTCGCACAAGGGAAAAATAAGCGTCCACTGCAAAAACGGCGTTGTCGAATTCAGGGTTATTTTACCGAATTGATTTTCAGTCGCTTCAATATATCTTCAACCTTTATTCTGTACTATTGCAAATGCGATAGTGCAGAATATTTTTGTTTGGAGGATGGCATTGAAATACAGACACGAAATAAAACACGAAATAAGCTTCTCGGATATGCTCGAATTACGCAGTCGTCTCGGCGCGGTTCTTTACCCCGACGAAAATTCGAAGGACGGCAAATATTTTATAAGAAGCCTTTACTTCGACACGCCGCTTGACAAGGCATTAAGAGAAAAAATCGACGGAGTAAACAAGCGCGAAAAATTCAGAATCCGCTGTTACAATAAAGACCTCGGCTTTATAAAGCTCGAAAAAAAGAGCAAGCTAAACGGACTTTGCCTTAAAGAAAGCGCTCTCATTTCGAAAGAAGAGGTCAACGCCGTCGTAAACGGGGATTTTTCCGTTTTAAACTGCCCCGAAAAGCCGCTTTTCTCGGAGCTTTATTTTAAAGCGACAACCGAAGGGCTGAAGCCCAAAACCATTGTGGATTACACAAGAGAGGCGTTTACCTTTCCCGCGGGCAATGTTCGCGTAACACTCGATTACGACATTAAAACAGCGCTTTCGTGCACAGACTTTTCAAGCTTCGACTGTCCCACCGTGCCGGCACTTCCCTCGCCTGTTATTTTGGAGGTTAAGTGGGATGAATTTTTACCGGACATAGTGCGTGATGCGGTAAGCCTCCCCGCTTGCCGTTCGGGCGCATTTTCAAAATATGCGGCATGCCGCGGATATTATTAAACCTTATTAAAGCAATAATTTAAAGGAGTAATTTTTATGACCTTCAACGACATTTTCAAATCAAGCTTTCTCGAAAACGTTACAAGCGTAAGCTTAATAGATATGGTAATAGCGCTTGTGCTCGCCTTCGGCTTGGGACTTTTCATTTTCTTTGTATACAAAAAGACCTACTCGGGCGTTATGTATTCCTCAAGCTTCGGCACAACGCTCATAGCCCTTACCATGATAACTACCGTTGTAATTTTAGCGGTAACCTCGAATGTAGTGCTTTCACTCGGTATGGTCGGCGCACTTTCAATAGTACGTTTCCGTTCGGCAATAAAAGAGCCGCTTGAAATAGCCTTCCTTTTCTGGTCTATTGCAGTGGGCATTGTCCTTGCCGCGGGAATGATTCCGCTCGCCGTTTTCGGAAGCGTTATCATAGGCGTTATTCTCCTTGTTTTCGTAAACAGAAAAAGTCACTTAAATCCTTATATAGTTGTGCTTTCCTGCGCGGATTCAAAGGCTGAAAAGGATGCCTTGTATTTCCTTGAAAAAAATGTTAAAAAGTGCGTTGTAAAAAGCAAATCCGCAAGAAAAGGCGAAATCGAAATCAATCTTGAAATACGCCTGCAGGACGCAAACACCGACTTTATCAACAATCTCTCGGAAATGCCCGGTGTTAACAGTGCGGTGCTTGTAAGCTACAACGGCGAATATATGGGGTAAGCTATGTCTACAGCTAAACACTTCGATAAAATCTGCTGTGTTGTACTCGTTTTAACGCTTCTTATTACCGTGCTTTTTATGAACGGCGAAAACCTCGGCTTAACAAAGGCTTCGGCTGTTTGCGTTTATCAAGAAAAGCTTTTCGACGATTCAACGGTTCATACGGTTGACATAGTAATGAACGATCCCGACTCGTTTTTCGAAACCTGCACAAACGAGGAATACACCCCATGCACCGTTGTAATAGATAACGAATCCTACAAAAATGTAGCAATAAGAGCAAAGGGAAACACCTCGCTTACACAGGTAAAAAGCTACGGCAACAACCGTTACAGTTTCAAAATCGAATTCGACCATTACGACAGCACAAAAACGTATCACGGGCTCGACAAGCTCTGCCTTAACAACATCATTCAGGATAACACTTATTTAAAGGATTACCTCACTTACAAAATGATGGCTTCTGCAGGCGTACCCTCACCTCTTGTAAGCTTTGTTTACATCACCTTAAACGGAGAGGATTTCGGTCTGTACCTTGCCGTGGAAGGCGTTGAAGAAGCTTTTCTCGAAAGAAATTACGGCAGTGATTACGGCGAGCTTTACAAGCCCGACTCAAGCGACCTCGGAGGAGGCAGAGGCAACGGCGAACTCTTTGACGGTGAAGCCTTCCAAAACAAAAACAACACCGAAAAAGAAAACGGCGAAGAAGGCAATATCTCTCCTTCTTCAGACAACAACACAAATTCCGATATTCCGGACAAACCGAACGGCGGCGACAAATCCTTCGCGGACGGCGAAATGCCCGATATGTCAAACGGTGATAGCAACGATCCCTTCGCGGACGGCGAAATGCCGGATATGCCGAGCAGCGATAATAATCCCTTCGCAGACGGCGAAATGCCCGATATGCAAGGCGGCGGCAACAATCCCTTCGCAGACGGCGAAATGCCCGATATGTCAAACGGTGATGGCAACAATCCCTTCGCGGACGGCGAAATGCCCGATATGCAGGGCGGCAACAATCCCTTCTCGAACGGCGAAATGCCGGATATACCAAGCGGCGGCAACAATCCTTTCTCTGACGGTGAAATATCCGAAAAGCCCGACGGTAACGCCGAAAACGGCGACAGTGAAAACAAAGGCAACCGTCCGAACGGCTTCAAGGATATGGGCGGTATGATGCAGGGCAGTGACGATGTTCTTTTAAAATACATCGACGACAACGCTTCGAGCTATTCGAATATTTTCGACAACGCAAAAACCGACGTAACCGCCTCCGACAAAAAACGCTTGATTTCCGCTTTGAAAACACTTTCTGACACCTCTACGGCAAGCGAAGCGGTTGCGATTGACGAAGTTATAAGCTATTTTACCGTTCATAATTTCGTAGTGAATTTCGACAGCTACACCGGCTCTATGATTCACAATTACTATCTTTACGAAAAAGACGGCACGCTTCAAATGCTCCCCTGGGACTACAACCTCGCCTTCGGCGGCTTTTCCTCCGCAGGCGGCGCAACCTCGCTTGTGAATTATCCCATAGACTCCCCCATTTCCGGCGGAAGCACAAGCGAGCGCCCCATGATAGCTTGGATTTTCGAAAACGAAGAATACCTTCAAAAATACCACGACTGTTTTTCAAGCTTCATATCGGAATGGTTCGAAAGCGGCTACTTTGAAGAAATGATTGACGGTGTTATCGCACTCATTTCTCCTTATGTCGAAAAAGACCCCACAAAATTCTGCACATACGAGGAATTTTTAAAGGGCTCACAAACGCTTAAAAACTTCTGCCTTTTAAGAGCCGAAAGCATTCGCTTACAGCTTAACGGCACAATAGGCTCAACAAGCGACACGCAAAGCTCGGACACCTTAGTAGATGCCTCCGATATTACAATAAGCGATATGGGAAGTATGATGAACTCTAAGCGCTGAATGAATTAAAATACACCGACATATTTCAGGCAATGACCTTTAATATGTCGGTGTTTTTCATACTATTTCATCTACTCATACCAATTTGCACACACGAGTGCTTCTCTTAATCTTTCTCCGGTATTACCGGCAGATAGAGGAAGCTGTCGTATTTGCCGCCTGTGTAAATGCGGTGTCTGCCCCTGTTGTGATCCTTCGGCATTTCGGCAGTTTCCACCTTAGAGCCCGCAAACATTTCTTCGCCGCCGATGGTGTACATTTCCGGCTTTTCATCCGGCATATAGGTAAATCCCTCTTTCGGCAAATTGATTTTAGCCATTTTCAGCTTGAACGGTCCCGTCCACATTTTCTTTGTCTTGTAGGGAGAAACCGTAACACGGAGAATATCACCCTTTTTGAATTTCAGTCCCATTGGCCAGATGAGAATGTCTAATGGGACGATTTCTCCTGCGTGAAGTTTTTGCTCCTGTGCCATAGACTGACGGGGATTTTCTTCCGTGCTTTTCGTCTCATCCAACGCTCTAAGGGACGCACGGATATAACCCTTTGCCGACATATCCATGCCCGGTCCGAGGGTGAATTTGTAAGGCAGACCGCTTTTGCGGCGTTTTTCCACCGTCACATACAAATCCATATCGTCATGGTCAAGAGCTTCGACCCAAAGCCGCAGTTTCATATAGCCGAGGATTTCCGTATCTTCTGCCATTTTCCTATCAAAGCGAATGCCGTTTTTCTTGCGGTCGGAATCATATTCTGCGTAATTTTCGGCGGTAACCACATTTTTGTTAAGGCTGTTCTTGGCGGCATCGAGATACAGTCTTTGATACTGTGTCCGTGGAATGGGAAAATCCTCCTCCACACGGTCAACAATGTCTTTGCCGCCGGGGTTGAGAACGCTGACGCGCACCTTCGGTGTGTTCTCCCAGCCGTTATCTTCGCCTTTCAGGTAGCGGTCAAAGAACTTCCGCAGTTCCTCGGTGTGAGCCGGGTTATAATAATCATCCCACTCGCCGGTATTGTGGATGCGCAGCCATTTTTCTTTGGAGGAAATGCGGCGATAGCCCTCCAATGTGCCGTAGGTATGGATAGGATTCGTGTAGCTTGCGACAATGTAGGCAGGAATGTCGATCTTCTCCAAATCAGCCTCTTTGTCTTCCCACCAGGCATTCATGGTAGGATGTTCACACATTTCGGTGATCACATCCTCAATGCCGCCGTTTTCGGTGGAGGCAAAAGAGTCGGACAGCATTTTGACAAATTCCGGCATCTGTACACCGCCACGGGTGGCAACCTCACGCCCACAGTCAGACAATCCTTCCCATGGAGCGATTGCTGCCAAATGTTCGGGACGCTGGGCGGCAGTAAACCACTGAGAAATGGCAAGCCACGAATTGCCGCTCATGCCGATTTTGCCGTTGCTCCACGGCTGCAGAGCCGCCCATTCGATGATGTCCGCACCGTCTCTGCCATAGTCGCTGCCAAAGAACAGGATAATACCCTCGGAATTGTACGCACCACGAACATCGGGGTTCATAATGGCGTAGCCATGGTTGCACCAATAGGCAGGATCGGGACCCTCGAATTTTTGCAAGCCGGAGGTCGCCTCCATCGGAATACCGGCATGGTTCGGGGTATCATCCAGCCATTGAGAGCCGATCTCTTTTCCGTAAGGACTCATTGCCATGATTGCAGGATGGGGCAAATCATCATTGGGACGGAAAATATCTGTATAGATGGTCACACCGTCCCGTAATTCAATCGGCACATCTCGTTCCAAAATAATGTCACAGAGAAGCGGCATATATCCTTTCAATCGAATAGAACCTTTTTTCAGTAACAACTTCTCCGGCTTATAGCCGGTATATCTGGCACACGGAGAATTCACAGGCAGCGCGCCTCGCACCTTAACTTCCATCTCATTCCCGTTTTTATCATGGGCAATCATAGTTCTCTGCTTCATTCGTTCGACTCCTTTACAGCATTATATTCAAAATAACTGAACCCGGTATCCCGCTCGAATTCTTCACCGAACTTTTCATAATAGCCGCGGTTTGTAAATTCATAAGGGCTATCCTCTTTACCGAGCACATCCTCCGGGAGATTAATAAGTAAAAACGCAAGCACAGCCGTTGCGGCAATAGCCATTATCCACTGTTTTATTTTCGGACGCTCGCCCTTTTTCTTAAACAGCTCATACGCAAGCCCCACTCCCACGGGCAAAAACCCGAACAGCGATGTAACAAGTCCCGGCGAATAAAGCGTGTTCATTCCGTATTCCGCAAAAATCTCCATATCCTGAATACCTATGGTTATGTGAATCGCAAGCTCAAAGCCGCAAAACAGCATAACGGCAATACCCGCGGGCTTTCTGAATTTCCACACTCTCAGCACAATACAGCCGAGAACCACCGCTCCGAAATTTGTAATCATATCCGTCAGTCTGTTCATCGGATAACGGCTTAAAAGTTCAGAACCGTGGGCAATATTGTAAGAATAGTGAAGTCCTCCGGGCAGTACCCACTCTTCAATCACATGAAGAATCAGCACAATTATCGCCAAAGCACATAAAATGTTAATCTTGTCCCACTCTTTCCTTTTTTTCCAAATGCAAATTCCGAGTATAATTCCGATTGCCGCCATAACATACAGCCAAACGGAAAGCCAAGCGTTTATAATTGTTACCATATTTAAAACTCCTTTTAAATAATTTTCAATACTATTGTATCAGAACTCATTTTATGA
>CAZRXQ010000031.1:5827-11195 GCA_964604065.1 uncultured Eubacteriales bacterium | reverse complement strand
GATACCTCGTCAATCGTACTCGGGAAATAAGCTCCCAAATTTATCAGGGGCTGTAAACAGATTCATTTTTACAGCCCCTTTTCGCAAATATTTTTTTAAGATAGGATTGATAAAATGGCGAATTACACAAACGAACAATGGATGACAATTAAAATAAATTTAATGGAGAAAAGCTTTGACGCCTTCTCTGACTTGGGTCTTCACGGAACCGGTATCAGAAAGCTTGCCGATTATTTTCAAGCGGGAACTTCGACGATTTACACATATTTTAAGGACCTTGACGACTTGATTGTGGAAAGCACCGAATACTGTATGAGCAAGGTAGAAGACGATTTTATGCAGCTTGCACCGGAGGATTTTTCCGACCTTGACAGGTTTTTAAAAGAAGTCCCCTACTGGACTGCCGAAAAGCACGGCAAAAAGTACAGACTGATGTATCAGGTTTACACCCACCCGAAATACCGCGAGCACGGCAAAAAGTTTTTCGAAGGCGTAAACAAGCGGTATTCCGAATATGCCGACAAGGTAGCAGAAAGAATAGGACTCCCCGCGGATGTGGTTCGCCCGCTGATTTTCACCTTCGTTCGTGCGTGTGTTCACTTCGCTCTTTTTGAGGATGAATTTTACTTAACGGAGCAAATACGACTGATAAAAGACAGCTTGGGCTTTTATATGGAAAAATATAAAATCGAAGCGACTGAAAAATAAAGCAGTATAAAATTAACGGTGAGGTATCGAAAAAGATGCTTCACCGTTTGGTTTTTTTAATATTAATATCGTTATTAATTTAAATTTCCTTAATCAACACGCAGGTATTCGCTTCAAGTGTGAAGGTAAGGTCATTAGTTGTATTAACCTTTTCGGCGTCGTGGTTTTCGTCAAGAAGATATATTTCGTAATTGCCCGCTCTTCCGAAATCGACCTTAATTTCCTTCGGGGCTTTCCCCTCTTCGTCCGTGTAATAAGTAATAACCGAAAGCGTTTTGCCGTTTTCGTAAACGCCGCAAAGGGTGTAAATGTTTTCGCACTGTGTCTCGCACTTTATTTCCGCCGCAGTGTCGTAAAACATTCCGTACCAATAAAGCGGATAGTAACCCTTAAGGCGCTCGAAGGTGTAAAAATCAAAAGCACCGCAGAATATAGACGGGCGTGTGTCGTAATACATAAGCATATCAATAGAGCTTCCCTGCGAAGCGGAAATGCAAGCCATTGTAAACGCCGCACCCTTAATACCGTGAATGGTTTTCATCGAATATAAATACTCATCCGTCCAGCCCTTAACGTAGTTCCACTCGTTAAGAATGCTTTCCGCGTTATTATATCCGTATTTATCGCAAAGCGCACGCATCCTGTCGCCCTTGTCGGTTAAAATATGCGGCTCGGCGCAGTAAATATGCCATGAAAAAAAGTCGATCGGAGTTTTTCGAAGGCTCATCTCTCTTAAAAAGTCCTCTGCCCAATCCTCGCGCCACGCAAGTGCCGGACCGCCTATTTTAAGCTCGGGGAAGCAGTTTTTAAGGTGCTTTGCGGTAATCTCGTAAAGGTCGAAAAACTCTGCCTTTGTGCCGCCCCAGGTGCGCTTGTTGTCACTGTCGTCCTCATCAAGGTCGGCTTCGTTCCAGATTTCCCAATACTCTATTCCGAGCTCAAGACCGTTTGCCCAGCCGTAATTAAAGTGACGGATTATATGCTCGCATATTACAGCCCACTTTTTAAAATCCTTCGGCGGGAGCGTGTCGTGCTTTTTTATCTGATGCTCTATTGTCTGCCCCAAGCGGTAAAAGATTCCGGTCCCCGCTTCCATTGTCATTAAAAGGCATTCGTCCGTGCAGGCAAAATCGTAAGAATCGGGGTCGTAGGGGTCGGCATCGAAATTCGGGAAAATCGCCGTAATGTCGTGCGCGAACGGACCGCCGTAAACACTGCCGCAACCGTTTGAGTCGTGGTTTCTCGAATACGGAAAGCGCGCCGCCTTATAGTCCTCGAAATTCGTGCGCCACTGATCTGTTGCGTGGCGCTTGTGCCAAGGACCGCCGTTTGTCGCGTTAAGCGGCTTGAATTTCCCGCATTTTTTGTCGGGGTCGAATCTTAAAATATCCATATGTATTCACTCCTATGGTGTTAAAGTCCGAAATATCTTAATAAAAACCTGTCTACCTTCGCCCAGTACTTTTCGCTGTCCGCAGAAAGCGCCTGTGCGTGGGCGGCATTTTTGGCTATGTATTGCTCTTTTTCGGCAGAGCACGCATCATAAAGCCTGTTGCACTGAGAAATCGGCACAAGGCTGTCTTCTTCGCCGTGAATAAACAGCGTGGGCGTTTCACTTTTTATAACCTGCAAAAGCGGGCTTGCTTCACTGAGCTCCCAGCCGGCTCTTAGTTTTACATACATATTTTCCATATACACAATCGGGAAAGCGGGAAGAGAAAACATCTCCTTCGCCTGATATTTAAATTCGTCCCACGCGCTTGACATAGCACTGTCCGCAATAATGCAACGAACATTCGAAGGAAGCTCTTCCCCCGAAAGGCAAAGCGCCGCGGAAGCTCCCAGAGAAACGCCGTGAATAAGAATTCTCGCTTCGCTGTCCTTTTCGAGAATATAATCTACGCACTGCATTACGTCAAGCCTGTCGAACCAGCCCATACCTATGCTTTTGCCCTCGCTTTTGCCGTGAGCGCGTGCATCTAAAAGCAAAAGGTTAAAGCCCAAATCGTAATAATGGCGCGCATATTCAATCATATCCGCAGAGGATTTTGAGTATTGATGAAGAAGAATCGCATAGCTTGTTGAATAGTTTTCGTTTTTCACATAATGCGAAACGAGCGAAAGCCCGTCAAAGGATTCGAACACAACCTCTTCACAGTGAGCGGAAAGCCACAGCTCGCCTTCTTCTCTGAGCACAAGCTCCGCTTCGCTTTCGTATAAAAAGGATTTTGAGCCCTTGGGTGTCAGCGCAAAGCGGTACGCCACTGCAACTGCCGCGCACTGAAAAACGAACAGGGCGGCAATAAAAATCGCAAGCGCGGATAAAAGAATTCTCTTTTTAGAATATTTCCCGAAGTTGTTTTTAACTTTAACAGCTTCGTCGATAACGGTATCTGCTGTAATTTTCATAAAATATTCAATCTCCGAAATTAACATTTTTAAAATATTTATCGAAATATGTTGACCGAAACACAAAATAGGTATATAATCGGTGCATTCTGTAAAAATGGTGTGTGTATTAATTATGAGTATTATTGACATTATCCTACTCGCGGTAAGCCTTTCAATGGATGCCTTTGCGGTATCGCTTTGCAAGGGTCTTGCCATGAAAAAGCTAAAGCTCTCGCATTGCCTTATTGTAGGCGCGTGGTTCGGCTCTTTTCAGGCGCTTATGCCTTTTTTGGGCTACCTTCTCGGCACAACCTTTGCCGACAAAATCACGAGCATTGACCACTGGATAGCCTTTGTGCTTCTCGCAATAATCGGTGCTAATATGATTAAGGAAGCACTTTCGAAAAAGGACGATTGCGAAGACGTTAACGCCTCTCTCGGAATAAGAACAATGTTTGTTATGGCTGTTGCCACAAGCATTGACGCTCTTGCCGTCGGCGTAAGCTTTGCCTTTACCGAATTCACCTCGCAGAGCTTTGTTTACATAGCGTTTATTCTTATCGGAATAATCACCTTCACGCTTTCTGCTGTAGGCGTTAAAATCGGCAACATATTCGGCACTAAGTACAAAAGCAAAGCGGAGCTTGCCGGAGGAATAATCCTCATTCTCCTCGGATTAAAAATCCTTTTAGAGGGCTTGGGTGTTATCGGTTAAAGCTTGAATTTAATTATTTTCGCAAATCGGGTGTTGCGGCACGAACGGCTTCTTCAAGCCTTTTTGTCGCGGCACTCGCTTTTTCGTTATTCTCGATTAAAGTCTCGCCGAAAATATTCTGTGCCTCACTTACCGCCGCCTCAAGCTCTTTTCTTAAGGTCTCGTGCAGGTCAAGCTTTAAAAGCTCATACGCCTTCGGAAGCAGGTTGAATTTTATTTTTTTAGTATTTCTCGAACCGTTAAACTGCGGGAAGCGGCTGTCGGAATACACATCCGAAAATGTGTCATCCGTTAAAATTCGAAGTGCAAGAGATATTGCAACGTCGTTATACGCCGTGTCGTCGTGCTGCTGATTTTTAAAGCAGAAAACTCTGTCCGGGAAAAGCGAGGTCGAAACATCAACGGTCCTGTCGGGCGAAATATGATTGTGCCCCGCCTTTTCACACTGTGCATTTTTTCCCGCATAGTCCTCGGGGAATGTCTCGCCGTAAGGTGCGGCAGTACCGAAAAGCGACGCCGACGAAAAATCCACAACTGAGTCGGAGCTTACACGGCTGTTTTTAATAAACGGCAAAAGCTCTCTGCCGTAGCCGCAAACGGAAAAAATCTCTACGCCCTTTTCCGCCTCGTGCATCAAAAGCTTTTCCAAATTCATATGTGCGCGGTGATATCTTTCCGTTTTGCCCCTTAAAATTCCCTTGCCGTAGCCGCAAAGATATTTCGCGGCATTTTCCTCGTATTTTTCACGCGGCAATATTGCCCACATACCGGGACAGTTTACGAAAATCTCGAAAAAAACAACATCTATCACAGCAGACGCCACACGCTCTGCCGAGCCTTTCGGAAGCTTTTTCAAAAATGCGGAAAGCTTTTTTGCCGAAGAGCCGCCGACAAGCATCTCAAGAAGCGCCTCGGGATTTTCAAAATCAAACGAATGCGCAAAGGTATCGGCAATAATAGTTGTTCCGTTAAGGGCGGGCACAAAGTAGCAAACGCGGTGAATGTCGTTTTTATTTTTGCAAATGTCAAAATACGCGGTTACAACTGAGCCGCCGAGACTTACGGGCACAAGGTTAACCTTGTCGTGACCCGTGATTTTTTTTACATTTTGAATATAAGAATCAAGCTCCTTTGCGGTTTCGTAGGGCTGACCGAACGAATTGTACGCAAAGAAGAAAAGATGGTCTTCGCCTATTATTTCCGCAAGCTCGTTTAAAGGAACCATTTTGTAAATGTAGCGCTTTTCATCCTCCGTGCAAAGAGAGACGGGCTTTCTGCCGTAATCCACGGGCTTAAGATTCGGGTTCGGAACGCCTTCGGAATTGACCGACAAATCCTCGATAATTTTATGAATTTCCGCTTTAAGCTTTTTTAAAAACGCCTCGTCCTTTCCGGTTACAAGCATTTTCAAAGCAGACGGAGTAAGCGCCTTTATAAGGCTTTTTGTGTCAATATCAACGGGCCACGCGGTTTTTTCGCGTCTTCCGTCGGGTGAATACAAATCAACCTTCGACTGCCCTATTCCGGGAACGATTATTGTGGGGAAATATTTGC
>CAZRXQ010000031.1:1582-5727 GCA_964604065.1 uncultured Eubacteriales bacterium | reverse complement strand
AAATCAACCTTCGACTGCCCTATTCCGGGAACGATTATTGTGGGGAAATATTTGCGGGTACAGTTCATAAAGTAGCTCCTTCTAAAATGCAAAATGCAGAGTGCAAAATGCAAAATTTCGGAAACCGCGTACCGCGGTTTGATTATAAAGCCTACGGCGCAATGCGAGGCTGTTTGTTGCCGAATGGCAATTATAATTGCCGCGCGCAGCGCCCGAAATTTTGCATTTTATAATTTTGCATTTTGCATTACGCCTTGCGCCTTGTGCCGCAATGCACGGTTTTTCTTATTTTACCACAATACATTCAGTATTACAAGCACAAAGCGTTTCGTCAATATAGCCAAAATCGCGCCTTAAAATTAGTCACCCGAGCGCCTGTTTTTTCTTGCAAACATCTTCTTATTAGTGTAAAATTTATATATATAACTTTTTTCATTTTAAAACACTTTGGCGGTGATACCTTGCCCGAAAAAGAATATCTTTACACATTTCAAAAAGGCTTTAATTATTCCGAGGACGGACCGGGAAACCGCCTTGTTTACCACCTTTCGGGGTGCAATTTACACTGTCCGTGGTGCTCGAATCCCGAAGGCTTAACGGTAAATAAAAGCGCTGTTAAGTGCACCCTCGACCAAATTGTATCGGAAGTGCTTGACTGCAAAATGATGTTTTTCGACGGCGGCGGTGTAACCTTCACGGGCGGCGAATGCGCGTGCCAAAAGGAAGTTCTTTTTAAGATAATCGAAGCCTTAAAAAGCGAAGGCATTCACACCTGCATTGAAACAAACGCTTCACTTGAAGGATGTGAAAAACTCTACTCGGCAGTTGACTTTATGATTGCAGACATTAAGTCCTCCGACGAAGCCGTGTTAAAATCCGTCACGGGTGCAGATTACAAAACGGTTATAAACAATCTTTTAAAACGAGCCGAAACGGGGCTTCCCTTACTTATAAGAATCCCGCTTATTAAAGGCTTTAACACGGGAAAAGATAATGCACGTCTTTTGGCGCGGGACTTAAAAGCCGTTATGAATGCTTCTCCCAATAAAAACTTATCCGTTGAAATTCTCAGGTATCACGAATTCGGTAAGGAAAAGTGGAAAAGCTTGGGACTTACATACAGTATGAAGGATGCATTTGTAAGTGACGGGGATGTGTCCTTATTAAAAAACGAACTTCAAAAAGCGGGATTAACGCTTGTTTCGACATAAATTTACTAAATCTCGGAGGTGCTGTTTATGTATAAATTCGACCACTTAAAAATAACAGAAGAGGCAAAGGCGCTTTTCAAAGAAGAACGCGCAATAAATCATCTTGAGGGCTGGTTTATTTTAAAGGAAGAAGAGGCTCTTTGCGACGGTGAATTCGAATCCTTCCCGCCGATGCTTCGGTTTGCGAAAAAATTCAACAAAGCCCTTAACAAGCTTCCGCTTTTTATAAGCGACAACGCGCTTTTTGCGGGAACTCAAAGGGACGCCTTCGCAAGAAGCTACGCACTTATTAACCCTGCGTTTAAGGTGGAGACCTTTGCGGGCTACTGCGATCCCACCGCAGTTTACGGCGATATTGACGAAACAGAGGAATTCACAAAGGAACGAATAAACGCGCTTCGCGAAAATGATAAAGAAACACCTTATGTTAAAGCGCTCACCGCAGTTTACGACTCGTGCGAACAGCACACGGGCGAGGTTGCGTACTTTATAGAGCAGGTAACGGGACACCTTATTCCCGATATGCGCTACGCTCTGAAGCACGGCGTTTTAAAAATGAAAGCCGATATCAACGAGAAAAAGAAGACGGAAACAGACCCCGAAAAGCTCTCGAATTTTGAGGCTATGGAAACATCTCTTGACTCCTGCCTTCTTTTAGCCTCGCGCTACAAAAAGCTTGCAAGAGAAAAAGCCGAAAGCAGTGTTGGCGACGGCAAAGAAAAATTCGCACTTATGGCAAAAACACTTGAAAAAGTGCCCGTCTGCGGTGCCGAAACGCTTTATGAAGCAATTCAAAGCTTTATTATTCTTTGGCAAATTATGTGCCTTGAGCAAGCGCCGAACCCGTTTGCTTTTTCAGTAGGAAATGCCGACAGAATTTTTGAGCCCTACAGAACGCACGACGGTCTTTCCCGCGAAAACACAGCCGCCCTCTTAAAGCATTTTCTCGTATTTTTCAATGTCGGCGACAGAAGCTGGGCTATCTCGCAAAACCTTATTGTAAGCGGGCGCGACGAAAACGGCAACGATCTCACTAACGACACCACATATGCGCTTTTGGATGCGTATTACGATATGAATTTGCCGCAACCGATTCTTTCGGTAAAGCTTCATAAGAACACACCCGAAGCGCTTTACTCGGAGCTCGGAAGATTTTTATTCACTCCCGGTATGCTCACGCCCTCGTTTTTTAACGACGACTCTCTTTTCGAGGTGCTCCCGAAAGCGGGAATCGAATTATCCGATGTTGTTGATACATCTATTGCCGGTTGTCAAGAGCCTTTGATTATGGGCAAGGACAACGGCAACACCACAAACTCCTGGTTCAACCTCGGAAAAATTCTCGAACTGACCTTAAACGACGGCTTCTCGACAATTTCGGGGAAAGAAATAGGCACGGTATGCGAAAAAGCAGACGCACTTTCCGCGCTTAAAAACGTGCGTGAGCGCTTTTATAAAAACGCAAAATACTATTGCGACGAAATGGTTAAGGCAGCAAACGGCGCATCCGAAGCTATTTCTCATATGCCCGTACCGTTTCTTTCAACCGTAATGGGCGGAATTGACACGGGCTACGACGTTCGCGACATAAAGCACCAAGGCACAAAATACAACGGAAGCGGCTGTCTTATTCACGGAGTAAGCGTTGTTGCGGACTCCTTTATTGCGATTGACACGCTCTTAAAAGAGCGCCCCGAGGATGCAGAAAGGCTTCTTTCGGCTCTTAAAACGAATTTCGAAAGCGACGAAGAGTTAAGAGAGTATCTTCTTTCCGCGCCAAAATTCGGCAACAATATAAAAGAGGTTGACGACGAAGCAGTTGAAATCACAAACAGAATTGCGGATATGGTAAGAAGCGAAAAGAACTATTTAGGTAACCCCTTCCGCCCCGATTTTTCAACGCCGTCAACCCACCTTCTTTACGGCTATTGGGTAGGTGCGCTTCCGTGCGGAAGAAAAGCACGCGATATGTTAAACTACGGCCTTGACCCGCTTTACGGCGAGGCGCAAAACGGCTTGGGCTTCAGAACGCTTTCGATTATGAAGCTTCCCTTTATTAAAATGTGCGGCGGCTACGCTTCGCACTTCGGAATAGACCCGAAATATTTCACGAAAGACACTTACGAAGAAAAAGGACTCGAATTCCGCGACAAGGTTATCAAGCCGCTATTTTTCAATCCTTTAAACGAAAAGACCTCACCGTTTTATCTTTATGTAAACGTAACAACCGCCGAAATTCTCAGAAAAGTTCTTGCAGAACCCGAAAAATACGCACCCTCGGGCGTTTACATTATGAGAATTCACGGCACATTCGTAAACTTTCTCGACCTTTCCCCTGCTATTCAGCAGGATATTATAAGGCGACTTGACCCTAAGTCTACGTGCCTTTGCTGAGGTGACCGCTTTGAAAACTCTTCTCGGAATTGATATAGGCACATCCTCGGTGTGTGCTGTTTTGTGTGACGCAAAAAGCGGCGAAACGCTGTCCTCTTCCACGCTCGAAAACAATTCGTTTATAAATTCGCCGTTTTCTTACGAAAAAGCCCAAGACCCCGAAAAAATTTTAAACACCGTAAAAAAAGCCGTGGAAGGCTTTGACCTTAGGGAGCTTTCGGCTGTTGGCGTAACGGGGCAAATGCACGGGATTTTGTATCTCGACAAAAACAACTCTCCTTGCTCGCCGCTTTACACCTGGCAGGACGGACACGGAAACGAAATTTATAAGGACGGCAAAACGTACGCGGAATATCTTACACACCTCACCGGCATTAAAGCCGCCTCCGGCTTCGGGCTTACAACGCACTTTTATAACATAAAAAACGGTCTCGTCCCCGAAAATGCCGTAAAACTTTCCACCGTTCACGATTACCTTGTGTCGTTTATAACGAAAACAACGCCCGTTACGCACTCGTCGGATGCCGCAAGTCTCGGCTT
>CAZRXQ010000031.1:0-1482 GCA_964604065.1 uncultured Eubacteriales bacterium | reverse complement strand
AATATCGGCGAAAGTAACTTTACGCCCGCCGCTCTTATTTGCGGCGTTTTACAGGGCGTTGCCGATGAGCTTTACGGTATGTATGAAAAAGCCTTACCGCTTCTTTCAAACATCCCTCTCACCCTTGTGGGCTCGGGAAACGGCATAAGAAAAAGCGGAGTCTTACAAAAAATATTCGAAGAGAAATTTTCGCTTAAAATGAAAATCCCGAAATATTCCGAAGAAGCAGCTCGCGGCGCTGTCGTATTTTCGGGCTTCGGCACGGGAATTTTCGCTTCGATAGATGGTGCACAGGCAGTACTTATAAAAGAGGAATAATTATGGACTTAAAACAAATTGCTTCACATCCCGTGTTTTTCGAAAAAAACAGGGTATTCAGAGTTTACCTCGGCGGCAAGCTCTTTTCGGACTTTTTCGGTGATAACTCAGAAGACGGATTTTATCCCGAAGAATGGATTTGCTCTTTAACGAAGGCTCTCAACGAAGGAAGCACCGACGAATTCGAAGGAATTTCCGTAATTAAAGGCACAACGGTTCGCTTCGACGAGCTTTTGAAAAAAGAAAAAGAACTGCTGCTCGGCGAAAGAAACGGCTTTGAGGTGCTTGTAAAGGCGCTCGATTCCGCGATTCGCTTACCCATTCAGGCACACCCCGACAGGGAATTTTCGAAAAAGCATTTTAATTCCGAATTCGGAAAAGCCGAGGCTTGGCTTGTTCTTTCCTGCCGCGAGGGCGCGGCTGTTTACTTCGGCTTTAAGGACGGTGTAACGCGCCGCGAATTCGAAGCGGCTGTAAAAAACAGCGAGGAAAAGGGAGCAGATTTCGAAAGCCTTCTTAACAAAATTCCCGTAAAGCCCGGTGATGTTTTCTTTGTTCCGGCAAAAGCCGTTCACGCCATAGGTGCGGGCTGTCTTATTTTGGAGGTTCAAGAGCCGACCGATTTCACGATTCAGCCCGAAAGGTTTTGCGGAGATTACAAGCTTTCCGACAACGAGATGTATATAGGACTAAAAGCCCGTGATGCGCTTGATGTTTTCGACTACTCCTTTAACCTTGAAAAGGTAAAAGCGCTTTGCATAAAAGAGCCCGTTACTTTATGCGACGAAAAAGGCTGTAAAAAAGAAAGCCTTATTTCAGACTCGGACACACCGTGCTTTTCGCTTATACGCTACACGCTTTGCGGCGGCAAAACGGAATTACTCCCCGCGCCCTGCATTTTCGTTGTAACAGAAGGCTTCGGCACTTTGGAAAACGGCACGGAAGAAATCCCCCTCAAAAAAGGCGATTATTTCTTTATGCCGCATTCGTGCCGCGAAAAATATTATGTTAAATCGGAAAAGGAGCTTACGCTTGCGGCGTGCTTCCCGCCGAAGAGGTGATAAAATGAACAACGTAAATTTTACCGTAAAAAATCCCACGGACGAAGAATTCAAACGAATAATTTCACAGCTTGACGACTATTTTAACGAAGACAAATGCGCT
>CAZRXQ010000030.1:4858-11296 GCA_964604065.1 uncultured Eubacteriales bacterium | reverse complement strand
CAGGGAAAAAAGTACATTATTATATAAATCGGAGGGAACAAGGTGTCAAAGCTTGTTATAGTAGAGTCGCCTGCAAAGGCAAAAACAATTAAAAAATATTTGGGCAAGGATTTTGATGTAACCGCATCTATGGGTCATATAAGAGATTTACCCGCGGCAAAGCTGAGCGTAGACGTCAAAAACGACTTCGCACCGAAATATACGGTCATAAAGGGCAAGGAAAAGCTCGTTAAGGAGCTTAAGGAAAAGGTCAAAAATTCCGATACCGTTTATCTCGCAACCGACCCGGACCGCGAGGGAGAAGCTATTTCGTGGCATCTTGCAACGGTATTGGGGCTTGATTTAAACGAGGAAAACAGAGTTAAGTTTAACGAAATAAACGAAAAGAGCGTTAAGAACGGAATAGCACATCCCGAAAAGGTGGATATGGGGCTTGTTGACGCTCAGCAGGCAAGGCGTATTTTAGACAGGCTTGTCGGCTACAGACTCAGCCCGTTTATTTCTCAGAAAATAAGGCGCGGTCTTTCCGCGGGACGTGTTCAAAGCGTTGCGGTTCGCCTTATTGTAGACAGGGAAAAAGAGATTGAAGCGTTTGTGCCCGACGAGTATTGGTCAATAGACGCAAAGTTTACGGCAAACAGAAGAACCTTTAAGGCTTCTCTTACCTCGGACGAAAACGGTAAGGTTAAAATAACCGACAAGGCGGGTGCGGATTCGTATCTTGCACGTCTTGACGGTGCATCGTTTTCGGTATCGTCCGTGAAAAAGGGCACGAGAAAGAAACAGCCCGCGCCGCCGTTTATAACCTCATCAATGCAACAGGAGGCATCGAGAAGGCTTAACTTCCAGGCGCAAAAAACAATGAAAATAGCCCAGGAGCTTTACGAAGGTATTGATGTTGAAAAGCTCGGAACAACGGGTCTTATCACCTATATGAGAACGGACTCTCTTCGTATTTCCGAGGAGGCGCGTGCGCAGGCGAATGCGTTCATAGCCTCTGCCTACGGCGAAAAATATCTTCCCGAAAAGCCGCGCTACTTTAAAACACGCGCAGGCGCACAGGACGGTCACGAGGCAATTCGCCCCGCAAACGTAACACTTACGCCGTCTATGATAAAGGGAAGTCTTACCTCTGACCAATATAAGCTTTACAACCTTATTTGGTGCAGATATGTGGCAAGCCTTATGGCGGCTTGCGTTCAGGATACCGTAAAGGTTGAAATTAAAGCCGAAAAAGACGGCGACGACGGATTTATGATTTTCTCGGCAAGCGGCTATACCGTTAAGTTCGACGGCTTTACCGCACTTTACGAGGAAAGCGCCGCCGAAGCGGAGGAGGGCGAAAGCTCCTTCCCCGAGCTTAAATCGGGCGACGCACTTAAGGTTAAGGAGATGCTCGGCAATCAGCACTTCACTCAGCCGCCGGCACACTTTACCGAAGCTTCGCTTATTAAAACGCTTGAAGAAACGGGCGTGGGAAGACCGAGTACGTACGCTTCCATAGTAAGCACCATAATAAAAAGAGAATACGTTAAGCGCGACGGCAAGCTTTTAAAGGCAACGGAGCTCGGTTGTGCGACAACACAGCTTTTAAAGGAGCGCTTCCCGAAAATAGTAAATACGAAATTTACGGCATCTATGGAGTCTCAGCTTGACGATATCGACAGCGGAAAATATAACTACGTAGAGATGCTTCACGAGTTCTACGACGAGTTTGAAGAGACTCTTACAAAGGCTAAAGAAGAGATGCAGGGGCAAAAAATTCAGCTTGAAGAGGATATTACCGATATCAAGTGCGAAAAATGCGGCAGAAATATGGTTGTCAAAACAGGCAGATTCGGAAAGTTTTTGGCGTGCCCCGGATATCCGGAGTGCAAATCGACAAAGCCGTTCGTTGAAGAGACCGACGCTAAGTGCCCCGTTTGCGGCGGCAACGTAATAGCAAAAAAATCAAAACGCGGCTTTACCTTCTACGGCTGTTCAAACTACCCCGACTGCAACTTTATGACGTGGGATAAGCCTACGGATTCAAAGTGCCCGAGCTGCGGAAAATCGCTCTTTAAGGGCAAGGGCGGAATGCTTAACTGCCTTGACGAAAAATGCGGATATTCCGTAAAAGCTCCGCGTAAAAACGCAAAGAAAACACAGGAAGATTAATATGCAGAAAAAAGCAACGGTAATAGGCGGAGGTCTTGCGGGAGTAGAGGCGGCTTTTCAGCTTTCAAAACGCGGAATTAAGGTAACGCTTTACGAGATGAAGCCCGTGAAATTTTCGCCGGCACACAAATCGGAAAAACTTGCGGAGCTTGTTTGCTCAAATTCCCTGAAAGCGGAAAGGCTCGGCTCTGCGGCAGGTCTTTTAAAAGCGGAAATGCGTCGCTTCGGCTCGCTTTGCCTTGAAGCGGCAGATAAAGCAAAAGTCCCGGCAGGCGGCGCGCTTGCCGTTGACCGCGACATTTTTTCCGAATACATTACCGAAAAAATAAACGAGGACGAAAACATAACTCTCGTAAGAGAGGAAGTAAAGGAAATCCCTCTTGACGGCGAAATTGTGATTGTCGCGGCAGGACCGCTTGCTTCGGACTCTCTTTCAGAGGATATTACAAGGCTTTGCGGCAAAAGCTCTCTTTCGTTTTACGATGCAGCCGCACCTATTGTTACGGCACAAAGCATTGATATGAGCGAAGCGTTTTTGCAATCGAGATACGACCGCGGCGGCGAGGATGACTATATAAACTGCCCGCTTAACAAGGAGCAGTACGAGGCATTTTACGAGGAACTTATTAATGCCGAAAGCGCCGAGCTTCATTCGTTCGACAAAAGAAAGGATGTTTACGAGGGCTGTATGCCGATAGAGGTTCTCGCTTCGAGAGGTAAGGATGCCTGCAGGTACGGGCCCTTAAAGCCCGTCGGACTTGTAAATCCCAACACGGGTCACAGACCGTGGGCGAATTTACAGCTTCGAAAAGAAAATGCCGATGGGACTATGTACAATCTCGTCGGATTCCAGACAAATCTTAAATTCTCCGAGCAGAAAAGAGTCTTTTCGATGTTCCCGGCTCTTAAAAACGCCGAGTTTGTGCGCTACGGAGTAATGCACAGAAACACCTTCCTTGATTCTCCCGGGCTTTTAAACGGCGATTTCAGTATGAAAAGTCACCCGAATATTTATTTTGCGGGTCAGATTTCGGGAGTCGAAGGATATATGGAATCGGCTTCCTCAGGAATACTTGCGGGCTTTAACGCGGCACGGCGTATTTTCGGCGAAGAGCCGCTTGTGCTTCCGAAAATAACGATGATGGGCGCGCTTTGTGCGTACATAAGCGATGAAAGCGTAAAGCATTTTCAGCCGATGGGTGCGGCGTTCGGCATAGTAACACCCTTAGATGAAAAAATACGCGATAAAAAAGAGCGGTATTTGAGCCTTGCAAACAGAAGTATGGCATATTTTGATACGCTTTTCGGTAGGTAATTTAAAATGGATTTAAGTGAATTTGAAAAAAATATCGGCTACGAATTTAAAAACAGAGACCTTCTTGTTACGGCGCTTACGCATTCGTCGTATGCAAACGAGAAAAAGCTTTTGCACGACAACGAAAGGCTTGAATTTTTAGGCGACTCCATTCTCGGATTCGTAACCGCGGAATATCTTTTCTCGGAATTTAAAACACGCCCCGAGGGCGAGCTTACAAAGCTTCGTGCGGCTGTTGTGTGCGAAAAATCGCTTTACGGCTTTTCCGAAAAAATAAAGCTCGGCGATTATGTGCGTTTGGGGCACGGCGAAGAGCTTACGGGCGGCAGGAACAGACCGTCCGTTATATCCGACGCGTTCGAAGCCGTTATAGCCGCAATGTATCTTGACGGCGGCATTGAGGCGGTAAAGCCGTACATTTTGGGCTTTATAAAGGAAGCCGTAAAACGCGAGGCAAGCTTTAAGGATAACAAATCGCTCTTACAGGAAAAAATCCAAAGAGAAAAGGACAACGTGCTTTTGTACGAGGAAATAGGCGAGACGGGTCCCGACCACGCAAAGATTTTCACCTTCAGAGTTAAGCTCAACGGCAAGGTGATAGGCACGGGCGAGGGCAGAACGAAAAAGGATGCCGAGCAGGCGGCGGCAGGCGCGGCTCTTGAGGGAATGTTCAATGTCAAATAAGCACGCGAACATAGCGCTGTTTGTGCCGCACGCGGGCTGTAAGCATATGTGCTCGTTTTGTAACCAGAAAACGATTTCGGGAAAAAGCGCGATTTTAACGCCCGACGAGGTTTCAAGGACACTTGAAAAAGCCGCGCTTGACCCTACCGCACCGGAGAATACGGAAATCGCTTTTTTCGGCGGAAGCTTTACGGCGATTGACCGCGAATATATGATATCGCTTCTCGAAAGAACGGCGCCGTACATAAAAAGCGGCAGATTTTGCGGAATAAGAGCCTCCACAAGACCGGATGCGGTTGACGAAGAGGTGCTTGAAATCCTTAAAAAATACGGCGTAACGTCGCTTGAGCTCGGTGCGCAAAGTACGGTAAACGAGGTTTTAAAAGCTAATATGCGCGGGCACACCGCAGAGGATGTTTACAAAGCGAGCGCTCTTATAAAGAAAAGCGGAATATCCTTAGGTCTTCAGATGATGACGGGACTTTACCGCGACTGTAATTTCGGTGCGGTTAAAACCGCAAAAAGCTTTATAGAAATGCGCCCCGACACCGTGAGAATTTACCCGACAATAGTGCTTGAGGGGACATATCTCGGAGAGCTTTACAAAAAAGGCGAATACCGTCCGCAAACGACTGAGGATGCCGTAAGGCTTTGCGCGATTCTCCTTAAAATGTTTTACAAAGAAAATATTAAGGTTATAAGGCTCGGGCTTCACTCCGGCGGAGGCGTTGAGGACGGATACCTTGCAGGTCCGTATCATCCCGCGTTCGGCGAGCTGTGCGAGTCGGAAATATATTTAAACGAAGCGAAGAAGGCACTTGACGCTTTTTTCAAAAACAAAAAGAACGGTGCTTCCCGGGAAACTTTAAGGGAAGCGACAATTTACGTTAACGAACGCGAAATTTCTAAAATGACAGGTCAAAAACGCCGCAACATTGAGCTTTTGGCAAAAGAAGGCTTTAAGGTCAGCGTTAAGGGCGATTTTGAAATTCCGAAGTATACGACGATTATACGCTAAAAGGAGCTTTTATGTATTTAAAATCTATTGAATTGCAGGGCTTTAAGTCGTTCCCCGACAAAACTGTTTTGCGATTCGGAAAAGGCATAACAGCCGTTGTAGGCCCTAACGGAAGCGGAAAGAGTAACATCTCGGACGCTATGCGCTGGGTTCTCGGCGAGCAATCCACAAAAAGTCTTCGCGGCTCCAAGATGGAGGACGTTATATTCAGCGGTACATCGGCACGCCGTGCAGTCGGCTTTGCCGAGGTTACGCTTTGCCTTGATAACAGAGACCGTGCCCTTGTAAGCGACCGCGACGAGGTTACCGTTACACGCCGCTATTACCGTTCGGGCGAAAGCGAATATAAGCTTAACGGCGAAAATGCGAGACTTAAGGACATTCACGAGCTGTTTATGGATACGGGTCTCGGACGCGACGGCTACTCCATGGTAAGTCAGGGCAAGGTCGAAACGCTCATCTCGGGAAAATCCGGCGAGCGCCGCGATATGCTTGAAGAAGCCGCGGGCATTTCACATTACCGCTACAGAAGGCAGGATGCCTTAAGGCGTCTTGACCAGGCGGAGGAAAATCTTTTAAGACTTCGCGATATATTGACGGAGCTTGAGGGAAGAGTAGGTCCTTTGAAGCAACAAAGCGAAAAGGCAAAACGCTTTCTTGAATATTCCGCCGAAAAGAAAACGCTTGATATAGGGCTTTGGCTTTACACGATAGAAAAATCGCGTGAGGCTCTTCGCGATTACGAAAAGAAAACCTCCGTTGCCGAAGCGCAGTACGGCGAGGTTTGCCGCGTGCTTGACGATACACAGAAAAAATCCGAAAACGTAATAGAAGAAATTTCCAAGCTTTCGGGAATTATCGACGAAATGCGCCGCTCTTCTTCACAGCTTGACGAGCAGGTATTGTTCGTCGAAAGCAAAATCGCCGTTAACGAGAACAGCATTGTTCACAACAACGAGACTATTGAAAGAATAGAGCGCGAGAAAACCGAAGAGCTTGATACAGATACGGAAATAGCCGTTCAAATTAAAGATATCGAGACGGCTGTAGAAAAGCTTAAGGCTTCTATAGAAGAAAAGCGGCTTGAGATAAGCGGGCTTTCCGAAAGGCTTGAATCTCTCGGAAACGAAACGGGCAAATATCTTGAGAAAAACACAGAGCTTTCGGCGCGTGTTTCTCATCTTACGCTTGAAATCGCCGACAGCCGTGTAAAGGCTTCGACCTTTAAAACCTCGGGTGAAGAGATTTCGGCGCGAATAGAGAC
>CAZRXQ010000030.1:0-4758 GCA_964604065.1 uncultured Eubacteriales bacterium | reverse complement strand
CTCGACGCGGCTGTTGCCATTGCAAAAAAATATTCGTACCGCTTTAAAATCGTTACGCTTGACGGTCAGGTAATTAATGCCGGCGGCTCTATGACGGGCGGTGCGCGCCTACAAAACGCGGGAATATTGAGCAGAGGCAACGAGGCTGTTAAGCTTAAAGAAGAATGCGAGAGCCTTGAAGGTGAGCTTGCGGTAATTAAAAGTGACGCGCAAAAGGCAGGGGAAAGCTATTCTCTTGTGAGTGCGGAGCTTGAAGGCACAAAAGCGGAAATTACCACGGCTTCGGAGGAGAAAATAAGGCTTCAGGGCATAATAACCGTGAAAGACGGTCAGCTTCAGTCGATTGAAGATACCGAAAAGCACGAGAATGAAGAAAAAGAGCTTCTTATTAAAAGAAAAGAAACTCTTCTTGCGGACGAAAAGAACGAAAACGAGCGCCTTTCGGTTCTCAGAAAAGAGCTTGAAAAAGCGGAGGAAGAGCTTTTTGCCGTTACGGGCGACCGTGAAGAGGTTCAAAGAAAAAGAGAAGAGCTTACGGCAAAGGCTTCCGAACTGAATCTTGCGATTGCAACCGCGCAAAAAGAGGTCGAAGAGAAAAACGACGCTGTTGCAAGGCTTGTAAAAAGAAGCGAAAGCCATAAGGACAGGCTCACTCTTCTTGATGAGGAAATTGCCGAGACGAAGGTTAAAAACGACGAGCTTAAAGCCGCAATAGACGTTTTGAAAAACGAGGCAGAGGAGCTTAAAAATAACAACGCACAGCTTAAAGCCGATATAGAAGAGACCTTGAAAAAGCGCGAGCTTCTTGAAAAGGAAAGTGCGGATTTGAGGACTCTTGAGCGTACGAAAAGCGACGAGAAGGAAAAACTCGGCGGCGAAAAGGCGAGGCTTCTCGAACGGCGCGACGCTATGGAGCGCGAGCTTCTCGATACGGAAAACAAGCTCTTTGAGGAATACGAGCTTACACGTCGCGAGGCGGAAGAGCTTGATATTAAAATCGACAGCATAACCGAGGCGAGAAAGAGACTTTCGGAAATCAAGGCGAAAATCAAAGGACTCGGAAACGTAAACGTAAGCGCTATTGAGGAATACAAAGAGGTTTCACAGCGTTACGAATTTATGCGTTCGCAGGTAAACGACGTTGAAAAAGCAAAAGCGGAGCTTACTCACCTTATTTCGGAGCTTACCGAAAAAATGGGAACGCAGTTTAAAGAGCAGTTCAATAAAATAAATCAAAGCTTCGGCGAGACGTTTACGGAGCTTTTCGGCGGCGGCAAGGCAAGTCTTGTTTTGTCCGATGAAAATGTTCTCGAATGCGACATAGAAATTAAGGTTCAGCCTCCGGGAAAGAATGTTCAGAACATATCGCTTCTTTCGGGCGGCGAAAAGGGACTTTCGGCAATAGCACTGTTATTTGCGATTTTGAAGGTGAACCCGTGTCCGTTCTGCATTTTCGATGAGGTTGAGGCGGCTCTTGACGACGTTAACGTAGTCCGTTACGCTTCGTACGCGAGACGTATGACGGAGAGCACGCAGTTCATTCTCATAACGCACCGTCGCGGAACGATGGAGGAAGCCGATATGCTTTACGGCGTAACAATGCAGGAAAAGGGCGTTTCGAAGCTTCTTGAATTAAAGACAGCCGAAATGGCAAAGCAGATGGGGCTTGAGTAATTCGGGCAACAAATAAGTACGTTTGAAGGGTAGTGTTAACTTGGGCGTTTTTAAGAAAATCAACTTCGGTTTAAGAAAAACGAGAAACAATATGTCGGGTGCTATTGACAACGTTCTCGACAGCTATACCTCTATTGACGAGGGACTTTTTGACGAGCTTGAGGAAGCGCTTGTTATGGGCGATGTAGGCGTTACGACCGCCTCGGAAATCACAATGCGCTTAAACGACAGAGTTCGTAAGAAAAATATTAAAAAGCCCGCCGAGGTAAAAGCGGAAATTAAAGAAATAGTTGCCGAAATGCTTGAGGGCGGCGAGGATATGGGTCTTATTACCATTCCGTCGGTAATCCTCGTGATAGGCGTAAACGGCGTCGGCAAAACAACCACGATAGGCAAAATGGCTTCAATGTACAAGGCGCAGGGCAAGAGCGTTATTCTTGCCGCCGCCGACACCTTCAGAGCTGCCGCAATAGACCAGCTTGATGTTTGGGCACAGCGCGCAGGTGTTGACATTGTTAAGCATAAAGAGGGCGCAGATCCCGCGGCTGTTATTTACGATACCATTTCCGCGGCTAAGGCAAGAGGCACGGAGATTATTATATGCGACACGGCGGGAAGACTTCATAACAAGAAAAATCTTATGGAGGAGCTTGCGAAGATTTACAGAATTATCGACCGCGAGCTTCCGTATTCCGACCGCGAGGTGCTTTTGGTGCTTGATGCCACAACGGGACAAAACGCGGTAAATCAGGCACGCGAATTCGCGAAAATCGCGGAAATTACGGGAATTATTCTGACAAAGCTTGACGGCACGGCAAGAGGCGGCGTTGTGCTTTCCATTAAAAACGATTTAAAAGTTCCCGTAAAATTCGTGGGTGTCGGCGAGGGTATAGACGACCTTCAGCCGTTTAATCCGAAGGCGTTTGCCGAAGGGCTTTTCGAAGCGCTTCCCGAGGATTACAACGAGGACGACATAGACCTTTCTAAGATTCGCGAGGACATTCCCGAGACTGCACCCGAAGGCGACTTTTCCGCAGAGCTTAAGGAAGCGTTTTCCGAGGTTATGGAAGCCTTGGGAGAGCTTTCGGAAGAGGAGTCGGAAGAATTAAAATGCGAAGCCGCAGAAGAGAATGCCTCGGCTGAAGAAGCTTTACCCGAGAATACGGACGAGCCGAAGAATTTTGACGACACCGTAAATGACGGCGCTTCAACGAAAGAAGAGGAAGAAGCCGAAGTAGCAGAAGCCGAAGAAGCAGCGGCGGAAAAGACGGACGAAGAGCCCGAGACCTCGGAGAATTCTTTCGAAGAAAAAGAAGAGTCCGAGGAAGAAGAAAAGCCCAAAAAGAAAAAGGGCTTCTTCGGGAGATTGTTCGGATGAAAGAGAGTTTTTTAATTGCAACTCACAATATGAAAAAGCGCGACGAGCTTTTGAGAATCCTTTCACCTCTCGGGTTCGACGTTAAAACGGCGGACGAGCTCGGAATCGAAATTTCCGACGTAGAGGAGACGGGCGAAACATTTTACGAAAACGCGCTTTTAAAGGCGGAGTCGGGATGCCGTGAAAGCGGTATGCCCTGCATTGCCGACGATTCGGGACTTCGCGTTGATTACCTTGCGGGTGCGCCCGGTGTGTATTCGGCAAGATTTGCAGGCGAACACGGCAACGACGACAAGAATATAGACAAGCTTTTGAAGCTTCTTTCGGATGTACCGGAAAGTGAGCGCGGTGCTTCGTTTGTAAGCGTTGCGTGCTGTGTGTTCCCGAACGGCGATATTGTATCGGCACGCGGTGAATGTCACGGCAAAATAGGCTTTGAAAGAAAAGGAAACGGCGGCTTCGGCTATGACCCCGTATTTTTCGTGGGAGAAAAAAGCTTTGCGGAGCTTTCTCCCGAGGAAAAGGATGCGAACAGCCACAGAGCGCGTGCGCTTTCTAAGCTGTCGGAAGAGCTTCTTAAATATCACAAAGAGACACTGTAATTACCCAACCGAGCTTTGCGACGTCGATTGTTATTTCGGCGCCTTGAAGCTCGATTGTTTTTGATTCGGGCGAAATTTCTTCAAGGCTTTTAAAAATTTCGTCGAAGGGAATTTCCGGGATTTTGTTTTCATCACTGAAAAAAGCCGTTATTGAGTTTTTTACGAAAAGACAAATATCGCCGTTTTTTAAAGCACTGCTTTCACCCGAAACTGTAAGCGACGTTATTTCAAGCGAGTCGTTATACATAAGCTTTAAAAGCACACGCTCTTCGCCCGATTCGAAAAAACGAATAAAGGAGGAGGTGCTTTCGTCCTTAATATAGCCTGCACAAGGGAAATTTGCATCCGAATAAAGTGCACAAAGTCTTCCCGAAAATGCGTTTAAATCTTTACCGGAATTAATTATTGAACAGCCTGTGAACAAAAGCAAAATACAGAGAATTAAAGGGATAAAAACACGCATATAATCACCAAAATTAACATTATTGTAACAAATATTTGAAAGCTTAACAGTATAATAGCAATATAATATTTATTGTTGGATATCGGCATATATTCTGTTAAATGGGAAAGTTGCTTATGAAAAAAACATTAAAAAAATTAACAGCGGTTTTTCTTGCGGCAGTGCTTATAATTCCGTCGCTTTCGTGCGCGGCATTTGCCTTTTCGTACCCCGAGGGCGTAACCGAAAAGAAAGCCGAGAATGCGGTAACCGCAACAGACAGGCTTATAAATGCCGCCTGTAAGACGTATTACGGTAAGCCCTTAAAAAACATTTTAATGCCGCTTGTTTATTCCGATTCTACGCTTTCGGCGCTTGTTACCGGCGTGTATACCTCGCTTGAGGAAAACGCCTCGGAGCTTAAAACAATAGGCGTGGACGTTTCGGTGAAAAGCGTTGCCGAGGGACTTTCGGACTACCCGGAGGTTTATGCGGCGCTTTCGGGCTTTTCGTCGTGGAGTGAGGTTGAGCTTTCCGGCGTTAAGTGGGGCGTTACGGATAAAGCAGGCTTTGCGAACGCCGTTGCCGCATCGCTTTCGCCGCTTAACGACATTCTTTACGCGCTTTTGTGCTCGGGAAGCTTTAAAATATCGCTTATCACG
>CAZRXQ010000029.1:9030-11547 GCA_964604065.1 uncultured Eubacteriales bacterium | reverse complement strand
GTAACACCGTTTTCACCTTCGCCGAAGGTGCCGAGTCTTTGCGATTTAATTCTCGGATCGTTCTTTAAAAACTGTTTAACAGCCGCTCTTAAGGCGCCCGTGCCTTTGCCGTGAATAACGGTAAATTCCTTGAGTCCCGAAAGGAGAATATCGTCAATAAATCTGTCTAAGACGAGAATCGCCTCGTCACACATAAGTCCTCTTAAGTCACAACGGCTTGAAACTTGCATTGTTGCTCGGCTTTCAACGCCCTTTGTTTTTACCTGAGCGTTCTTTTTTTCCGCTTTGGGCTTTTCTATAAGTCGAAGAGAGTCAACGGAAACCTTCATTTTAAGCATACCCGCGGTAATTTCCACGTTATTCTTTTTATCCTTAAGAGCTGTTACGGTTGCGTTTTTGCCGATTGTTTTGCAATACACGGTATCGCCTATTTCAAGCTCTCTCGGCAAGGTGTAATTTTCATCGTCAATAGCCTCGGTTATGGGGTCTATCGCATCGTCTATTGCGTTAAGGTGTGCGTTAACGGTTCGCTTCGCTCGGGATGAAAGCTCTGCTAAATCCTTTGAAGCCTTAGCTTCCTTTTTAAGCTTTTCCACCTCAAACAAAAGTGCATTTGCTTCTCTTTTTGCCTGCTCAACAATCCGCAGCGCCTCGCCCTTTGCGTTTTCAAGCTCACGGTCGCGCCGTTTTTCCGCTTCCTTCAAGGTATTTTCCGCATCACGGCGCGTTTTTTCGGCTTTTTCGGAAAGCTCGGTTGCGCGTTTTTTCTCCTCTTCAAGCTCCAAACGGCTTTTTGTAAGCATATCCACTACATCCTCAAAGCGCGTGTTTTCCGTAGAAACAAGCTCTTTTGCGCGGTCTATAACGGAATCGTTTATGCCGAGCCTTTGAGAAATCGCAAAGGCGTTAGAGCGCCCCGGAATACCTATTAAAAGCCTGTAGGTAGGTCTTAGGGTGTTAACATCGAATTCACAAGAGCCGTTTTCAACGCGGTATGAGCTTAAAGCATACTCCTTAAGCTCGGCATAGTGCGTTGTTGCGGCTGTTTTTGCACCCTGCGAAAACAGCTGTTCGAGAATAGCGGTAGCAAGTGCGGCACCTTCAATGGGGTCTGTTCCCGCGCCGAGCTCGTCTATTAAAACAAGTGTGCGTTCGTTTGCCGTTTTTAAAATGTTGACAATATTTACCATATGCGACGAGAATGTGGAAAGCGACTGCTCTATGCTTTGCTCGTCACCTATATCGGAAAGTATGTTATCGAATACGGAAACCGTGCTTCCGTCCAACGCGGGAATCATAAGTCCGCAAGCTGCCATGGCACACAAAAGCCCGACTGTTTTTATCGCAACGGTTTTGCCGCCAGTATTAGGGCCGGTAATTACAAGTGTATCAAAATCAATTCCGAGAGAAATATCGGTAGCAACGACCTTTTTTTCGTCAATAAGAGGATGACGCGCTTTTTTCAATTCGATTTTGCCCTCATTATTAATAAGCGGAACGCTCGCCTTCATTTGGTAAGCAAGCTGTGCCTTTCCGAAAATAACATTAATTTCAATCGCGCATTCATACGAAGCTTTGAGCTCGTCCTTAAAGCCGCCCGCTATTCCCGAAAGCTCGTAAAGTATTCTTTCAATCTCCTGCTGTTCCTTACCCTTTAAAACGCGAATTTCGTTATTCGCCTCTACAACTGCCGCCGGCTCTACAAAAACGGTAGAGCCCGTGGAGGATGTATCGTGAATCATTCCCGGCACGCTTGTTCTGTATTCGCTTTTAACGGGAACGACGTACCTGCCGTTTCTTTGGGTAATAATCGCATCCTGCAAAAATGTTTTATAGCTTCCCGAGCGAACAACCTTTTCAAGCTTGTCTCTTATGCTGTTTTCGCAGTTTTTGATTTTTCTTCTTATGGAAGAAAGTTCCGGGGAAGCGTTATCGCTCATTTCATCCTCGGAAAGAATAGCGGAAAATATTTTTTCCTCCAAATACTTATTCGGTGTAAGCGCTCCGAAATACATATCGAGAGAAAGCTCGTCGCGACCGCTGTTTTGACGCCACTCGTAAAGCGCTCTTACGGCTCTCGCGGTGCTTCCTATATCAAGAAGCTCCTTCATTGAAAGCACGCCGCCCGAAGAGGCTCTCGCAAGAGAATTGTTTACGTTAATAAGTCCGCCGAAGGAAGGACCGCCGTAACGCGCCAAAAGAAGGTACGCTTCTTCTGTTTTCTTCATTTCGGCAGTAGCAAGCGCAAGACTCGTTTCGGGAAGAAGCGACATCATTTTCTCACGCGCATCGTCGTTGCAGGCTCTTATACTAAGCATTTCAAGAATCTTGTCAAGCTCCAATGCCTTTAAATGTCTGTTCATAACTATACCTCACAAAGCCTTCTTTTTTCGAGGGGAATCCGAACGCGCCGCAAGCGACACACTTTCGGCGTGTTGCGGTTTAAATCCGTCATTCGCAAAGAAGGCGGAAAAAATCAAGTGTTTTAAATTTTCGTTTTGTTTGCGAAAGCAAATA
>CAZRXQ010000029.1:4781-8930 GCA_964604065.1 uncultured Eubacteriales bacterium | reverse complement strand
GGCATATATCCCGAAAGCGACAAAAGCCGAAGCTCCGTTACAGCCTTAATGAAATGAGCGCTTTTTTTATCGGTTTTCAAAAAATAAAGAGAATTCAAAAAAAGTCGGAGAATCTCCCCCGACTCGTAATCCTGCTCACAAAACTCATACGCAAGCTCGCAAATATACTGCGCAAGCGTAATCTTGAGAACGTCGTTTCGAAGCTCGAAAAAGACCTCCTTCGGGGCGGCATCCTCAACAGTATATGTATCACCTTTTTTTGTAAACGTAAAATCGGAATATGTAAGAAGTGCCGTAGCGGAAAGCTTTTTGCTTTTCGCCTTTTTAGCACCTCTTGAAAACGCACGAATCATACCCTTTTCGGCGGTAAGGACGGTAATAAGCCTGTCAAACTCGCCCACGGTCTGTTCCTTTATCACAAGTCCCGACATACTTTCCTTCGTCACTTTTGTTCAACTCCGTTTCACGGCACATTTTCACACTCCGCCTGTATTCAAGGTAGTCGTCCACCCTGCCGCCGGCGGCAAATTTATTCCACAGCTCGTTTTCTTCCATAAAAGCATCTCCGATATTAAGTCGTTTTTAATATCTTATTCCGAGAGATACCTTTTATGTTTGTTAATTACAGGAATCAGTCAAGCCCGAAGTTGTGAATAAGACCTTCGCGATTACGCCAGCCTTCCTTTACCTTTACCCAGCAGTGAAGATTCACCTTGCACATAAAGAATTTTTCAAGCTCATAGCGCGCATCGGTGGAGATGCTCTTAAGCATAGCGCCGCGCTTGCCGATTATAATGCCCTTGTGGCTTTCTCTTTCACAATAAATCGTTGCGTCTATATCGAGAATCGTTTCGCCGTCTCTTTCGCGCTCGCTTATTTTTTCAATACCGACTGCCGTTCCGTGCGGAATTTCGTCGCTTAATTTGTAAAGAAGCTTTTCTCTTATCATCTCGGAGGCGAGAACTCTCTCGGGTTGGTCGGTAAGTGTGTCCTCGGGGAAAAAGAACTCCGACTCCTCGGAGAGCGCCTTAAGCTCGTCCTTAAGCTCATCTATTCCGTCGCCGCCGAGAGCGCTGACGGGCACTACCGCAGTAAAATCGAAAAGCTTTGTAAATTCTGTAATTCTAAGCATAAGCTCTTCTTTTTTCAAAACGGTGTCGATTTTATTAATGGCAAGCACAACGGGTATTTTTTCGGACTTAAGTCTTCTTAAAAGCTCAAGCTCGTTTTCGCCGATTTTTCCCGAGGGCTCAACCACCAAAAGACAGCTGTCAACGCCCGAAATACTGTCATCCACAGCCTTAACCATTTTTTCGCCGAGCTTGGTTTTCGGCTTGTGAAAGCCGGGTGTATCCGTAAACACAAGCTGTACGTTATCCTCTGTTAAAACGCCCATTATTTTCGTGCGCGTTGTTTGGGGCTTAGAAGAAACAATTGCTATTTTCTGCCCTAACAGCCTATTCAATATTGAAGATTTGCCCACATTGGGCTTACCGACGATTGCAATAAACGCCGTTCTTTTTTCACTCATTACTTTACTTTTCCTTTTTGTTAAAATCAAACTTAAATATAAACAGCGTGCATATCACAACGCTTAAAGCAAACAGCAAAATATAAATCGGGCTTTCTTTGTAATGCAAAAACAAAAGCGAAAAAGCCTCGGGCTGCCAAAGAATCACAATACCGATTAACACCGCGAAAATCGCAAAAACAAGCACTGCACCGGCGGCTGTGTCCTTTGAAATTTTTATGGTACGCCGCGTTTCCTCGGTTATGCTGTCATCGCTTTTTTCAATGCCCGTGTTTATAAGCTCGCCGCCCAAAACAAGTGCACACGCCAAAAGCAATATTGCAAGCTGAGTTCTCGACACCTTAAAAAAGTCATAACGAAGCAGGTAATAAAACATATACGTCATACACGAAAGGTGTATTCTGAAATTACGCTCGTGCCCTACCATCCAAAAAATGCCGCGAAATGCGTACACAAAGCTTTTAAAAAGGCTTATGTAGTCGTTTTTCATATCGCTCACTCGTCCATATAGTAGGAGTCGTTGCGCTTAAGACCGAGCTCGGTTAAAACGTGCTCCTCCTTTTCGCGCATACGAACCTCTTCGATTCCGCCCTTAACGTGGTCATATCCCAAAAGATGAAGCATGGAATGAACCGTCAAAAATCCGATTTCGCGCTGAAGCGAATGACCGTACGTTTCGGCTTGTCTTACGGCGGTTTCCACCGAGATTACAATATCGCCGAGAAGGCACGCACCGTTTTCGGGATTTTTGTCGTATACGCCGTCCTCGCCCAAGGGGAACGAAAGCACGTCCGTGCTTCTGTCGACATTTCTGAAATTCTTGTTAAGCTCGTGAATCCTTTCGTCGTCAACAAAGGTTACGCTGATTTCGGCAGGCTCGGAGAACTCCTCAAAGGTAAGCACAGCATTACAGCAACGTCTTACAAGAAGTCTTACGCCCGTGGGGATTTTCACTGCTTTTTGTTCATTTGAGATTACAACTTTAATTTTTTCTTTCATTTCTTTTCTTAGCCTCCTCGTATTTTTCATACGCCTTTATAATATCCTGAACGAGCTTGTGTCTTACGACATCCTTTTCGTTAAATCTCACAAGCTCGATTTGATCTATGTTTTTGAGAATTTTTACGACTTCCACAAGTCCCGACCTTTTGCCGTCCGGAAGGTCAATTTGCGTTACGTCGCCTGTTACGACAACCTTTGAATTAAAGCCCATTCGGGTTAAAAACATTTTCATTTGCTCGGGCGTTGTGTTCTGCGCCTCGTCGAGAATAATGAAGCTGTCGTCAAGGGTTCTGCCTCGCATATAAGCAAGCGGCGCAACCTCGATATTTCCGCGCTCCTGATATTTCTGGAAATTCTCCGCTCCGAGCATATCGAAAAGCGCATCGTAAAGCGGTCTTAGGTACGGGTCAACCTTGCTTTGAAGGTCACCCGGCAAAAAGCCGAGCTTTTCACCCGCCTCAACGGCAGGGCGCGTTAAAATGATTCTGTTGACCTCTTTTGCTCTGAAGGCGTTAACCGCCATGGCAACCGCAAGATACGTCTTACCCGTACCCGCAGGACCTACCCCCAGCACGATTGTATTGTTTTTAATTGCTTCGATATACTTTTTCTGCCCGAGCGTTTTCGGCTTAATGGGCTTACCCTTGCTTGTTATGCAAACGCAGTCGCCCGACATAGAAGAAAGCTTATCCTCGTTGCCGTCATCAACAAGCGAAATAACGTAACGCACGTTTTGCTCATTAAGAACCTCACCGCGATTCAAAAGCATCAAAAGTCCGTTTACGGCTTTAATTGCATTCGCGACATTTTCGGGCTCACCGGTGACCTTGATATCCGAGCCGCGGCTTATTACGTCTACCGAATACGCTTTTTCAATAAGCTTGATATTTTCGTCGAAGCTTCCGAAAAGGCTTACCGCCTGCTCCATTCTGTCTACATTTATTATCTGTTCGAACATAAAGTTTTTTTACTCATCTCTTATACATCTATATTTCTTCTTTTTCAGTATACCACAATTTTTGTAAATGTCTACTAATTTTTACAAATTTTTTTGTAAAGAATTACTCATTTAACGGCTCGTCGTAATAAAATTCGCTTTCTTCCGCTATATCTTCAACACAATTTGCTTCACAAATAACCTCCACACCCGTCTCACCTTGCTTTACGGTATAATTCACCGAGTTGATTTCGCACAAAGAAAGCTCATCTCTTTTCTTTTCTACCGCAAGTGTAAAGGCGTAAAGCGTCGCTTCCTCGGCGGTTAAAACAGACTGTGTGTTTTGTAGCTCGCAAAACGATTCGCGAAGTATTCCTATGGGAAGCTCGATTTCTTTTGAAGAAAGCATTTTCTCACCGCTCCCCGTAAATTCGCCGTCTGTTTTAAAATAGAGCGGAAGCGTTATTACGAAAAATGACAGCTTATAATAATGCTTTCCCTCGCCCGTAATACTTACGTCAGACTTAAACGGGCACACCCCCTTAAAGCTCGCCTCGGTTTCGCAAATCACGCTTCCCGAAGCGCGCACAACGGTTTCGCTTAAATCGCGATTCGTAATAACGCCCGAAATCAAAATATCGCCCTTCTCGACAAAGTCGCCTTCTTTAACTCTGTTCGT
>CAZRXQ010000029.1:0-4681 GCA_964604065.1 uncultured Eubacteriales bacterium | reverse complement strand
TTTTCCGTTAAGGTTTTTTCCTTTACACCATCTACTCCCTCTACCTGCACACTCCATATACTGCCGGAAGCGAGAGCCACGAGCACAACCGCCGCCACTGCCCCAAAACACAAGCCGACACGCGCTTTTCTGCGCTTCAGCACATAAAAAGCGCCGTGCTTTTTTATGATTTTAACTCTCATCCCCGAGCCGCGTGCACAATTTATTATGCGCTTATATCCGTCAAAATCTGTACAGGCATAAACCTTTACACCGTCGTTTTTAACATCCCAGAGCTTCACTCCGTTTACGGTGCAAAGATTAATAAACCGCTCGGCAAAGCCGCCGACTGCGTAAAATTCAACATACCCCAAAAAGCATCTTAAAAGCTTAATAAGCATACCGTCACCTCAATCGTCATCGAATTCAAGTGAAACAATTTCGCCTTTTATATCAGCCTGCTCGTATATATACGAACAAACAGTAAGTGAAGCACCGCTTATTTTCACGCACCGTCCTCCGAGATCGAGCTTAATAAAGCTTTCGCTGTAGTCGCTTACGCCTTTACAACCGTCAATCACAATCTCGCTGTTTCCGTAAATTTCCATAACGCTCGCGCTTTTCTTTTTCGGCTTTAAAGCCTTAATATTTTTAAGCTCCATCTTTACCTCCCGCGTTTTTGTTATAATCCTATGCCGAGCCTTCATAAAATATATTTACGGGGTGACGTGAATGAAAAAATTTATTTCCTTAATAAAGCATTTACCCAAAGCGGTGCTTTTAATCGCAACGGGCTTCGGACTTGTGTACTATTCAAAGGAAGCCTCCGCGGGAGTTCGCGACGGGCTTTCTCTTTTGGGAAGCACGTTAATACCGTCTCTTTTTCCGTTTTTTGTTTTTTCCGAATATTTAACGAAAAGCGACGCGGCAATATACCTTTCCCGCGTCTTAAAAAAGCCCGTGCGCTTTCTTTTTAAAGCGAGCGGCATTTCGTCAATCGCTTTGATTTTTGCCGCAACGGGCGGTTATCCTCTCGGCGCGAAAACAATATCTTCGCTTTATCTTGATTCTAAAATCGAAAAAAACGAGGCACAGCGACTTATGCTGTGGTGTATGTGCCCCGGTCCCGCCTTTGCCGTCACGGCTCTCGGCTCTTCAATATTAAAAAGCACGTCGTCCGGTATAATAATTTATGTTTCCGCTCTGCTGTCAGCTCTTTCTCTCGGAATTCTTTGCAGGTTTTTGTCATCGGGTGAAGAAGTTTTGGGTCTTACGCCGAATACGGAAAAAGCATCTTTGGTAGGTGCAGTGTCCTCTGCCGAAAAAGCGATTCTGTCCGTCTCGGGGTGGGTGCTCACCTTCTCATGCATTTCGGGAATAACGGATGCGCTGTCGTTTGACTTAGATACAAAGCTTTTTATTAAAGCGGTGCTTGAGGTAACCACGGGCTGTAAGGCGTGCGCGAAGCTTGTTCCCATACCGGTAATTGCCGCGGCAGTCGGCTTCGGCGGTGTTGCCGTAATATGTCAGGTTTTGCCGTATTTAAAAAGCGTGGGTGTTTCAACGAAAGCTTTTATCGCTTCACGCGCTCTTAACGCTCTTCTTTCCGCATTTTACTGCTCACTTCTTTTAAAGCTTTTCCCCGGTGCCGAAAGCGCCTCGGTTACGTTTGAAACGTCTGTTGCCGATTTTACGCTTTCTTACACCGCGCCCGTCTGTGCCGTTTTAATAATAATGTGCGCACTTTTCGTTTTTCAGGTTGATAACCGAAAGAAAATGTGCTAATATATTTCCCGGGTGATAAATATGGCACGCATTTTCGTAAAAAAGGATATTGAGCCGCAGTGCAAATACTGCGTTTTCGGCACGCCCTCGGGCGAAGAATCCGTTGTTTGCCGCAAGGTCGGCGGAATTATGCAACCCTTCTCAAAATGCCGAAGGTTTAAGTACGACCCCTTAAAAAGAGAGCCGAGGGTAAAATCGCTCTCATCGGATTTTTCGAAGGAAGATTTTTCGATTTAAATTAACAAAAACGCTTTTTGTAGGAAGTCACAAATTCGGGCTCGGAATGTGTATTATTTTTTACCACCGAATTTTGTCGATTTCACTTGAAAACCTTTCAAAATATAGTATTATAAGAATATAAAAATAATTTATGGGGGTTTTATATCGTGGCAGATGCTTTCGGTGTACCTAACACAATTCCTGTAGGACCTTTGGGGATAATCGCACTTCCCGGGTGTGAGGAGCTTGCAAACAAAATCAATAATTATCTTACATCCTGGCGTGAAGAACGCGAGAGCGAACACAAAACCACAATCGCTTTCTACGGATATCAACGCGACACTTACCTTGTCAATGCCGACTTTAACCGTTTCGGTTCGGGCGAGGGCAAATGTGTAATTCACGAAACAGTCAGAGGCTACGATATTTATATTATCTGTGACTGCTTCAACCACGGCGTAAGCTACAAAATGTACGGCAAGGAGTATCCTTACTCCCCCGACGAGCACTTTGCAAACCTTAAAAGAGCAATTTCGGCTGTTGAAGGTAAGGCTCACCGCATAAACGTAATTATGCCCATGCTTTACGAAGGACGTCAGCATAAGCGTTCAAGCCGCGAATCTCTTGACTGCGCACTTGCTCTTCAGGAGCTTTGCCTTAATATGGGTGTTGAAAACATCATCACCTTCGACGCACACGACCCCAGAGTTCAAAACGCCATTCCGCTTAAGGGCTTTGAAAATGTTGCGCCTACATATCAGATGATTAAGGCTCTCACCAAAAACTTCGGTGACCTTAAAATAGACAACGACCACCTTATGGTTATCTCCCCCGACGAGGGCGGTATGGGCAGATGCATTTACTACTCCTCCGTTCTCGGCATAGACCTCGGAATGTTCTACAAAAGACGTGACTATTCGAGAATCGTTGACGGCAGAAACCCCATTCTCGCTCACGAATTCTTGGGTGACAACGTAGAGGGCAAGGATTGCCTTATTATAGACGATATGATTTCCTCGGGCGAATCAATGATCGAGGTTGCTTCAAAGCTTAAGGAGCTTAAGGCTAACAGAATCTTCGTTTGCACCTGCTTCGGTCTTTTCTGCAACGGTCTCGAAGCATTCGACAAGGCTTACGAAAACGGCGTAATTAACGGCGTATTCACAACAAACCTTGTTTACAGAACTCCCGAGCTTCTTGAAAGACCGTGGTACTTTGAGGTTGATATGAGTAAATACTGCTCTCTTATAATCGACACCTTAAACCACGACTGCTCCATAAGCTCACTTCTCAACCCCGCCGACAAAATTAAGGCGAGACTTGAAAAATATAAGGAAGGACAAGCTCAGTCGGAGCTCTCGCTTTTCAACAACGGCAACTGAGTTTATCCCTAAATTATTAAAGTAAAAGCACTTCACTCTCGGTGAATTTTAGGCCGAGAGTGTTTTTTTACTTATTTATAACGATTTTTCAACATTAAAAAGCCTTCAATTTGTACAAATAGTATTGACTTTTTGTTTTAATTATAGTATTATTTTTATTGCAAATAAAGAGGGCGCTCATGAAAAAACAAAGCTTCAAAAAAACATTAATTGCCGCACTGCTTTTTTCGGCAGTAGCACTGTTTTATATCTTTTGCCATTGCCCGTTCAAGTGGTTTTTCGGCATCCCCTGCCCCGGGTGCGGTATGTTAAGAGCTTTTTTCTCGCTTTTACGGTTGGATTTTCAAAATGCATTTTCCTTTCACCCTCTTGTATTTCTTATGATACCCGTCGGTATCTACCTTGTTTTAAAAAAGCTCGGTATCTTCTCTTTTAAAAAACGCACCGAGAACATATTTCTCGCACTTCTTGCCGTAACATTCGGCGCGGTGTATTTCATTCGCCTTTTCGGCGACAGCTCAGTTGTCAAAATAGACTTGAAAAGTTCTGTTTTACATAAAATTATCACTCTTATTTTGGAGGCACTTCACAATGATTAAAAAAAGAAGCTTTATTAAGTACATACTTTTGAACATCATCACATTAGGCATTTACGGTCTTTTCTTCTGGTACAAATGGACAGAAGACCTTAACAGAGTTTGTGACGGTGACGATAAGGACAGTGCCAACTATCTCCTTGTTCTTTTGCTTAATATTTTCAGCTTAACCGTTTATGTTTGGGTTTGGAACTATCAAATGGCAGAAAGACTTTACGCGGCAGCTCCCAAATACGGCAAAAAGCTTAAACACGGCGGCTTGTTTGTGCTTATTTGGAGATTCTTCCTTCCCGTTGTCAGCAGCTATTACAAAATCAAATACCTTAACATTCTTTCCGAATGCTACAACAGAGAAAAAGCCGAAGAGGCTTCCGTAGCACCCGAAACGGTTGGCGCCGACGCATAAATAATAAAACCTTAGCCGTCTCTTATAAGAGGCGGCTTTTTAATAAAGAAACGAGGTTACATTAAAATGGAAAATACACTGCGTTTTAAAAACGGTAAATTCAAAATAATGTCCGTTGGAGACCTTCACGAAAAAATTTCTTGGGATACGAAAAACGACAAAGCAAGGCTTCACGATATGCACAATCTTATTGAAATGGGCATTAAGGCGTTTTCGCCCGACCTCATTGTGCTTCTCGGCGATACGTGCTGTGTAAGAGACGAAAGCGAGGATTTTTCCGCATACAAGAATGCAATAAGAACAATTCTCAAGCC
>CAZRXQ010000028.1:11084-12400 GCA_964604065.1 uncultured Eubacteriales bacterium | reverse complement strand
TCCTTTTTATTTTCTGTTGAAAAATCCGTAATATTGTGATAATATATCAAAAGAAAGAGAAGTTTAAAGGAGAGCATCAGTGTGAATAACAACGATGACAGATATTCGGAATATAAAAGAGGAACGGATGTAAGCTTTAATAAAAAAAGCGCCGAGCCGACGCGTCAAAGCAGAGATATTTACAGCGATTCCTCGCGTGAGCGCTCTGCCGCACGTAAGAGCGGCGAGGACGTATACATAAGAAAAAGCGGTAATTCCGAAAGAAGCGAAAACGGTGACGTTTATTTTTCGAGAAATGCGCACCGCTTCGATACCGAGGAATTTATAATAGACGTTTCTTCAAGCTCAAAAAGAAGCTCTTCGGGAGAGCCCTTAAGGCGCTCGGGCTCGGTTAGTGTTTACGAGGAGCTCCCGGAGGACGAAGAGCCCGTAAAAAGAAAACAGCCGAAGAAAAAGAAAAAACGCACCGGCACAAAAATCCTTTTAAGCGCGGTAGCGCTTGTGCTTGCCGTGACGGTGCTTCTCGGTGCGTGGAGCGTTTCGTCGGTGATGTCCGCAATTAACAGTCTTATTCCCGCCGATGAAATAGTTCATTACGACGGTGACGAAGCGCTTGTTTCAAAAGACGGCGTTACAAATATTCTTTTAATAGGTGCGGATAAGGAAAAGTACGGTGCGCAACGAAGCGACACCATTATGATAGTATCGGTTAACAAAAACACGGGTAAAATTACGCTTACCTCGGTTTTGAGGGATTCGTACGTTAATATACCGGGTGAGGGCTATTCGAAAATCAACGCCTCGCACGTTTGGGGCGGCGCAAACCTTCTTATTCAAACGCTTGAATCGAATTTCGGATTGAAAATAGACGAATACTGCGTTGTGGATTTTGATATGTTCACCGCGATTATAGACGCCCTCGGCGGAATTGACGTAGAGATAACCGAAGAAGAGGCGGATTATTTAAACAACGGTCAGGATTATAAGAAAAGTCCGAAGCCGGATGAGTTTACAAGCGGCAAAAGCGTTCACATTAACGGTTATCAGGCGCTTTGGTTTTCGAGAATACGCTATCTTGATACCGATTTTATGAGAACGGGACGTCAAAGAAGAGTTATAACATCAATAATTTCGAGCGTAAAATCAAAGCTTACGCCCGCGGGCATTCCTCAGCTTGTGAAAATAGCAAAGGATGTTGCGCCGTATATTAAAACAACGCTTACAAAGGACGAGCTTGTTTCGCTGGGCTTTGATGTTTTAGGCTGTCTTATGAAAGCGGACGACGGACTTGACAATATGCTCGTTTCGCAAAAAAT
>CAZRXQ010000028.1:0-10984 GCA_964604065.1 uncultured Eubacteriales bacterium | reverse complement strand
GCTGTCTTATGAAAGCGGACGACGGACTTGACAATATGCTCGTTTCGCAAAAAATCCCGTTTGACGGCACTTGGTATTACGATACGATTTACGACGAGGACGTTGTTGTGCTTGACGTAGAAGAGAATAAAGAACTTCTTTATCTTTCCGTTTATGAGCCCGAAAGCCTCGAAGCGGACGAGGATACGGAGTGATAAAACAGAGTAATAAAAGAAAGACTTCCTTCATATATTTATTTCGGAATATATGAAGGGAGTTTATTTTTATGGATATTTCATTGAATAAAGACGAGTACCGTTATCTAAAAAAGAATTTTGAAACGAGCGTGGAGGAATGCGTCGAAGCGGAGCTTTCGCTTCCCGAGTATATGCCCGAGATTCTCAGAATCGTAAAATCCGTTGCGGAGGTAAGCGTTACGGGCATAAGGTGCGTCGGCGAAAGGGTGACGGTTGACGGCTCGTGCGAGCTTCGTATGCTTTATACCTCTTCGGACGGCGGGCTTTACGCGCAAAGACAGCAGTGCGCTTTTTCGCGATACGTTCAAAAGGAAGATTTTCTGAATTCCGAGGATGTCGGCGTTAAGGCGACTGTTTCTTATGTGAGCTGTCGCGCAACAAGCTCAAAAAGAGCGGAAATAAAAGCGGGCATACGTCTTAACCTTACTTCGTTTTCGGCAGAGCGCGAGGAGGTTTCGTCGCTTGAAAACAGCGGCGATGCCGAAGAAAGGTGCGTTCCGGTTAGTGCGGTTTCTTTGGGCTGTAAAAAGAGCAAAAGCTTTTCCATGAGCGAAACTATTCCCGTTGAAAACGGCAGTGCGGCATTTATTGTAAGCACATTTTCCTGCGCCGTGCCGACGGAAATAAAGAAAATCGGCAATAAGATAATGCTTAAGGGCGACGCAATAGTCGAAATAGGCTTTGTTTTTTCGGAGGATAAAACGAGAATAGAGCACATAAGGCACACGCTTCCCATAAACAGGATTTTAGAGGTTGAGGGAATGGAGGAGCGCTTCACGGGAGATGTGCTTATTAATACGACGGCGTGCGATGTTGTTATAAAAAACGATTCCGAGGGAGACGGCAGGGCGTTTGATATTGCACTTTCCTTAAACGCCGACATTACTATGTGGGAGCAAAAGGAGCTGTTTGTAATAACGGACGCCTATTCTGTAAAAGGTGAGACAACGCTTACAAAGGAAAATCTTTCGTTTTTCACCGCCGCAGACGAGGTTCGCGAAACATACATTTTAAAAGAAACCGTGGATGCTTCAAATACGGGCGTCTCTGCAGTTTTGGATGCCGTTGCCGAATGCGGCGAGCCGACTGCCTTGTGCGAAGGCGAAGAGCTTATTATAAAGGGCTCGATAAAGGCTTCGTTTATAATTCGCGACGGCGGGGGGGAGATTACGTCCTTCGAAAAAATGCTCGACTATAAATACACGCGCCGCCTCGGTACGGAGTGCAAAAGACCTGTGGCGTTTTCGGGAGTTACGCTGTGCTCGTTCGACGCTTCGGGGCGCGAGGGCTCGTCAATTGACGTAAGAGCGGAGCTTCTTATAAGCTGTACGCTGTTTGACGAGATGCTTTTAGAGGGCGTTACTTCAATAAGCGTTGACGAAGAAAGCGGGAAAAAGCCCGAAAGCGCCATAACGGTATACTTTCCGCAGGGCGAGGAGGAGCTTTGGGATATAGCGCGCCGCTACAACACAACGGTCTTTGCGATTTGCGAGGAAAATTCGCTTGAGGACGACACAACCGTTAACAAAAGCGTTCTTTTTATACCGACCGTTTAGACCGTTTAAAGAAGGGCTTGCCGCAGTCGGTTCGTATTTCGGGTGAGTTAGTTTCGAATTCGCCGTGCCTTTCAATTATTTGTTCTTTTTCTATTGAAAAAAAGCTTGTTTATGTGTATAATAATACTGCTTTCACTGAAGTGAAGGCGGTATTCTCTTTTTATTGCGATTAAAAACAAAGCTTTGATTTTCAGTATATAAGAACAGGTGAGAGCATATGGAACAAAAAAGAATTCTTATTGTAGACGACGAGCCCGACATAAGGGATATGCTGTCAATCCTTCTTGCCTCTAACGGCTTTTGCGTTACCGAGGCGGGAAACGGTGCACAGGCGGTGGAGGCGGTTAAAAAACAGCCCGAGCTTGACCTTGTGATTCTTGACGTTATGATGCCCGAAATGGACGGAATAGAAGCGCTTAAGGCGATTCGTGCCTTCAGCAACGTCCCGGCACTGTTTTTAACTGCGAAAACAGCCGAAAGCGACAAAGCGGATGCGTATTACAACGGCGGTGACGACTACCTTTCAAAGCCGTTTTCGCAAAGCGAGCTTTTAATGAAGGTAACTTCTCTTGTAAGGCGCTACCGTGAATATGCCGACCCAAAGGAGCGCTTTAAGTCGATAGATGCTCTTAAGAATATAGAAATAGACACGGAGCGTCACACCGTTTATAAAAACGGCACGGATGTAGGGCTTACCGATACGGAGTATATTTTGCTTGCGTTTTTCATAAATCACCGCGGCACGCCCAATGATGCGCGCTCTATTTACGAGGCGGTTTGGGGCGAAAAATATCTTCCGTCGGCGGCAAATACGGTTATGGTTCATATTTTGAATTTAAGGCGCAAAATAGAGGATGACCCCACACAGCCCGAAATAATCAAAACTGTTTGGGGAAAGGGGTATCAAATTGACTGAGCGCATTGCCGAGTGGGCAAAAAAGCTTCCCGCGCCGCTTCATACAATGCGAATGAAAATGATTGCGGTTATTGTAACGGCGCTTGTTTTTTCCGCGGTTGTCGCCTGGGGGCTTTCGCATTTCGGGACGCTTTTTATAGAGAATGTTCTTCTTGACGAGGAGCGTATGGCAGACAACCAAATAGAGCTTCTTTTGTCGTTTGCGGACTATGTTAAGGAAAATAACATCGCTTCAACCGAAAGCGAAAAGTTCGACAAATGGCTTGAAGAGCACGATAATGCGTCGCTTACGGTTTTCAGAGAATCCGAAAAGGTTCTCGGTGACGACGAGAGCGACGAAAACGAGTCGACGTGGTATCTTTACAACGGCAGTACAACAATCGTAAAGCAGTCGTCACTGCCCTTCTTCTTTTCAACGGACGAAAGAATCGTAACCTCGGACGGCACATCGGACGGAGATGTTTACAGCTCATACGATTTTATTGTTTATCCGGTGCGCTTCAGCGACGGCATTTGCTCCGTTGTTATTTACAACCATTACGAGCAGGTTTACACAACCGCGCTTTCCGTTTTTACGCTTGCGGTGTACTGCTTTTTAATAATCTACATAATTCTTCGCTATAACGGCAGAATCATAAAAAGAGTGAATTCGCTTTCAGAGCAGGTTTCCGTTGTAAGCAGAGGCGATATTTCCGCCACCGTTTCAATGAACGGGCTTGACGAAATTGCCACCCTCGCGTCGGACGTCGAGCATATGAGACGCGTGCTTTCCGAACAAATCATAAGCGAGCAAAATGCGTGGCGTTCGAATCAGGAGCTTATAACCTCTATTTCCCACGACATAAGAACTCCGCTTACGACGCTTATAGGCTATTCGGATATGCTTTCAAACGGGCAGTATCAAAACGAGGAGCAGTTTAACCGCTACTTGAAAAGCTGTCGCGAAAAAGCGTATCAGCTTAAAAGCCTTACGGACGAGCTTTTCGGATATTTTCTCGTTTTCGGAACACCCGAAATCAAATGCAATCCCGAAGAGGAAAACGCACGTATTCTTTTCGAACAGCTTTTGGGCGAACCGCTTGCGGATTTAAGAGCTCGCGGATTCACGGTTTTTGAAGAAAATCTTACCGATGATTTATATGTATTCGTCGATGTTATGCTCGTAAAGCGCGTGTTCGACAATCTGTTTTCGAATATAAGTAAATATGCCGACCCGAATAGAAAGCTGACGGCATACGTTAAGCATCACGAAAACCTCATCACCGTGGAGCTTACAAATTACATAAACAAAAACAACAAAAACGTGGAAAGCACAAAAATAGGCACAAAAATATGCTCCAGACTTTGCGAAGCTATGAGCATAGATTATTCCGCCGAAAATACAGGCGACGTCTACAAAACAAAGCTTGTATTTCCTGTGAAAAAAATTTAAAAAAACTATTGCATTTTTCATATGGGCGTGGTATTATACTAAGGTCTATGTGTGCGTTGTTGCCCTATTGGGGGTCAACGGCAGTTAATGGCAACATTAAAGCTGGCGGTCCGCTGGCGGTTATCCGTCAAGAACGCTTGAAAAAAATCGGAGGTTATTATGGACGCATTAAAACTTATTGCACAGGACAGCCTTAAGGCTGAGAAGCCCTCTTTTGAAATCGGCGATACTGTAAGAGTAGACGTTAAGATTCGTGAAGGCGAGAGAGAAAGAATACAGGCATTCGAGGGTACCGTTATTGCCAAGCACGGCAGCGGTATCAGCGAGACCTTCACCGTTCGCCGTGTTTCCTACGGTGTAGGTGTTGAGAGAGTATTCCCCGTGAATTCGCCCAACGTTGCGGCAGTTAAGGTAGTTCGCCGCGGTAAAGTCCGCAGAGCAAAACTTTATTACCTTCGCAACAGAGTTGGTAAGGCTTCCAAGGTTAAGGAAAAAATCGGCTGATTTCGGTCGAGCGAGGGCAGATACTTTATCTGCCCTTAATTTTATAAAAAAGCAGACAGTAATTTTAAAATTTTTATTTTCGTTGCGAGGTGAAATATTTTGAACATAGCTTTAAACGGCAGAAAAAAAGGCGGAAAAGAAAGCGGCGCTCGCGGTAGCTCCGACGGAAAGACCACCGTATTTGACGTGTTTGAAATATTTGCGATCTCGCTTTTGATTTTGACGCTTATTTTCACCTTTCTTTTCAGAATCGTAGAGGTTAAGGGCGAGTCGATGAAGCCGACGCTTCAGGACGGCGACAGGCTTATTGTTACATCCTTTGCCTACAAGCCGCAGCGCGGCGACATTGTTGTGGTATCCGGCACCACAAGATACGAAAAACCGCTTGTTAAGCGTGTAATTGCCGTTTCGGGTGATGTTGTCGATATAGATTTTACAACGGGCATTGTAACCGTAAACGGTGAAAAAGAGCCCTACAAGGACGGCATTACGTTTTTACAGTACGACGTTACGTTCCCTCATACGGTTGAAGAGGGTAAGGTTTTTATTATGGGGGACAATCGCGGCGATTCGCTTGACAGCCGTTCAAGCACAATAGGCTGTGTAGACGAAAAAAGCATTGTCGGAAAAGCACTCGGGAGAATTTCTCCGTTTGGCAGGTGGACTATAGATGAAAATGATTAACAACAACGAAGAAAAAAGCCTCCCTGAAGAAGCAGTCGTTACCGACGTAGCTTCCGAAGGAAATAAGCCTAATAAAACGCTTCTTTTGATATACGACGGTGTTTCGGTGGTTATTACGTCGCTTATGATGATTTTGCTTGTTTTTACGTTTGCATTCAGAGTTGTAGGCGTAATAGGAAGCTCTATGACAAATACAATTGATGACGGCGCGTGGGTTCTCACACACCAAAAAGCCTCCTACGAATACGGCGATATAATAGTTATTACCAATACCAATTATTTCGGTCAGCCTATTATTAAGCGTGTTATAGCGACCGAGGGGCAGACGGTGGATATAGATTATTCCACCTCCACTGTGTATGTTGACGGAAAGGCGCTTTACGAGCCCTATACAAAAGACAGCTATATATTGCAAAAATCAGACGATATTGATTTTCCGTATACCGTTCCCGAGGGGCATTTGTTCTGTATGGGCGATAACCGAAACGGTTCAACCGACAGCCGCTCCGAACTAATAGGCTCTCTTGATGTGCGCTACGTTCTCGGCAAGGTGTTTTTAAAGATTGACGAAAACGGCGTAAGCGGCGTTTACGATGTCAAAGGCGAAATTCTTGAGGATTCGAATGAGCTTGTAATACAGTGATTGTTTAACCGCAACTGACGAATTAGTCGGTTGCGATTAGGGTGAGAAGAGTCGATAATTCACAGGTGATATCGGCTCTTTTGTAATAGTGAGGAAAAAGGTATGAACGAAACAAATTTAAACTGGTTCCCGGGGCATATGGCAAAAACGAGAAGGCTTATTAAGGAAAGTCTTCCGGTGGTGGACCTTGTAACGGAAATAGTAGATGCGAGAATCCCGTACAGCTCGTCTAACCCCGAGCTCGGAGAAATAATCGGCAAAAAGCCGAAAACGGTGCTTCTTAACAAATGTGACGTTGCCGATGAAGGCGCAACGTCAAAGTGGATTGAATATTACAAAAGAAACGGCGTTTCGGCAATTGCGGTTGACTGCCGCTCCGGTAAGGGACTTAACGCGTATCTTCCGCTTGTTAAGACCGTTTTGAAGGATACAATAGAAAAAAATCGCCAAAAGGGTATGGAGGGTAAGCCGCTTCGCGTTATGGTTGTAGGTATTCCCAACACGGGGAAATCCTCATTTATTAATAAAATGGCAGGCAGAAACCGCGCCAAAGTTGCCGACAAGCCCGGCGTTACGCGCAGTAACAGCTGGTTTGCCGTGGGAAACGGAATAGAGCTTCTTGATACTCCCGGTGTGCTTTGGCCGAAGTTTGACGACCCCGCAGTGGGTGAAAGGCTTGCTTTTATAGGCTCTATACGCGACGAGATTCTTGACAGCGAAGCGTTTGCGATAAGACTTATTGATATTTTAAAGCTTGAATATGCCGACAGAGTACGGGAGCGTTATAAAATAACCGATTTTTCCGACAGGGAATCGTACGAGATTCTCGAAATGATAGGCAAAAAGCGCGGAATGCTTATTTCGGGCGGCGAAACAGATACCGAAAGAGCCGCTAAAATGCTTCTTGACGAATATCGCGGCGGGAAGCTCGGCAGAATTTCACTTGAGACACCGGAGATGATTTTTAATGCTTGATTATTCTTATGAAACGGCGGCGCACGACGAAGGCTTTTCGGTTGTTTGCGGAGTTGACGAAGCGGGACGCGGACCGCTTGCCGGTCCTGTTTTTGCGGCAGCTGTGATTCTACCCGAAAATTATTCTCACCCGGTGCTTAACGATTCGAAAAAGCTTACCGAGAAAAAGCGCGAGGAGGTTTACGAGGATATTATGCGCGATGCGGTGTCGGTAGGCGTAGGCACGGCTTCCGAAAAAGAAATCGACGAAATTAACATATTAAACGCGACCTTTCTTGCTATGAAGCGTGCCTTGGAAAAGCTTTCGCCCACACCAAAGCTTGCCATAATAGACGGCAACCGTTGCCCGAATACGGGCGTTAAGGAGGTTGCTCTTGTTAAGGGTGACGCGAAATGTATGTCTGTTGCCGCGGCATCAATTATCGCAAAGGTAGAAAGAGACAGGCTTATGTACGAGCTTGACGAAAAATACCCCGAATACGAATTTAAAAAACACAAGGGCTACGGAACAAAGCTTCATTACGAAAAGCTCAAGGAATTCGGAATAAGCGAGGTTCACCGCAAAAGCTTTTTGAAAAATCTCGGTGAAAAATGATGGACAGCAGATTATTGGGAGCCTTCGGCGAGCAGACCGCCGCAAGGTATTTGAGAAATAACGGCTACGAGGTCTTGAGTGCGAACTTCAGAACACGCGGCGGCGAGATCGACATAGTTGCGAAAAAGGACGGCGTTGTGTGCTTTGTGGAGGTTAAAACCAGGACGGAGGGCTCAATGCTTCCGCCAAGAGCCGCAGTGGGCTTTCACAAGGAGCAAAATGTTGAGGATACCGCGGCGGTTTATATGAAAAAATACGGCATAAAGCTGAAAAAGCGCTTTGACATTGTAGAGGTAATAACGAGCACCTCGGGCGAGGTCGTGGAAGTGAATCATATTAAGAATGCATTTTAGCTTTTTAGGGAGTGATTTATTTGAAATTTTTCGATCTTCATTGTGACACAATAGGCGAATGCTTTTTGCAAAATAAAGCTTTAAGAAAAAACGACCTGCACCTTGATATTGAGCGCGGAAGGTATTTGGAAGAGCACAGGCAATTCCTTGCCGTTTGGATGCCCGACGAGTACAGGGGCGAAGATGCTTTTCGGTATTTTTTAAAGGTTTACGACCGCTTTAAAAGCGAGACACAAAGAAATGCGGACATAAAAAGCTTTGTGCCTTTGCTTTCGGTTGAGGGCGGTTCGGTTCTCGGCGGAGATTTAAAAAACGTCGAAGAGCTTTCGAAGAGAGATGTAAAGCTTCTTACATTAACATGGAACGGCGAAAACGAGCTTGCGGGCGGCGCGTATTCAGAGGCGGGGCTTTCCGATTTCGGCAGGGCGGCTGTCGCGGCGCTTGAAAGGTCGGGTATCACCGTTGACGTGTCGCATCTTAACAGAAAAAGCTTTTTCGAGGTTGCTTCAGTTGCGAAAAAGCCCTTTATAGCGTCGCATTCAAATGCCGACATAGTAAACAAAGACGAAGGGCGCAAAAGAAATCTTGACGACGAGCAGATAAAAATCATACGCGACTGCGGCGGCATTGTCGGTCTTAATTTTTACGAGGAATTTTTGGATGACGAAGAAGCCTTCGGAGTGGAGGCGCTTCTTCGGCAGATTGATTATTTTTCGCACCTCTCCTCGGAAAAGGTTCTTGCTATAGGAACGGACTTTGACGGATGTACCGTGCGTGACGAGCTTTGCGGTATAGAAAAAATAGGCGAAATTAAAGAAAAGCTTATTTTAAGAGGTGTCGGAAAGACGCTTGCCGACGATATATTCTTTAATAACGCAAATAGGTTTTTTAATAAATAAGAAAACACCGATGTGAAAACGGTAACTCCGTAATCACATCGGTGTGTTTTTATAATGTGCGGTTTTAGTTAAAAAGTAATTTTAAGTGTATGCGTGCCGATGCCCGTTTTAATTTCAACATCCGAGCCTATGTTGCCGCTGTGCTTTTTAACGGTGTATTCGCCGTCGATTTCTATTGCTTTTGCGTCGCGGTCAATGTAAACGACGGTGGGAACGGTGTATTCCTTATCCTGCGTATATGTAAGGGTAAACACGCCGTTTTCGAAGTCGTAGTGATAGCTTTCGATTTCGCCGGTAACAGCCTTCGGGTGAGGTCTTGTAAGAAGGTTTACAAAGTCCTCTTTTAAAATATCATTCCAATAGCACCAATAGGTATTGCTCCACTTGTAATTATCGAACTTATTAAGAAGGAAGCGTATATGCGGATACCAGCCGTCGCCATCGGCAGATGCACCCCATTCGCCGACCATACAAGGAACGCGCATTCTTTCCTGCGTCCTGCGGTGCTGATCGAAAATCATACCGACTCTTGAGTTGTTGGCATATTTGTAGGCGGGCGTGTCTACCATAAGGTCGTATGCGTGCGGGGAGAAACACTGCAAGGCTTCGCGCTTGCCGTTTACTTCGATAGGTCTGTTACAGCACGGAATGCCGAGGTTGGAGTAGTAGTTGTTATCTACAAAAAGAATGCCGTCGGTTGTGATTTCGCGCACGGCACTGCCCATTTTACTTACAAACGGAGAGTAGCGCGTTTCGTCGAATTTTTTTACGAGAGCATCGCACGAAGAGCCTACTTTTCTGAAAACGTCGCCGGGGAATTGGTCGAGCGCCTTGGGCTTTTCGTCACCGAGCGCCTCTTTAGCCATTTCAAGAAGATTTACTCTTTTGTCCGTGACGGAGGTTGTTACAACGCTTCCTATAAGCTTTCTGAAAATCTTGCCGCCGTCCGCACCCGGGAAGGGTTCGTTGAAAAAGTCATAACCGAAAAGCGCGGGGTGATCTCCGAGTGCCTTTGCAACATGGCGCCACATATCGGCAAACCAGTCTTGAAGTCCCTTGCGGTCGTAGTGGACGTTGTCCCAGAAATTGTCAAATGCTCTGTGACAGGCTCTGCCGTAAAAATAGCCTTCAGCCCAAACGGCAATTTGCTTGTGGGGTGTGAATTCGTCGGTTATTGTTGCCCAGCGCGGCGCACCGTCGCCGTAGCAATAGGAGGAATAAAGGTCCTGATGACAGTCGAGATACGCATAAATGCCGTATTCTTCGCACTTGTCAAGGAAAGCTTTTAAGGAGGAAATAAGCTCCTCGTTGTATTTTCCCGGTGCGGGCTCCATTGCGCTCCAGGTGAAGCCGAGCCTTATAATGTCAAAGCCGCGAGCTCTGAATTCTTCAAAGGGAAAGCTGTCAAAGCTGTATTCGAAGCCGGGCTTTTTCGGGTCGTAGTCGTGCTTATCCACTACGTTCATTCCCGTGAATATTCTTTCTCTGCCGTATTCATCGACAAATCGCATATTATCGGTAAGTATTTTTTCCATGGTATACCTCTTTCGTTATCGGCGCAAAACGCTTTAAGCTTTTGTTGCCGTAAAGAATTTTTTCGATTTTGTTTTTGTTTTCCAAAAGCTTCCCGCTATGATTTCAACGGTGTATTCCGTAGAAGGGGAAAGTCCCGTGATTTCCTGTGTGAGAGTTTTCGGCATATCGTAAAGATAGTACTGGGACCAAATGGCGGTCTGTTTTTTTATAAGACCGGTGCTTTTTTTCGAAACTCTTATAACGTAGTCGTTAACATAATCCTCGGTGATTTTCGCCTGCGGGAAGGTGACGGTGAAGGAGTCGGCGGTTATGTCGGAAAATTCGACGTCAAAATCCTCGTCAAAGTACGGTGCGACGGTTGTTTTGTAGCGCTCGTCGGTGTACTTAAAGCTGTCGGGATTCCACGGCTCGTCTATTTCCCACGTGTAGGGGAAGAAGTTTTCCGAAATAACGTCGTACGGGTAAACTCTTACTCTGCCGTTTTCGTCGGCTTCCACAATCAAAAACTGTGCGCAAAGCTCTTTTTTCGGCGGGATTGTGCCGTAAACCTTATCGAATTCGTCAAGCTCGAAATATCTGAACGAGCCTGTGCCGAAGGAGGAAAAGTGCTTTTGGTGAACGCTTCTCGGGTCGTTTATCGGTGCGTGCGAGTGAC
>CAZRXQ010000027.1:0-12871 GCA_964604065.1 uncultured Eubacteriales bacterium | reverse complement strand
AAACGGCAGCATATCCACACGGAACAGTAAGGAAAGTCACTATTCCTTCAGTATTCAACCACCTGGTAAAGGGCAACAAGGGCGTTTTCGTAGATGCACTTTTCAATGAGGTCGGAAACTACAGTCATCTCGCTTTCCAGTTCAGCCTGTTCTGCTTTGAGATTCGAGATAATCCGCTATGCTGTCTGTAAGCTGTATTGCTATGTCGAAGCTTGAGAAGCGCATTATGCTTTCCTCGTTTTTGCCGAAGCTCAGAAAATTCACACTTCCGTACCATACGATTTTGCTGTCGATAACGGTAAATTTCTGGTGAAAGTCCGATTTGCAAACGACCGATACGCCCATATTTTTCAAGAGCATAATGTTTTCATAAACCGTGCTTTTTTCCGCATCCGCGAAATCCTCTAAATTTTACCGTGCAAATACTGTGAAAATTCCACAAGCGCCGATATTCTTTGACGAATTTTAACTTTTATTTCTTTAAGGGAAATATGTGAGCTGTTTTATTTGATATGCTTATTAAGGCGTAAAAAAGCGCTGACTTTCAAAAAATGTTGGAGTGAAATTTGTGGAAAAAAGTTATTTGAAAAGGGTACTTTCAATGTGCTCTAAGGGCGAGCTTATTTATTGGTGGGCTCTGAGAATTCTTATGATAGCGGGAATTGTTTACCGCCTTATAGTTCCCGATCCGAAGCTCGGCTATTACCAGCCTCTTCAAATGTCGGCAAACCTTGTGGGAATGTTCGCATTCGAAATCTGTCAGATGTTCCCCCGCGGCACATATCCGCGTCTTATACCGTCATATTTTCAAAATTTTACGATAATAGGATTTTTCCTTGCATCGTTCGGCGGCGCGTTCCTTAATTTTTATTATCTCATACCGGCGTATGACAAAATTCTCCACGCTTACGGCTGTGTCGAAGCGACGATTATCGGCTACGAGCTTATTACGGCAATGCAGGTTCGCGACAAAAAGACCTGCCCTGCAAACATTGCGGCCTTGGCGGCATTCGGCTTTGCGTTTATAATGGCAAGCGGCTGGGAACTTTTCGAATTTACATACGACCAGTGGTTCGGCGGTGACGCTCAGCATTGGAATTATTACAGAGCTGTAGAGGAAGCAATGGAAAACGGACAGGAGCTTTTCTGGTTTATATCCCTCGACCACTTCCCCGAGGAGGAAAGAGTTCTTCGTTTTGCCATTATGGACACCATGGGCGATATGATTCTTAATGTTTTGGGTGCGGTGCCGACATACATTGCTCTCAGAATTCGCCCGTATCACCACATCGGCAAAAACAATGTGAACAAAAAGATAGAGGCGGAATTGGCTAAAAGTAACAAAGAAACCGTTACTGCATAAAATCTCTTGAAATATTCGGGCTTTTGTATTATAATTTAGCCGTGGTTTTATCACTATTTTTTTAGGAGGCAAACTTATGGCAAGTACAAAAAAGACAGTAGCGATTATTCTTGCGCTCATACTTGCGTTTTCCGTAATTACCGTTCCCGTAGCGGCGGCTTCTCCCGTTGCAACATATTCTTCTACGGAAAGCGGTAGTGTTGAAAGCTACATTTATATGGCGCTTGACAAGCTCATTAATGTTATTCTTTCCTTCCTCAACCAGCATTGGCCCGGCTTTGACGGCGATTGGGACGTTGCGGAGGACTATGTAGCAGAGCATTTTTACAAGGGTGAAGAAGAATTCGACACCGAAGTAAAAGAAGATTCCGCATGGAAGCTCGGCTATGCAAGCGATTCTCTTATAGAAGGTCTTGACGTTATGAACGGCGAGTTCTTCCTTGCCGGTTCACTTGAGCCCATTGCGGGTCGCGCACCCACGGAAATTCTCGACGACCAGAGAGTTCGCGTTTATGCTTTAAGCGACAGCGTAAGCGGCACAATGGTTCACGCGGTTATCGACGGCTTCGGTCTTTCACGCGGTGACGTTGAAGAAATCAGATCCCGCCTTGAAGCATTCGCAGAGGCAAATGATGTTATAAGCATCAACGTTTCCGTAATTCATCAGCATTCCTGCATTGATACTCTCGGAATGAACGTTCCGCTTGCTCCCGCGCTTATTCTTAACACGGGTAATGCCGCTACAAACGGCAAGCTTGAGGACTATATGGTTAAAAAGAATCCCGAGTTTATGGAGAATCTTTACACCAAGACCGTTAACGCAATTAAAAAAGCCGTTAAGGGTATGACCGAGGGCGACCTTTATTTCGGTACTGTTGATATTGCAGAGCTTATTCGCGACAAGCGCGAGCCGAAGGTTTACGACGGTAACCTTAACAGACTTCGCTTTGTTCCCGAGGACGGTTCCGAAGAAACCTGGATCGTCGAAGGCGGCATTCACGCAACAAGCCTCGGCGCAGGTCCCGAAACACTCACAGGTGACTATCCTTATTATATGGAGCAGGTTGTTAATGCCGCAGGCGCAAACTTTGTTTACATTCAGGGTGCAGAGCTTGCCATTACAACAGACAGCTCGACCTTAAACCTTCCCGAAAGCTACACAAGAATCGAAAAGATGAAAGCCTACGGCAAGGCATTGGGTGAGAAGGTTGTTGCTATGAGCGACACCTTAAAGCTCGCTCCCGTACTTAACATTAAGCACGAAGAGGTTGCGCTTGATGTTGACAACGGCATTCTTACGCTCGCTTCACGCGAAGGCATTCTTAATGCTGTTATCGTTAAAAACGGCAAAGATGCTTACGGCAACGACGCATATCAGATGATAACGGAAGTAGGTTATATGGAGCTCGGCAACAAGGTTGCGGCGTTTTTAACTCCCGGTGAGCTTGATCCCGTAATTCTTCTCGGCGGCGCAACGACCTCCGAAGACAGCTGGTCGGGCGACTCTTGGGACTACGCTCCTCTTAAGGACTACACCGACTGCGAATACAACCTTGTATTCGGTCTTTGCAACGATCAGGCGGGTTACATTCTTACTGACAATGAGTACCACTCTCTCCTTTGCGAGAACGAAGAGGTAAACGTAGTAAGCAGAACCTCCGGCTCTACAATTACGCAGAGCTTTATAGATCTTATTGCATCCGTTAAATAATTAAACGAAAATTAAACAGCGTTTCGCACCGACGGCAAGAGTAATCGAGCCGCCGGTGTTTTTTCTTTTAATGTATAACTTTCGCTTTTCGGTCAATCATATATCCGAAAGGGTGAACATAAATGGAACGAAAACCAACAAATGAAAAAACGATGAAAAGAATTAAAATTGTTTATGCGGTCGCGGTGATTTTGGCAATCGGCAGTGCGGCATTTGCGAAATATTCAACCGAAAAGGCGCTTAAGGACGCACTTACCCCCGAAAGCACCGAAAACAACGCGCTTCTTTCGCTTCCCTACGAAACAAAAAAGAGCTCGCGTGATAACGAGAATCAGGTTCTCGGCGACGTGACAAATGTACCCGACACGCGAAAAGAAGTACCGCTTCCCGAGAGCAGCGAAAAAGAAACATCTGAGAGCACAACGGAAAATAAATATGCCGAACCTTTTTCGCAGGAATTTGTAATGCCTGTTAAGGGCGAGGTGCTCAAGAGTTTTTCGGACGGCAAGCCGGTGTATTCGAAAACCATGAACGATTGGCGCGCACATAACGGCGCGGACATAAGCGCAGAGGAAGGCGAGCAGGTTCGCGCTATAGCATACGGCACGGTTACGGCTGTAGATACGGAGGCTCTTTACGGAACATCGGTTACGGTTGACCACGGAAACGGACTTGTCGCAACGTACTGCGGACTTGACAGAGAGTCGCTTCCCGTAAAAGTCGGGAATGTTCTTGAAGCCGGCGATTCGGTGGGCTTCGTGCTTTCAGTTCCCTGCGAAGCGGAGGACGGCTGCCATCTGCACATTGAAACCGTTTTAGACGGTGCACAAAAAGACCCGCTTGAAATAATGGGGAAAAAATAAATTCTTTAAATTCTTTAACAGGGGCTGTAAAAAAACGAGCGTTTTTTTACAGCCCCTGTTAAATGTTGTTACAATTACAATTAATACAGAATTTTATTTGCAATATACTTGCAATGCGAATGATGTTTGTGTATAATAATAGTGCAACAAAAAAATAATGAAAGGTGTTTTTTATGGCAAAGGAAAATATGACCCTCAGAGTTGAGCCGGAGCTTAAAACCCAAGCTGCCGCACTTTTTAAATCGCTCGGTATGGATTTAAGCACTGCAACCGGGATTTTCTACAGACAGGCTCTTCGTTGTCACGGAATCCCCTTTGAAATTAAAACAGATGAGCCCAATGAGCTGACATATGCGGCTATTGCTGCTGCAGAAAACGACGAGGATATGTTCGGACCTTTTAACAATGTTTCCGATTTAATGGAGGCACTAAATGCTTAAAGTTGAATTTTCCGGTCAGTTTAAAAAGGATTATAAGCTTGCCGTCAAAAGAGGGTGCGATCCCAAAAAGTTTGAAAAAGTAATTGCATTACTGTGTAGTGAGCAGCCGTTACCCGCGGCATACAAGGATCATCAGCTTACAAATTCAAGAAATTATAAAGACGTGCGAGAGTGTCATATCGAACCCGATTGGCTGCTCGTTTATAAAATTGTGCATGAAACGCTTATTTTAAAATTAATAAGAACGGGAACTCACAGCGATTTATTTTGAAATCATACCGTTATTTTTTAAAATAGCTGTTCCATATTCGCAAATTATGTGTTATACTATACAAGTAAAAGTGTCGCGTGGCGCGACAAAAGGAAATACTCTTTTGGAGGAAGTTTTTTATGGATCAGAGATTGGAACCCTTATTTACCCCCTGGAAAATAGGCAATTGCGAAATTAAAAACCGTATTGTCTTAACAAGTATGGGCGGCACGGATCTTTTCGGTTGGATGGAGAAAAACCATTTCGACAAAGACGGCGCTCGCTTCATTCTTGAGGTTGCCAAGAACAACGCAGGTCTTGTACTTCCCGGTTGTCAGCCGGTTTACAACCCGATGTTCGGACAGTGGCTTCACAAGAATAAAAAAATGTTCAAGGATTTAAAGGAGTGGATGCCCGAATTCCACAAGACGGGCGCAAAGCTTTTCGTTCAGCTTACAGCCGGCTTCGGTCGTTCCTTTACAATCAGCGGAATGATGGAAATGCTTTATACAAATCCCGCATTGAGAGTATTAAGCAAGCCCTTTATGAATCTTGACAAAATCACCGCATCCGCAAGCCCTTCGCCCAACCGTTGGTCCGACAAGGTTCCTTCGCGTGAGATGACGAAAGCGGAAATTCAGCAGTTCATAGACTCTTTTGCGGAGTCTGCGAGACTTTTGAAGGATGCCGGTGTTGACGGTGTTGAAATCCACGCCGTTCACGAAGGCTACCTTCTTGACCAGTTTACATTAAAATATGTTAACAAGCGCACCGATGAATACGGCGGCTCGTTCGAAAACCGCTATCGCTTTGCCGTTGAAATTGTTAAAGCAATTAAAAAGGTTTGCGGTGACGATTTCCCCGTTTCGCTTCGTTACAGCGTTCTTTCGAAAACAAAAGGCTTCCGTGAGGGTGCTCTTCCGGGCGAGGATTATGTAGAAGCCGGACGCGATATGGAAGAATCCGAGAAGGCGGCAAAGTATCTTCAGGATGCGGGCTACGACTGCCTTAACTGCGACAACGGTACATATGACGCTTGGTATTGGGCACATCCCCCGATTTATATGCCCGAAAACTGCAACCTCGAAGATGTTGAGCATATAAAGAAATTTGTTGACATTCCCGTTATTTGCGCCGGCAGACTTGACCCGAGAGTTGCCGCGGATTCCATTAAGGACGGAAAAATAGACGGCGCGGGCTTTGCAAGACCCTTCCTTGCAGACCAGGAGTGGGTAACAAAGCTTATGAACGACAAAGAGGATGATATTCGTCCCTGCATTCTTTGCCACAATGCGTGCTTTAATATGTGCCACTACAAGGGCGTTGCAAACGACCAGGAGCTTTCCGACAGCCTTCATCTTTCGCGCTGTGCGGTTAACGCCGAAACAATGCAGTGGAACAAGCACTACATCAAAAAGACCGCATCTCCCAAGACGGTTCACATCGTCGGCGGCGGCATAGGCGGTATGGAAGCGGCTCGCGTGCTCAAGCTTCGCGGTCACAACCCCGTAATTCACGAAAAAGCCGATGTTCTCGGCGGTACATTCATTCCCGCAAGTGCCGAATCCTACAAGGGCAAGCTTCGCGACCTTCTTAAATGGTACATCCGTCAAATGGATGTTCTCGGCGTAGAGGTTCACCTCGGCGATGAGGTTAAGGATGTTTCCGCATTCGGCGGCGCTCCCGTAATTATCGCAACAGGCTCTGTTCCCAGACAGTTAAAGCGTGTTCCGGGCTATGAAAAAATGGTTGAAGCGTGTGACTTCTTAAACGGCACTCCCGTAGGCGAAACCGTTGCCGTTATCGGCGGCGGACTTACCGGAAGCGAAATCGCATATGAGCTTGCTTTAAAGGGTCACAAGCCCGTTATCGTAGAGATGAAGGATGACCTTGTAAGCCAGAAGGGCGTTTGCCTTGCAAACTCCTCTTATCTTCGTGAGTGGTTCGCCCTTAACAACGTTCCCGTTTACCTTGAAACAACTCTTAAAGAGGTTAAGGACGGCTCTATTGTATGCACCGAAAAGAGCGGCAAAGAGATTACCGTTCCCTGCGACTCCGTAATAAGCTGTGCCGGCTATATTCCCGCACCGCTTACCGAAAAGAGCTCAAACGTATACCTCGTAGGCGACTGCCTCGCAGTAGGCAACCTCCGCTCGGTAGTTTGGAGAGCTTACGACGTTGCAATGAAGATCTAATCGCATAACATATTGTAATACATAATGAATATACCGACGTATTTCGGGATGAATTTACCCGTTATACGTCGGTGTTTTATGTTGTTTTATGCATTTTCAAGAAGCCAATCTACGGGGACTTTTAATATTTTTGCAATTTCGCGCAGCTCGTAATCCGCAACAAAGCGAGTCCCTATTTCTATTCGCGATATGCTGTCGCGCTCGATTATTATGCCGTTAACCTGAAGCTTTGCCGCGAGCTCGCTTTGCGTCAGTCTCAGCTTGCAACGCGCCTCGTGAATTCTGTCTCCGCAAATGTTCTTTTTCCCGTTGTAATTGTAAATCTTCAATTTATCACCCGCTGTGTTTTAGTCAAATCATTCCCATTTTTACCGATAATGTGCTAAAGATAGGAAATTTACTTGACATTAACATATATTTGGGCTAAAATTGTGTTAAAGATAAGAATGTGGCTGAATGTTGCCCATTTTTATCGTTTGAAAGGAGATAATTTTATGAAGTGTCCAAAATGTAATGCAATTTTAGATGAAGACTCTAAGTTCTGCACCTCTTGCGGAGCAAATCTCGAATTTGATTCAGAGGTTGAAAAGAGCGCTTCTGCGGATTTATCAATTAACGAAGAGACCAAAGAAGCTAAAGCGTCTAAAACTAAAGGCGGTTCGCGTAAAAGGCTCGGCGTGATAGTCGGAACAATCATCATTATTATCGGACTGACCAGGATTTTTTCTGCGGGTACAAGTATTTCATCAACATCGTTCGGTGCTGATTTTTACACTTATACTTATCGTGGAATAGTTGCCATTTCGGAAATTCTCGCCTCTATAGAGGTTACACTGGGCTGGATAGTTGTTGCTATCGGTGCTGCTATTGATGTAATCTCTCTCAAAAAATAAGGAGGAGTAGCATGAAATTTTGCAAATATTGCGGCTCTCAAGTTCCGGATGATGCAGAGCAATGTCCGCAATGTACAAGAATTATCGGAGAAAAAAGCTCAAAGAATAATCAATCACAGCAGACCAAAGCAACCGTCAAAAAACATCTCAAAATATTAAAGAACAAGCGCGTGATAGCGTTAATTACGGCAGCGGTTACTATTTTAGTTATTGTTGCTTGTGTTTTCAACTCGGGGAAATGTGACGCAAGCGGCTGTAACAGCAAGGCTGTTTCGGGAATGAAGTATTGCTACAATCACAAATGTGCCGTTTCCGACTGTGACAACCAAAGATTTGGTTACAGTAATTATTGCTACTCACATTATCTGCTTTATGACGATGATTCCTCTTCGTCGTTTTCATCAAAGGTATATTCATATGAATTGGAGATTTCCGATTTAGAGATATCTTCAAATAGCAGTTATACCATTGCAGAGGGAATAATCACAAATAACAGCAATGAAACAGTCAGTTTTGTTAAGATTAAAGGTTCATTTAAGAACAGTCTGGGCTCGGTTGTTGATACAGATTGGACATATGCTGTAGGAGGAGAAGGACTTGCACCCGGCGAAAGCTGTACGTGGCGAATGTCCGTAAAAAAGAACTATTCAGTGAGTGATTGTTCTGTATCAATCATTGATTTTGATTATTAAAAAGAAATGATACCCAAGCGGTTCAAAATTTCGAATTAAAAAATACCGACGTATAACAGGAAAAATCATCCCAAAATACGTCGGTATTTTCATTTGAATTAATGCGTTCCGATTCCGCCTCACGGCGGAATTTGTTCGCTCCGCTCACGCGGGCGTTTACAAAACGCCCCTACGGAAAATTTGCGCCAACCGCCGAATTTATCCGTGGCAACGGTTGCAAAATTCCGCCGCAGGCTCTCTCGCGCACAGCGCGAACACAATCAATCGCGAAGCGATTCCTGAAAATTTTGAATTTACAATTTTGAATTTTGCATTGCGCGTAAGCGTGTAACTTTTCACTTTTCACTGCGCGTAGCGCTTGCCCCTGTGGTTTGTGCTGTGGCTACTGTTGTGCCGAGGTTGTCGGTTACGGTGATTTCATAAAAGCAGATGTTTTTACCGGCTTTAAGCTTTTTGCATTCGGCGAAAAGCTTGTCACCCTTTGCTTTTGAAAGGAAGCTTATGTGGGTGCTTACTGTTGCGGTAAAGGAGATTTCCGTGTTGGTTGCAACGGCAAAGGCAAAATCGGCAAGAGTGAATATTACGCCGCCCATTACCTGACCGTGTGCGCCGAGGTGCTTTTCGGAAAGCTTTAAACTGCATTTTGAAAAGCCCTCACCGCATTCGTCGATTTCGATTCCCGCAACCTCGGTTGCGAATTTGTCGCCCGAGAAAAACTCACGCGCTTTTTTAATATCCATATTACTTAATCTTCGTGCCGTTCGGAACGCAGTCGGGGAGGAATACTACCTGACAGCCGCAAGCGCCGTTTGTCGCGGCAAGAAGCATACCGTTGCTCTGTACACCGGAAAATCTTGCGGGCTCAAGGTTTGCCACAACGATTATTTTTTTGCCGACAAGCTGTTCGCAGGTGTATTCGCTCTTAATGGAAGAAACAATAACTCTGTTTTCGCTGCTTCCGTCGTCAAGTGTAAGCTTTAAGCAGCTGTGCGATTTTCTTATTTCCTGAGCCTTTACGATTTCGCATACTCTCAGGTCAAGCTTTGAAAACTCGTCGACGGAAACCTTGTTTTCGTCAAACGGAACAAACTCATCCGCTTCGCCGTAAACGTGAAGGTCTTTAACTTCTTCTGCTTCCTCGCATTTTTCGGGAGCTTTCATTTCTTCCTCTGTTTTGGGGAAGGAGAAGTCTAAAAGTCCGACATACTTTTGCGGGTCTATGGCAAACAGGAAGAGGTAAAGTCTGGGACCCTTTTCCTTATCTATAAGAAGCTTGTAAATATTTTTGAAGAATGTGCCCTGAAGAGCCTTGAGCGCTTTTTCGTCAAGCTCGCCGCCGTGCACCTCTTTGGGTATTGCGTAAAGCTTTTTGTTGAGCTCATCAAGGTCGTAGCCGCCCGCCTTAATAAAGTCGTGAAGGGCACAAACCTCTTTCTTCTGATTCTCGTCGAGAGATTCGTAAACATCCCAATTTCTTGTTGTTCTGAGTCTGTTTACGTTTTCGGGAGCACAGTTTTCAAGCCAATATTCGGCTCTTTCAAGTCTGTCCTTAAACTGCTCGTATTTGTAAGGTGTACCTATTTTTTCAAATACCGTTTCAAGCATGGGAACGTTAAAGTCAACAACCGAGCCGAGCTGAACAAGATGACCCATAGGAACGGTTTCGAGAACTCTGTCACCCACGGTGGTGTTGTACATAATCTCAAGCTGAGCGTTGCTTGCCGTGTCGTCCTTTACGGCGTTGTACATTTTATCGAATTCAAAGTACTGTCTTAAAATACCGTCGTCAAAGCAAAAATCAAATGCTTTAAGCGGCTCTGTTTTTGAATAAAGCCACAAAATGACCTCGGGCTGATAAATTTTAAGAAGCGTCGAGGGTGTAAGGTTAAGACCCGAAGAGCCGGACATTTTGCCCGTTGTGCCCTTTATGCCTATAAACTCATAGCCCTGGAAAATCGGCGGCTCATAGCCGAAAATCTCTCTTGAAATATCCTTGCTTGTGTCGTAGCTGCCGTGCGGGCTTGCGTGATCCTTTCCGCCGGGCTCAAAGTCAACACCCTCGTACACCCAGCGCATGGGCCAGTCTATTTTCCACGCAAGCTTGCAGTTGTGGTCTTTCGTAAAATCAAATTCGCCCTCGTACGAGCAGGCGCAGGTGTAGTGTGCCTTTGTGCAATCATCGGAAAGAGAGGTGATTTTTGTTGTATCCTTACCGCATTTTTCGCAATAAATGCTTACGGGATAATAATTGTCGCGCTCGCCCTCCTGTGCCTTTTGCGTGCGGTGACGGTCGAGAATGTCGAAAATCTCACCGCGCTTTTTAAGTGCTTCGAGAATGTGCTCGGTGTATTTGCCGCTTCTGTACATTTCTGCCTGATGGCGGTAATCCATATCAATACCGAACTCGCCTATAGAAGCCTCAAACTCTTTTTCGAAGTAGTCGGCATATGATGCGGCGTCGCTTCCCTCAAAAGGATTTTTAACATCCACATAAGGACAGCCGATATATTTTTCCATATCGGAATCTACTGCGGCAACGTTTACGGGAACCTTTCTTAAACGGTCAAACTCATCCCAGGAGAAGAGAAGACGCGCTTTTTTGCCCTTCTTTCTTAATGCGCGAACAACAAAATAGCTTGTTGCGATATCGCGGAAGTTGCCTATATGTATTGAGCCGGAGGGGCTTATGCCCGTGGCGCAAACATATTCTTCTTTTTCGGGATTGCGCTTAATAATGCGCTCCGCTATTTCTTCTGACCAATGCATAATTTCACCTTTTCAAATATATTTTTAGTTCGTTTTGCTTTCTTCTTTTGCTTCTTTTGTATCGCGATAATACTGTGTATGCGTTTTAGGATGCTTTGTCGAATTCCAAATTTCCTCGGCAACCGGCTTCCAGGCTTTGCTGAAATCGTCGCAACGTGAGCAAAGTGTTTCAACATCCTCGCTTACAACAAGGTCGGTGCTTTTTGCGCCGGTTTCTTTTATTATAGCCCTGAGCTTTTCGGGATTTTCAAGCATGGGGCACGGCATAAGGTGGTTGTCGTTAAAGGGCTGACCCTTTCTGTATGCCATAAACAGCGGCTTTTTGAGAGCCTCCAAAAGCGTGTCCTTTCTGATATTCGAATCCGAAAAATGAATAAACACGCACGGCTCTATGTCGCCGTTGGAATTTATATGGAAATAGTTTCTGCCGCCGGCAATGCAACCGCCTACGTATTCGCCGTCATCCTGAAAATCCATTACGAATAACGGCTTGCCCGTCTTTGAGTTGCGCGTTTTTTTCATAAAGTAATACATATACTTGCGCTGAGACGGCGTGGGGATAAGCTCCTTGTCGGCATCGTGCCCTACGGGCATATAATTGAAATAAAATGCGTATTTAGCGCCGAGGTCTACCATTTTATCGAGAAACTCATCACCGGTTACAAATTCCACGTTTTTCCTTGTGTAGCAAATGGAGATGCCGAAAAAGATTTTTTCCTTTTTAAGGAGCTTCATAGCATCTACTGTGTGCTTGTACGCACCGTTTCCGCGACGGTCGTCGTTACTTTCCTCGGAGCCTTCAATGCTTAAAGCAAGCGTAATGTTTCCGCAACGCTTTATATCGTCACAAAGCTTTTTGTCAACAAGCGTGGCGTTGGTGTAAATCAGGAATATACATTCGGGATTTTCCGAAGCAAGTGTAACAATGTCGTCACGGCGAATAAGCGGCTCGCCGCCCGTAAGCATATAAATATGCGTACCGATTGCCTTTCCCTGCTTTACTATAGAACGCATTTCGTCAAGCGAGAGGTTAAGGGTGTGACCGTATTCTGCCGCCCAACAGCCCTTGCAACGAAGGTTGCACGCGCTTGTGGGGTCGAAAAGAATTGTCCACGGTATATTGCAACCGTATTTATCGCGGTTTTCTCTTACCGTTTTTGTTCCGTAATAACCCGCGTGAACACCCGCCGACAAAAGAAGCGATTTTACAAGCTTTCTGTCAACATCCTTCAAAATGTTTTCGGCAAGCGTCATATAGCAATTGTTACCTTCTCTGACAGCCGCCTTCATTTTAACGAAGTTCTCCGGAGGGAACATTTTAAAATGCCTTTCGGCAACATTCAGAATTTTCAAAAGATTTTTCTGCGGCGCTTTGTCGATATATTTCAATATAAGCGAAATAGCCGTATCGGCTGCAAAGTGAACCCCAAAATGCTCTGTCACCGAAAATTCCTCCTTTCGAGCCGAACCGAAAATCCCGGCCTTGCCCGTGAATATAAAAATACATATATAATAATAACACAAATTACAGTTTTTGTAAACACACGAAAAGCAAAATTCAAAGTTACTTTAAATTATCAGTACATTATACAAATTTTATACATTTTTGAGTGAGTTATGGGAAATTTTCGATAATCATTTTCCCTATTTACAAAACAAGAAAAAAGATATATAATATCAAAAGAACCCGATATGCCG
>CAZRXQ010000026.1:0-13477 GCA_964604065.1 uncultured Eubacteriales bacterium | reverse complement strand
CTGAACCCTTGCTTTATTAGTGTTCGGTCTTTGTACCATTATTTCTTCACCTCTTTATCGAATTCAGGGATTACTTGCCGCCCTTACCGGCCTTGCCTTCCTTACGACGGATAACTTCATCAACATACTTGATGCCTTTACCCTTATAAGGCTCGGGAGGTCTCTTGCCCCTGACTTCGGCAGCAAACTGACCAACCTTTTGCTTGTCGGGACCGGAAATAACAACCTTGTTGGGCGCGGGAACATCAATAGTGATGCCGTCAACCTCGGGAACAACGACCTGATGTGAGAAGCCGATGTTCATAACAAGCTCCTTACCCTGCTTAGCGGCACGGTAACCAATACCGTTGATTTCAAGCTCCTTGGAGAAGCCTTCGCTGACACCGTGTACCATATTGGCAATAAGTGTGCGGGTAAGACCGTGAAGTGAACGATTCTCTTTTGAATCGTCGGGACGTGAAACTGTGATCACGCCGTTGTCAAGAGCGACTGTTAAGTTGCTGCTGACTGTTCTGGTAAGTGTACCCTTGGGTCCCTTAACGGTAACAGTGCTGCCGTCGATCTTGACATCTACGCCTGCCGGAACGGCAATCGGCATTCTGCCTATACGTGACATTTACTGTACCTCCTTACCAGATGTATGCAAGAACTTCGCCGCCTACATTGGCTTTGCGAGCGTCCTTATCTGTCATAATGCCCTTTGAAGTTGAAAGGATAACAATGCCGAGACCGTTCTGTACTCTGGGCATATCCTCACAATTCGAATAAATGCGGAGTCCGGGCTTGGAAACTCTGCGAAGCCCTGTGATAACCTGAGACTTGTTGGGACCGTACTTAAGAGCTATCTCAATTACGCCCTGCTTGCCGTCTTCGATTACCTTAAAGCTTTTTACGTAACCCTCATCAACAAGAATCTGAGCAATTGCCTTCTTGATGTTAGATGCGGGGATCTGCACTGTATCGTGCTTAGCTGAGTTAGCGTTACGGATTCTTGTAAGCATATCAGCAATTGAATCAGTAATCTGCATACCGTGTTTCCTCCTTTTGCAATTGCTCGTTACCAGCTTGCCTTCTTCACGCCGGGAATCTGGCCTGCGTGTGCGAGCTCCCTGAAGCAGATACGGCATACACCGTATTTGCGAAGATAGGCGTGCGGTCTACCACAGATTTTGCATCTGTTATGCTGTCTTGTTGAGTATTTTGCAGGTCTCGCCTGCTTAACTTTCATAGATGTCTTAGCCACGATGACCCTCCTTATCTCGCAAACGGAGCGCCGAGAAGTGAAAGTAACTCGCGGCCTTCTTCGTCTGTATTGGCGGTAGTGATAAAGCTGATATCCATACCGCGAACCTTGTCGATTTTGTCGTACTCGATTTCAGGGAAAATAAGCTGTTCCTTGATGCCGATTGAATAGTTGCCTCTGCCGTCGAAGGAGTTCGGGTTAATACCACGGAAGTCTCTTACACGCGGAAGAGCAAGATTGAAGAATCTGTCAAGGAATTCGTACATACGGTCACCGCGAAGAGTAACCTTTGCACCGATGTCCATACCCTCACGAAGCTTGAAGTTGGCAACTGATTTCTTTGCCTTGCAAACTACGGGAGTCTGACCTGTTATCTGCTTAATGTCACTGATAATAGCTTCAAGAGCCTTTGAATTATCGCGAATCTCGCCTGATGTTACGTTAATAACGATTTTATCAAGCTTCGGGATTTGCATAACGCTCTTGTAGCCGAACTTTTTCATAAGCTGAGGAGCAACCTCAGACTTGTAAACTTCTTTAAGTCTTGCTGCCATTCGTTATACCTCCCTTAAAACTGAGCGTTGCATTTTTTGCAAACTCTTACTTTGTTACCCTTGTCATCAAAAGCGTGACCGACTCTTGTAGCCGCACCGCACTTGGGGCAAATAAGCTGAACCTTATCTGCATAAAGTGCGCTCTCGGCTTTGAGAATTCCGCCGGGCTCGCCCATCTGACGGGGCTTAACGTGCTTGGAAACGATGTTGATGCCTTCAACAATAACCTTACCTTCTGAGGGAGATACCTGAAGTACCTTGCCTTTTTTGCCGCGGTCCTTGCCCTGAATGACAATAACTTCGTCGCCTGATTTGACGTGAACTTTATTACTCATTGTCGGAACCTCCCTTAAAGTACTTCCGGTGCAAGAGAGAGAATCTTAAGATAATCCTTCTCACGAAGCTCTCTTGCTACAGGCCCGAATATACGGGTACCCTTCGGATTTTTATCTTCTTTGATGATAACTGCTGCGTTTTCATCGAAGCGGATGTAAGTACCGTCTTCACGGCGAACACCGCTTACTGTGCGAACTACGACAGCCTTAACTACATCACCTTTTTTAACAACGCCACCGGGTGATGCTTTTTTAACGCTTGCTACTACTACATCACCAATGTTGGCATACCTCTTGCCGGAACCGCCCAAAACGCGGATGCACATAATTTCTTTTGCGCCCGTGTTGTCGGCTACCTTGAGGTAACTCTGCTGCTGTATCACAGTGTCTGCCTCCTTCTGCCGGCTAAATTATTTAGCCTTCTCAATTATTTCTGCTACACGCCATCTCTTGTCTTTGGAAAGCGGGCGTGTTTCCATAATCATAACACGGTCGCCAATTCCGCACTCGTTGTTCTCGTCGTGAGCTTTGAACTTGATTGTGCGATTGACAATCTTTTTGTAAAGCGGATGCTGTACCCTGTCCTTAACGGATACGACAACTGTCTTATCCATCTTATCGCTTGTAACGATGCCGACACGGGTCTTTCTTAAATTTCTTTCACTCATTTAAATTGCCCTCCGTACTTTAAGAATTCTGACCGTGAAGCTGTACATCGCGGATAACTGTCATTACTCTTGCAATGTCCTTCTTAACGGCACTTATTCTCATCGGGTTATCAAGCTGATTGATGGCTTGCTGGAAACGCAGGTTAAAGAGTTCTTTCTTCAGTTCAAGGAGTTTAGCATCCAACTCTGCCTGAGAGAGCTTTCTTAATTCACTTGCTTTCATTGCTTGTCACCATCCTGTTCTGCTTTGCAAACGAATTTGCACTTAATCGGGAGCTTGTTAGCCGCAAGACGCATAGCCTCGCGAGCGAGCTCCTCGCTTACGCCGCCGATCTCGAACATAATTCTGCCGGGCTTAACGACGGCTACCCAATACTCGGGCGAACCTTTACCGGAACCCATTCGGGTTTCAGCCGGTTTTTGTGTGATCGGCTTATCCGGGAAGATTTTTATCCAAACCTGACCGCCACGCTTGATATATCTTGTCATAGCAATACGGGCTGCCTCGATCTGATTTGAGGTTATCCATGCGGGTTCAAGAGCCTGAAGACCGAAATCACCGTAGTTAACCTCGGTGCCTCTGTGAGCGGCGCCTTTAAGACGGCCTCTCTGAACACGACGGTATTTAACTCTTTTGGGTAATAACATTACTTGGCTCCTCCTTCCCTTTTGACTCTGCGTGACTCATGAAGAACCTCGCCCTTGTAGATCCAAACCTTAACACCTATACGACCGTAGGTTGTCTTTGCCTCTGCAAAGCCGTAGTCGATATCGGCACGGATGGTCTGAAGCGGGATTGTTCCTTCATGGTACTGCTCCGTACGGGCGATTTCTGCGCCGCCCAATCTGCCGGAAACCTGTGTTTTAATACCCTTAGCGCCTGATTTCATCGTTCTGCCGATGGACTGCTTGAGCGCACGGCGGAAGGATACACGCTTTTCAAGCTGAGCTGCGATGCCTTCTGCAACGAGCTGAGCATTGAGGTCGGGCTGCTTGATCTCGGTGATGTTGATGTAAACATCCTTTGTATCATCGGAGATCATCTTTTTAACCTTTTCTTTAAGCTTTTCGATTTCTGCGCCGCCGCGACCGATTACGATGCCGGGCTTTGCACAGTGAATATTGATGCGAACTCTCTTGGGGTCGCGCTCAATCTCAACCTTGGGAACGCCTGCCGGAGCAAGGAGCTCAAGAAGGAACTCACGAATCTTGTTGTCTTCAACAAGGTTGTCGCCGAATTCACCCTTCTTAGCATACCAGCGAGATTCCCAATCTTTGATAACGCCTATTCTTAAACCTGTAGGATTGATTTTCTGGCCCATTATATTTCCTCCTCTCGCTTATTCTGCTTCCTTGAGTACAAGGTTGATGTGGGATGTTTTCTTGTTTATACGGTTAGCGCTTCCGCGAGCTCTGGGTCTGATTCTCTTAAGAGTGGGACCCTGAGATACACTGCACTCACTTACATAAAGTCTTGTAACATCCATATTTTTGTTTTCCGCGTTTGCAATAGCGGATTTGAGAAGCTTCTCAAGCGGCTCACAAGCAGCCTTCGGTGTGTGCTTGAGAATTGCCAATGCTTCATCTGTAGGCTTGTTGCGAATAAGGTCGAGAACTATCTGAACCTTACGAGGCGCTATTCTTATATAGGTAACCTTTGCTGTTGCCTCCATTGTTACACACTCCTTTCGACTGATTATTTACCGTTGTTAGTTGTTTTGCTGCCGGCGTGACCTCTGAAGGTTCTTGTCGGGGCAAACTCGCCGAGCTTGTGGCCTACCATATCCTCGGTAACATATACCGGAACATGCTTACGACCGTCGTGGACTGCGAATGTGTGACCGACAAAGTCCGGGAAGATTGTAGAGCTTCTGCTCCATGTCTTAAGGACAATCTTTTCGCCTTTTTCGTTCATAGCCTGAACTCTTGCGAGAAGCTTGGGCTGCACAAAAGGTCCTTTTTTAATACTTCTGCTCATAAATTCTGCTCCTTTCCGGCTTATTTACCGTTACGACGCTTAACAATAAGCTTATCTGAACGGTTCTTCTTAGCACGGGTCTTGTAACCGAGAGCAGGCTTGCCCCACGGAGTAACAGGACCGGGACGACCGATGGGCGATTTGCCCTCGCCGCCGCCGTGCGGGTGATCATTCGGGTTCATTACAGAGCCGCGAACCGTCGGTCTGATGCCGAGGTGACGTGTGCGACCTGCTTTACCGATCTTAACGTTTTCGTGATCGAGGTTGCCAACCTGACCTACGGTTGCCATACACTCAACGGGAACGTTACGAAGCTCGCCTGAGGGAAGTCTGAGAAGAGCGTAAACGCCTTCCTTAGCCATAAGCTGAGCGGCGTTACCGGCTGCTCTTGCAAGCTGACCGCCCTTGCCGGGATAAAGCTCTACGTTGTGTACAAATGTACCTACGGGGATATTTGTAAGCGGAAGAGCGTTACCGGGCTTAATGTCCGCATTGGGACCTGCAACAACCTTGTCGCCGACCTTAAGTCCAACGGGAGCAAGGATGTAGCTCTTAACACCGTCTGCATACTCGATAAGAGCGATGTGTGCCGAACGGTTGGGATCGTATTCAAGAGTTTTAACGGTTGCTTCAACATCAAACTTTGTTCTCTTGAAGTCGATTACTCTGTATTTTCTGCGGTTTCCGCCGCCGCGATGGCGAACAGTAATTCTGCCGTAGCTGTTACGGCCGGAATTCTTCTTAAGAGGCTTTAAAAGACTCTTTTCGGGAGAAACCTTTGAAAGATCGGAGTAATCTGTAACCGACATATTACGTCTTGCGTTTGTTGTCGCGTTATAAACTTTAATAGACATTTTATTCACACTCCTATAATGGCTTTGCGGAGAATGTCAACTCCATACTATACCATCGGGTATAATTATAAGTTTTTCAGATTACATCAAGCCGTCAAAGAACTCGATTGTTTTTGAATCCTCTGTAAGAGTAACAATGGCTTTCTTCCAGGAAGCTGTGTAGCCCTCGTGAGCGCCGTATCTTCTGAATTTGCCGTTTACGCTTACTGTGTTTACCTTGGCAACCTTAACGCCGAAAAGCTCTTCAACAGCCTTGGCTATTTCGATTTTGTTAGCGTCGGAAGCTACCTTGAAGGTGTATTTTTTTGAGGCAAGCCCCATCATGGATTCCTCTGTGATGATAGGCTTAATGATAATGTCCTGTGCTGCTCTCATTATGCATAAACCTCCTCGATTTTTGCAACTGCCTCTTTAGCTACTATAAAGCTGTCGCAGTTGAGAATGTCATAAACATTAAGGGTGTTAACCAAAGCAACCTTTGCGCCCTCGATATTACGAACACTCTTGTAAATAACCTCGTCCTTCTCGGGGAGAACTACGAGAACCTTTTTGTTTGCGCCTACTGCGCCGAACATTTTAACCATATCGGCTGTTTTGATGGCGTCAAGCTTAATTGAGTCAACAACGGTCATTTCGCCTGCGGCAACCTTCGAAGAGAAGGCTGACTTCATAGCAAGTCTTCTAACCTTTTTGTTAACATCAAAGCCGTATGTTCTGGGCTTCGGGCCGAGAGCAATACCGCCGTGATACCACTGGGGAGCACGTGTAGAACCCTGTCTTGCACGGCCTGTACCCTTCTGTCTCCACGGCTTTTTGCCGCCGCCGCTAACCTCTGAACGGGTGCGTGTGGACTGAGTGCCCTGACGCTGGTTTGCCAAATAGCTTACAACAAGAAGGTGCATTGCGGACATATTGGGCTCTATTCCGAAAACGGAATCGTTAAGCTCTATGTCGGAAACCTTTTTGCCTGCCATATCAAGTACTGCTAAACTACTCATCTGTTACACTCTCCTTCCTTACGCTTTCTTAACTGCGTCGGCTATGACAACAATGCCGCCCTTAGGTCCGGGAACCGAACCCTTAATGGCAATGAGATTGTTCTCACTGTCGACCTTCACTACGCTGAGATTCTGAACGGTTACACGCTCTGTTCCGAGGTGACCTGCCATCTTCTTGCCCTTGTAAACGCGGGAAGGAGTTGAACAAGCGCCCAAAGAGCCGCCGTGTCTGCCAACGGGACCGGTACCGTGAGACTCTCTGAGTCTTGCGAAGTTCCATCTCTTGATGGTACCTGCAGTGCCTTTACCCTTGCTTGTACCGCAAACATCGACCATGTCGCCTGCGGCAAAGATGTCAGCCTTGAGAATGTCGCCTACGTTAACCGAAGATGTGTCAGCGAGCTTGAACTCCTTAAGCACCTTCTTGGGAGCTACGCCGGACTTGTCAAAGTGACCCTTCATCGGCTTGTTAACCTTGTTAACCTTAACATCGCCGTAGCCAACCTGAACAGCCTCGTAGCCGTCGTTTTCGATCGTCTTTTTCATAACGACCGCGCACGGACCTGCTTCGATAACGGTAACGGGAATCATATTTCCGTTAGCGTCAAAGATCTGGGTCATGCCGATTTTCTTTCCGATAAGACCTTTTTTCATTTGAATTTCCTCCTGTCAGATTATTGGTTGGGTTGCCCCAACTTGACCTGCAACACCTATATATAATAGGTATATTTAAAATCGAGCTTTTATCGGATTAAAGCTTGATTTCAAAATCAACGCCTGCGGGGAGCTCAAGACTCGTAAGAGCATCAACAGTCTTGTTTGACGGTCTTAAGATATCAATGAGTCTCTTGTGGGTGTGCTGTTCGAACTGTTCACGGGAGTCTTTGTACTTGTGAACCGCACGAAGAATTGTTACTACCTCTTTTTCCGTGGGAAGCGGAATAGGACCGGAAACCTGAGCGCCTGTACGACGTGCTGTTTCAACAATCTTTTCTGCTGCCTTGTCAACGAGGTTGTGATCATAACCCTTAAGTCTGATCCTGATTTTTTCCTTAACTGCCATTAATAACGCCTCCTAAAAATTTTGGCGGGCATACGCAACTTTCAACAACTCTCCCGGGCTGTTCGCCCATTCCGTTCAAAAACCGGAATAAGCTTCCGGGATAAAACTGCGTTCCTGTGCATCGCCGAAGCCACAGTTAAGGACGGCAAACGGTAATGTAACAGGTATTGATCGCCCGGTTTTAAATCGGACATACTCCGCGGAAATTCCCTGCCTCAAACTGGGCAGCCACCTCCCGCATCATCGCATATCAGCGCTAAAAGGGCATAATAAAATAGGGACACGCCCTTCACGCGCCCTATCATATTACCACATATTGTTCAATAATGCAAGAGTTTTTTCGTCATTTTTTAAGAAATTTTCGAGATTTTTTTGTTGCTTTTTTTGGTTATTTTTTCCATCATCGAAAAATATTTTAATCAAGCGGCTGAACGCCCGTAAAATAATCGGGGTACTGCGGCATTATAAGATTCGTAACTATATAGAAAACGAACTTTCCTTCCGCATAGCTTACGCCGATATTTCCCGTAACAGAGCCCGTTGCGGTAACGATGTTTCTGTCCTCGTCAACCTGGTGAACTCTCTTTAAGGTGTCGGGGCTCTTAATAATATTGCCGTTCGAATCCGTACTGCCGTCAAACTCAAGCACAAAGTTATTTCCCTTATCGGGTATTGCGTAAATCGCAACAAGGTTTTTCGGGTCAACACCGTACTTTTCGGAAACGAGCTTAATAAACTCGTTGTCGGCACTGTCCGAAAGAATGTTGTCCCCCGTTTTTTCAAGCGGCGGCAAGCCCTCAATCGTCTGCTGTACGGCTGTCGTATCGCCGCTGTCATTCTTCTTTGTGCTGTCCTGCGTTTTCTTCGTGCTGTCGGTCGTTTGCGGATTTGTAATATAGTATATATCACCGCTCGCCCACTCCGTTTCGGAAACCTGTGTGTTGCTCTCGGGAACATACGCATTATAAGATGTGTCGGTTGAAATCGGCGCATTTGTCTCGGGTTCATCCGAGCCCGTGTGCAAAACCTTCACGATTCCTATAATTCCCAAAGCGGTAACTATTACACCTATAACGCACGCGCAAATAACAAGCGCGGCTGTTTTTTTGTTCGATCCGCTTGTTGAATTAGCAACGGGCGGTGTGGTGGGCGCACTAAGGCTTTCAAGAAGACCTCCGGTATGCTCGCTCTTATCTTCCTTAACGTCGCCCGCAGGCTTTTCCGCGGCTTCGGTATTTTCTGTATTCCCGGTATTTTCCGTGGCACTGCTTTCTTCGGCGCTTTCGGAAATATTCTCCGCTTCGTTTGTATTTAAATTTGTATTTTCGGTTTCGGCTTTACTAAAGCTTTCGTTATTAACGTCGCTTTCGAAAAGCTCGCCTTCACCGTTTAAATTCTTATTGGTTTCGTCGTTCATCAAAAATCCCCCGACTAAGGTTATTATAATAGGTATATATTATATTAGCTTTAAATTTATAAAAAACAAGGGAATGTGCGAACACATTCCCTCGGGTGGAAACCATTGCAATAATTTACACATATGACCGAATCAGTCGATCTGGGGCATATTCTCGGCAACGAGTTCTGCCAAAGACTTGATGATATCGCCAACAACGGGTAAATCAACAAATGCTGCAAGGCTGCCTGTGTAGCCGATAATCTCACCGTCTTCACCAATTACGGGAGCGATAACTGAAGATAATGCCTGAGCAACCTCTTCAAGATCTACGCCGAAATTACCGAGTAAGGGCCAAAGAGCTTCTAACATTGCACATAACCTCCCTTCATTTCCTTTATTTATGGCTATAATAACACACTTTGTTTGCGTTATTATTCCTAAAAAGAAATAAAACGAGATTTTTTTAAGAAATCTTAAGAATTCAAGGGAATATTTATATTTTCCGTATTAAACGGGCATTTTTTAATAAATCGGGGGGAATGAATCCACTCCCCCGCGCATTATGTACCGCTTTGCGAAATCAGTTAATCTGAACTTCGGGTATGATAGTAACGAGAGCCTTAAGAAGGTCGCCTACTACCGGTACGTCAATAAGAGCCGCAAGCTGTCCTACATACTCGTTCGTATCGGGATCAAGCCAAATGAGCTCCTTCAAAGCATCAGCGATGCCCTGAACGTCAACATTAAAGTTAGCAAGAAGCTGCCATACTGCCTGTAACATCAAAAATGCCTCCCTTCATTCTTTTTCATCAGTTGTATAGTAACATATCACGCGCATATTTTAATTCCCAAAAAGAAATAAAAGGAATTTTCTTACAATGCGCATATATTTTGTCAAAGCCTTGAAACAGGGCAAAACCTCACAGGCTCTATTTTTTTGTTTTCCATAAGCCTTCTCGGGTTTTCTTCGCTTATTCTCTCAATAAGCTCGGACGGTATATTTTCGGGATACGCTTCGAGCATATCGCCGAGCGCCGTGTTACGCCGTCTGTCGCTGTGAGCGTCCGTACCCACAAAATCAACAAAGCCGCTCCCCAGCATTTTCAGTGCAACCTGCTCCTCCTTAGCGCCGAACGCCCCCAAGGGCGACGCGGCATTCATTTGAAGCAGCACACCTTTTTCGGAAAGTCTTTCAAGTGAAGCTATATCCTCTATAACAAAGCCGTACCTTTCGGGATGCGCTATTACGGGCGTTAATCCCTGCGACATAATGTAATCGCACCACGAATGCACATCCGACTCAGCCGTTTTGTAAAAATCGAATTCAATAAGTATATAATCGGAATCCGCAAGCGTGTAAGGCTTAAGATATTTCACATTGAAAATATCGTCATCGCAAAGAATTTCAAAGCCTTTTTTAAGTTCAAGCTCCACACCCTCGTCCAAAAGAACCTCTCTTAGCTGTTCTGTCTTGTAATTCCGTCTGTCGTAAAGCTCCTCGGCTACGCTCCAGTACACAATATGCGGAGTCAAAAACAGCACATCCGTACCTGTGGCTTCTGCCCTGCGGCACATTTCAACCGTCGTCTGAAAGCTGTCCGAGCCGTCGTCAAGATGCCAAAGCGTGTGTGAATGAAGATCAATCATTGCTTGACTCTCCTTCACCTTCGCACTCATTCGTACCGTTAACACAGGCACTCGCTTTTTCGCCGAATTTTTCAGTCGCCTTGCGTCCGAATATTCCTTCGTCATACATAAATTTCACAATAATTACGGTAAAGGGCAATATAATAATTCCGAACGTTCCGAAAAGCTTTGCGCCCACAAACATTGCCATAACCGTTACTATTGCGGGAAGCCCCGCCTGATTTGCCACAAGCTTCGGCTCTATAATCTGTCTTATAACCGTAATCACGGCGTACAGCACAAAAAGCCCCACGCCGAGCTTCGGACTGCCGAAGAAAATATTGTAAAGCGCCCAGGGTATTACAACCGTGCCCGTGCCGAGCACCGGGACAATATCGACAACGCAGGTAACAAACGCTATTGTCGCTATATAGCCGCCCGTATAAATGCCTATAAGCTTCATAAAGTAAAGCCCCAAAAACATTTCGCCGAAGGTAATAAGCATTATCGTAGCATACGCCTTAAGCATTTTTCCTACACCGTATGTTAAGGTGTGCTTTGCGGAAACGACTCTTGCGCGCTTGTTCTCGGGTATCATCGAAAGTATAAGCGCACTTACGCTTTCATAATCCGCAGTCATAAAGAAGCACGAAATAATCGTGACCAAAAACGCAAGCACCGCAGAAGGCATACCCTTAATTACCGTCCACGCTCCGCTTAAGGGTGCGGAAAGAACGGAAAAGTCAAAGCTGCTGTCGGCTGTGCCGAAGCCGTCTATTTTATTAAAAAGCTTTGTAACAAGCGTCGAAGCGCTGTCCTGAATCGCCGCGGGAAGCTTTGCCACAATGTCCACGCAAAGCTTTTCAATTGTTTCGAACATTTCATTCAAGGATGAAAACTGCCCGAAAAGGAATTTGAAGAAATCGCGAAGCTCGTAATAAAGAAGAATACCCGCAACGCACAAAAGCGAAACTATAATTACTACAATAAAAAGCACCATCACAAACGAAATAGGACCGTGCGATTTAACGTGAAGAAGCTTTTTCAGCTTATTAATGGGCTTTTGGAGAAATACCGCAAGCGCCGCCGCAAAAAGAAACGGGAAAATATAACCGAATGCAAATTTTACAATAAAGCAGTAAAGTCCGATTATAATACCGAAATACAAAAAGTTGATTATAAACTCGCGCCTGTTTTCAAGCTTGTTTATCATATTACCTTGCCTCCTTGAGTTTTAACTTCCGTCTTATATAATATACCATTTTAAATAAATTTACAATAGGACTTTCGCCATTTTGAAAAATCTTTGAAAAAACTTAAAAATTAACCGCGGCAATGTGCTTCACTTTCGAAAAATACGCATAAAAACACGAAAACAAATGAAAAATTTGATGAAAAAGCAAAAAAACTCTTTATTATTGCCCGAATACGTGGTATACTGTTTTATTATTATACATTTTTTCGGGGGATACCGTATGCAAATTGCTATTATGGGCTTCGGCACAGTCGGCTCTGGCGTTGCCGAACTGTTTCTCAAAAACAAAAAAAGCATTGTTCAAAGAAGCGGACAAGCCTCTCTTGAACTGAAAAAAATACTTGATATAAGAGATTTTTCCGAGCACACGCTCGCACCTCTTTTCACAAAGGATTTTAACGATATACTCTCGGACCCTTCCATAAGAATCGTTGTCGAAACAATGGGCGGACTTCACCCTGCCTTCGAATTCGTTTCGCAATGCATTAAAGCGGGCAAGGACGTTGTATCTTCAAACAAGGAGCTTGTCGCATCAAAGGGCTGTGAGCTTTTAAAGCTCGCCGAAGAAAACAACGTAAACTTCCTTTTCGAGGCAAGCGTCGGCGGCGGAATTCCCATAATCCGTCCCATAAGCCAATGCCTTGCCGCAAACGAAATAGACGAAATAGCCGGCATACTCAACGGCACAACGAACTTCATCTTAAAAAAGATGATTGACGACAATATGAGCTTTGACGACGCCTTAAAGCTTGCCCAGGCAAACGGCTATGCAGAGCGTGACCCCTCTGCGGATATTCTGGGCTTTGACACCGCAAGAAAAATATGCATCCTCGCCTCTCTTTGCTTCGGAAAGCACGTTTACCCCGATTCCGTCGAAACCGAAGGAATAACGAATATTATGCCGTGCGACATAGAATACGCCGCAAACCACGGCTGTGTTATAAAGCTTATAGGTAAAGCAAAAAAATATTCCGACGACAAAATCACCGCAACCGTAGGTCCTTGCCTTATTGCAAATCACACTCAGCTTTCCACGGTTGACGACGTGTTCAATGCAATTCTCGTTCGCGGAGACGCCATAGGTGACGTTGTATTTTACGGCAGAGGTGCGGGAAAATTCCCGACCGCAAGCGCAGTTGTCGCAGATATTATCGACTGCGCACGCCACAACACAAGAAGACGTATTTTCGGCTGGGATCCCGCCGAGGAAAATTACGTTATGGACCCGCTTATGCAAACCGGCTCTCTTTATGTAAGAGCCGTAACCGACGACTATGTAAAAGCGTTCAACTCGGTTAATTCCGTCTTCGAAAGCCCGACGGTTCTTCACCGCGACGGCGAAACGAAAAACGAAATTGCCTTCGTAACCCCCGCAATGCGCGAAAAAGAAGCCCGCGCCGCAATAGCCGGTCTCCCCCTTAAAGCGGAGCTTATTTTAAGAGTTACGGATTATTAATATCACATAACCTTTTCCCACAACGCAAAAGCCGCAAGCTGACCGAAA
>CAZRXQ010000025.1:0-13543 GCA_964604065.1 uncultured Eubacteriales bacterium | reverse complement strand
GAGTGCATTCTTAAAAGGTTTAGTACATTTGTGTCGCAGTGGTGATCGTAAAACGGTTTCATTGTAAAGTCGAATCTGCCGTCTTCGGAAACAAAGTGCCACTCGTCTAAGTACTTGTCGTCCTTCGGGAAGACCTCAACATCCACAGCGCCGAACTTGTGCGCCTTGCCGTCATAGAAAATCGCGGTTTCCGTAGCATTGCTTTCGTCGCCGATGCCCCACGTTATTTCAAAACCGAAAAGGTGCTTTTTGCCGTCTGCACCGTCAATGTGCGCAGAGCCGTTGCCCCAATACCAAACGAGCTTGTACGGCGTGTTTACTCTGCCCCAGTCGAGCGTGCAGAAGGTGTTTTCTTTGGAAAATTCGACCTTGATGTCGCCGTTTTTGTAATAGCCGCTGCAGGGCATACAGTTTTGCTTTGTCGTCATAAAGTAGCTTGTGGGACTGCCCTCAAACGGCAAAACGGTCGTTATGTTTTCAAGACCCTCGGGGATTTCCACATCAAAGCGGCATTCGCATTTGCCGGATTTGTAGTAAAGCGTGCGACTTGTTTCCTTTGTGTCAAATTCAAATTCGGCAGTGCCTAAGCCCTTTACCGTCATTTTTACGTTGTTCGGAACGTCGCCTTTAGGCGGTAAAACGTATTTATCCTTGCCGCCGAGGAAAAGCACCGTTGAGTCCGCAACCGTTCCCGCGGCAAGCTTCTTCGATTTGTCCGGGTGCTTTAAGTCGATTAAAACAGCGGAAACATAGCCGCCGAGGGTTATGTTAGCAAAGCTTAACTGAACGGTATATTCACCGTTTGAAATCTGGTAAAAATCCCATTCTTTTCTGTGGATTGTCGGCTTCGAATTGTTTCTGTCGTATTCGAAAACATTTTTTCTTGCCCAACCGGGAGAAAGAAGCGTGCCGTCCTCGGAAAGAAGCTTTACGGGCTCTGTGTATTCCTTTTGTGCGCTTTTTACTTCTCCGAGAAGAAAGCTCTTGTATGTTCTTTTTGTGTTACTCATAAAATCGCCTCGTATTTCAATTATTTTAAAATCAGTCTGAAGGTTTTTACTTCGAAGGGTGATATGTCAAAGGTAACCGAGGTCTCGCCGAAGGTAAGTGCTGTTTCATTCTCCGGCTGCTCCATCATATTACATTCGCTCACGCTCAGAACGGGGAACGGGAAGGAAAGTGTCGAAAAAGTGTGCTTGCCCTCTGCTTCGTACACTCTTATAATTATGCCGTTTTCGTCCTGTGCTTTTTTAACGGCGTCAATAATAATATTTTCTTTGTCGAGCGCAAAGAAGGCGTGTTCGTGCTTTTCGCCTTTGCCGTCAATTACCGTGAATGCCGAAAGGGGAAGGTTAAGCTTAAACGCTTCGCCTACAGTGCCCGCTTCGCTCCAGCCTCCCGCGTGAGGGTAAAGGCTGTACACAAACGAGCTTTTCCCGAGGTCGCCCTTGGGGTCGGGGCACACGGGGCCGCGCATAAGCGTAATTCGCATAATATTGCTTTGTATGTCGTAGCCGTATTTGCAGTCGTTAAGAAGGCTTACGCCGTAGTCACCCTCGGAAATGTCTGTCCATTTGTGCGCACAGCACTCAAACATAGCCTTTTCGTAAGAGTTGTTGGCGTAGGTCGGTCTTTGAAGCGCGCCGTGTGCGATTTCAAAGGTTGAATAGCGTGCGCGTATGTTAACTGGGAACTCTGCCTTCAAGACCTTTTCGCGCTCGTGCCAATCTACCTCGGTGTCAAAATCGAGTGTTTTAGACCCGGCTTTAAGAATGATTTTTTGAGTGATGGTTGAGTCGTGATATTTTTTAATAACCTCTATTACGCCGCGGACAGGTGAGGCTTCAAGAACCGTTACGCTTTCGCTCCCGTCTAATTCGGTCATATTCATCATATAATCGTTCTCAAGATTCCACGCGCTTTCGTGAACGGGCTTGTCGTGAGAAATTGTAAGAACATTGCCCTTGCCCGAAAGCACCTCGCGGTTGTTTTCTTTGTCGAAAACAGAGGTGAGCGCACCGTTTTCGTTGAGCGTTACGCGAAGATATTCGTTTTCGAGAAGATTTTTTTCGGCTGTAACCGAGGGGAATTCCGCGCCCTTTTCTTCAGAGGAAAGCGAGTATACCTTATAGCCCATACCGGGAACGCCGTCTGCAATAAAAGTGAGAAGCTTTTCGCCGTTTTCAAGGTGCCCAAAGGTGCTTTTTATTATGCTGCCGTTTGCGTCCGATACCGTCGTAATTTCGGCGGGCACGCAAACCTCAACCGCATTTGAGACGGTATGCGAGGACGGATTCCAAACCACAACCGAAAGCTTTCCGATTCCCGCTTTTTTGTTAAGCACGTTAAGCGAGTCCGAAATAAGGGCGTGCCCGAGCTTTCTTAATTCGCCGTATTCCTCCCTTGTATTTTCTATTGCCTCGTGAATCGAAGTGCCGGGGAGAATGTCGTGGAATTGGTTTATAAGAAGAAGCTTCCATGCTTTTTCAAGTGCGTTCTTGTCGTATGTACCCGAAAGAAGCCCGAGTATCTCGGCATTTCTTAACATATATTCGCCCTTGCGGTTATTCTTTTTAATAAACGCCTGACTTGTAAATGTTCCGCGGTGATTTTCGTAATACATTTCACCGTCCCATACGGGAAGCTCGTCGCGGCTTTTTTCAACCTCTGCGAAAAATTCCGAGGCTTTGCCTATTCGAACCTTCGCAAGTCCCGGGAGCTTTGCGAAGCGGTTTACTCTTTCGACCATATTAAAGGTGCAACCGCCGCCGCCGTCGCCGTAACCGAACATACCCATAGAAGCGTCTACAACGTCGTTCTGACGGTTCGTGGAGCGGGTTTTTACAATGTATTCGGCGTTGCCCTCGCCCTCGTAATGAACCTTTTGCATATACGCGAGAACCTCGTCACCCGAATGCGAGCGCCATTTAAATACGGAAAGAGGAAATTCGTTTGTGTCGTTGTATTGAAGCTTTGACGTAATAAAGTACTTCATACCCGATTTTTTAATTATCTGCGGAAGAGCGGCTGTAAAGCCGAAGCAGTCCGGAAGCCAATATGTATCGGAGCTTACGCCGAATTCCTTTAAGAAGAACTCTCTGCCGTAAAGAAGCTGCCTTATAAGGCTTTCGCCCGAGGCAAGATTTGTGTCCGCTTCTACCCAGGTGTTGCCTATAATTTCCCATCTGCCCTCTTTTACATACTTTTTGATCTGTTCGAAAATATCGGGATAATGCTTTTTCATAAAATCGTAAAGCACTGCCTGACTTTGCGTAAAATTAAAGGACGGGTATTTTTTCAAAAGCTCAATATTGTTGGAGAAGGTTCGCGCCGTTTTGCGGTGGATTTCCTTAACAGTCCAAAGCCACGCAACATCAAGGTGACTGTGACCGGCAAGAATTACCTCTCCGGGTGTTTTCGAAAGCGCCGAAAGCGCTTCGCATTCCTTATTAAAATATTCGCGTGCGGGCTTTATCGAATCGTAATACGCTTTTTTCCCGAGGTCGAAGGAAAGCATATGAATAGCGGTGTCGGTTATGTTGTAAAGTCTTTTCGCAACATATTTGTCCTCCGAATGAAGGTAAACGTCAAACGCACAGGTAAGGTCGGTGTAAAAGCCTTCGGCATCGTCATTGATTAAAACAAGTGCGGCTTCCTTAAGCGTGTATTCCATTGCGCTTTCACCGGCTATGGAGTGATCGCAAAAAGCGGCGCTGTCTACTGCGGCTTCAAGCTGAATAAAAAGCTCCTCGCCGCCTTTTAAGTCGCGGTTGAAAATTATGTCGTTTCTTCCGACCCAGCCGCTGTTTTCGCGGGAGCTTACTGCGCCCGAAAGCTCGCCGTTAATTCTTACAAGCGCTTCGCCGCCGAAATCTATTACAAGTCGAACGGTTCGCCCTTCAAAGCTTTCGGGAATTTTAACACAGGCTTCGAAATAGCGCGTGTCGTCGTAGCCGACAAACCAGTGGTCGCCGAGCTTCATAACGGTTTTTTCGTCGCCGTTTAAGACAATTTCACCGGGAGCGGTATGAACACCCGTATACGACACCCATTCGGGTATGGTGACGCTCTCTTCTGTGTTGTAGGGCGCCATTTGCCGAATAAGATTTCTTAAAACATTCGGATTCATTGTGTGCATAAAAACACCTCTTTCAGCTTTGTGTATTTAGGTTCGCACTTTTTGTGTGCGAATTTATTTCGTTTAAAATATCCTCGGGAAGAGGGATGGAAAAGTGAAGCCTTTCGCCTGTTGCGGGATGGGTAAAGGAAATTTCGCCGCAATGAAGCGCGGGACGCGAAAGGTGCTTTGTAAGTGTGCCGCCGTACATATCGTCACCCACAAGCGGTGCGCCGATGCTTTTCATATGAACGCGTATTTGATGCGTGCGCCCCGTTTCTATTGTCACCCGAAGAAGAGTGTATTCTCCGAAAAAGCCTCGGGGCTCATAATGCGTAACGGCAAAGTCGCCGCTTTTGCCCGTATCGCGAAGCGTTTTTAAGGGGTCGGGACGAAAAATCGGAGTGTCTATTGTTCCGGGAGCTTCAATGCGCTTCCCGACAAGCGCAAAATAAACCTTGTCTATATTCCCGTTAAGGCGCGAGGCGGCATATGAATGCTTTGCGAAAAGCAGAAGTCCGCTTGTGCCCTTGTCGAGTCTTCCCACGGTACGCGAGGCTTTCTCTTCGCCTTCGGTTTTTAAAAGATACGCGGCAACCGCATTTGCCATAGTAAAATTCGGATGATTGTGCGAGGGGTGGCACGATATTCCCGCAGGCTTGTTTATAATTAAAATGTCACTGTCCTCGTAAACAATATCAAGCGGCGCATCCCAAAGAAGCGGAGCGTTGCTTTTTTCGGGAAGCGTTATTTCGAGAAAATCACCCGTATGGATTTTATCTATAACGCGGGTGTTGTTGCCGTTAATTTTCACCGCACCCTCGGTGTGGCGAAGCGTACCGACTATTCCTTCCGAAAATTTTAAAAAGCCCTTCAGGTAATAAAGAAGCGGCTTGCTGTCGTAATCCGCGTGAATTGTAAAAGTTAGTGTGCGCAAAAAAATCAGACCTTAAAAAGTTTAAAAATGAATATACAAGTGTATATACATTCGGCAAAATGCCGCGAAAAAGGCAAAATGTTCAAAACTTTGTAGAAGTAAAGTCAGTTACTTTACAGAAAAACGCAAAATTCGGGGAAAAAAGGCAGCTGTAAAGAGGAGTTGTTGACAATTTAGACAGAGTTTTGAACAATGTCAAGTAGAATGCTTTACAAGTGTAATATGCAAAAAATTCGCGCATTTCTAAAAGAAGTGTGAATATTTGCCTTGTTTTATACTTTTATTATATATATTCCGAAAGTAACAGTCAATCAAAATTTTTAAATTATGTAAATTAACTCTTTAAATATGAAGCGCCGTGTGATAAAATGAATAAAAAAAGAAGGAGGCATTGTTTTGAAGTTAAAAGCGTATGCGAAAATAAATCTGATGCTTGATGTTACGGGAGTAAAGAAGAACGGCTACCATAAGCTTTACACCGTTATGCAGTCGGTGGGTCTTTACGATACGGTGTATGTTGAAATGCTCCCGGGCGAGGATATTTTAATAGAGTGCGACAAGCCTTCTGTTCCGACGGATTCTTCGAACATTGTTTACAAATGTGCCGAGGCGTTTTATGCGCGTGCGGGAATTACAAAAAACCGCGGACTGAAAATAATTATAGAAAAAAACATTCCGAGTGAAGCGGGAATGGGCGGCGGCAGTGCGGACGGTGCGGCTGTGCTTAAGGCGCTGAATGCATTTTACAAAAACATTTTTTCCGAGCGTGAGCTTGCGGAAATCGGCGCGGCAGTCGGTGCGGACATTCCCTTTACCGTTATAGGCGGCACGGCGCTTTGTCTTGACATAGGAAGCGTTGTTGCGCCCTTAAAGCCTCTTGAAAATTGTGCGTTCGTAATAGTTCGCCCCGAAAGCGGCAGTAAAACAGGCTCTGCTTATAAGGCAATAGACTCCGACCCGTCGCTTCGTCATCCGAAGGGTGAGCCTATGGTAGAGGCTCTTCTTGACGGCGACACAAAAGAGGCACTGCGCTTTTGCGCCAATATTTTCGAGCAGGTAATAGAAGTCCCGAAGAGAGTGGATATTAAATCGGTAATGAATTCATACGGTGCCGCGGCAGCTTGTATGACGGGCTCGGGCTCTGCCGTGTTCGGTGCATTTTTAAATAAAGCCGATGCCGAAGCGTGCAAAAATGCACTCGAAAAAGAATATGAAAATGTATTTCTTTGCGACCCCGTAAAAATCGGTGTCGAAATTTGCGACCGATAATATAAAAAATCTGATTTAAAAAAATTAAACCGCCGATAATTTCCGTGTACATAAATTCGGAAAAAAGGCGGTTTTTGTTATGCGAAAATCAAAGTTTTTTAAGAGCGGTTCGGAATACACCGCTAAGAAGCAAAGGCGCGACAGGCTGTTTTTGGCGGCTTGCGCTTCGGCATTTGCTTTGTATTTTGCGTTTTCATCCGTGCTGTTTGCGGGAAGATGCGAAAATATAAGCGGAAGCGTCGTGCGCCTTCACATACTCGCAAACAGCGACAGTGATGACGACCAAAAAGTAAAGCTTGCTGTACGCGACGCACTTCTTAAAAAGAACTCTTCTCTTTTATCGGACGGTGTGAATACGGAAAATGCGGCAGAATATTTCGAAAGTTCAAAAGAGCTTTTGGAAAAAACGGCAAACGGCGTTTTAAAAGAAAACGGCTTTTCTTACAATGCGAAAATAAAGCTTTGCCGTGAATTTTACCCTACGCGCACATACGGTGACTTAACCTTCCCGGCGGGAGAGTATACCTCGGTTAAGGTTGTTTTGGGAGATGGCGAGGGTCACAACTGGTGGTGCGTTATGTTCCCGCCGCTTTGCGTTCCCACGGCAACGGGAGAAGTGAGTGCGAAGGAAGACGAGCTTTCGGATTATATTACAGAGGACGGAAAAGAAATACTTGAATCCGACACAAAATACGAGGTCAGATTCAAGCTTCTTGAATGGTGGGAGAAATTATTTAAATGATAATTTCTGCGTGGCGTGTAACGTGACAGCCTATGTTTACCGCTACGGGAAGTCCCGCTATGTGGGTCGGAGCTGTTTTGATATTTACCGCAAGTGCGGTGATATCGCCTCCGAAGCCCTGCGCGCCTATGTTTAATTTGTTTATGCTTTCGAGCATTTCGTTTTCAAGCGCCTCATAAAACGGGTCGGGGTTAGTTTCGCCCACGGGTGTTGTAAGCGCTTTTTTCGAAAGAATTGCCGCGCCTTCGAAGTCACTGCCTATTCCCACACCCACAACAAGCGGCGGGCATGGGTTAGAGCCCGCAAGGCGAACGGTTTCGGTAACAAAACCGACTATATCGTCCGCGGTTGCGGAAGGGTTGAACATTTTAATCCTGCTCATATTTTCGCTTCCGAAGCCTTTTGGGGCGGCAGTAAGCTTAACAGAGCTTCCCGCGGTTAAGGATATATGAATTATTGCCGGTGTGTTATCACCGGTATTTTCGCGTCTTAAGGGGTCTTTTACCGCAGAACAGCGCATTTTACCGTCGAGGTAGGCTTTTTTTACGCCGCGGTTTACGGATTCTTCGAAAGAGCCTCCGACAAAGTGAACGTCCTGACCTATTTCGGCAAAGAGAACCGCAAGTCCCGTGTCCTGACAAATCGGAATAGAAAGCTCTCGTGCGGCATCTAAGTTTTTGCACATATCGCAGAAAATGCTTTTTGCGCCGTCGTTCGTTTCTTCTTTTTTTGCCTTGTTTATAAGCTCTTCAAGGTCTTTCGGTAAAAAGGTATTTGCTTTTAAAAAGAGCTTTTCGACCTGCTCCTCTATTATTTTAACATCTATTTCGCGCATAGCTTCCTCCGTAGTATGTAAAAAAGCGGCAGGCTGTACCGAATACTGCCGTACCGCTTGTTAGGGTGGCGAGAGTCGAACTCCATACGGTTTTGAAAGGCAATTTTACGCAATTACTGCGTCAAAAAGCCTCGCAATACGAAAGTATTACTCGTCTTTTTTCCTTGTTCTTGCTTGAAAATTGCTCTTTCAAAACTGCTTGCACCTAAAATTTAAAGATTTTGGATGCAGCAAGGTGTTTCTTCGCCGCAGTTATACTGTCGTATATCAAGGCGAAAAACGCCTTGGTGCGCCGAAAGATTAAATTTTAGGCGTATGTAGTTCGACTCTCGTCACCCTAGGTTTAGATTATCTTCCCGAACCTCTTTTGGGTGTGGGATTGCCGCGCTTTGCGGCGGAATTTTTCTTAAGGTCGCTCATCTTTTCGTCGCTTACCGACTTGAAACGTGCCATCATATCTTCAAACGACATATTTTCGGGCTCTGCCTTCTTTTGTCCCGTCCAAACCTGCGGACCGGATTTTTGTTTTGGGGTGAAATTCTTTTTGGGTTTCTCCTGAACCTCTTCCTTGGGTAACGCTTTTTTTATCGAAAGAGCGATTTTGCCCTTTTCGTTGATGTCAATAACCTTGACCGTTACCGTGTCGTTTTCGTTGAGCTTTTCGTGAATGTCCTTAATAAAGGAGTTGGATACCTCGGAAATATGTACCATACCGGTTGACTTGTCCGGGAGCTCCACGAATGCTCCGAAGTTTGTGATGCCTGTTACCTTGCCTTCTAAAATTGCGCCGATTTCTACTGCCATTAAGCTACCTCTCGAATATTTTATCGTCTTTAAGACGGATTTTACGGCATTTTACTCACCGGGCGTTGCGTCATAATAAAGACGCTCGTCGGGGTAAGCGTAGCCGTTTTCTCTGGCATATTTTTCGGCGACCTCGGACTCGTTTCCGTTGTCGACAAGCTCCGAGAGCTCGGCGTTTTCTTCAAGTCTGTCCGAAAGCTTGTCGGAAAGTTTTTCGTACTCGTTGCTTTGACGCTTGTTATCAACCGCGGTGGAGATGATAGAGAAAACAAAATACGACAGAATAAGAAGCATTGCAACGAGAAGAATCACGCTGAAGGGCTTCTTTTTTTGCTTAGTCTTTTTTTTCGCCATCTCTTAATTCGCCTCCGTTTAAAGTGCCGTTTCGCCTTACAAATATACCTAATAAATTATACACACATAATCTGAGTTTTGGCAAGTGTTTTTTTCGATTTTTTTGAGACTTTTTTTGACTTTTTTTAAAAAATACCGAAATTTTCGAGAAAACGGCGTTCAGTGCCTTAAAAATAAGGCGAAACGGATAAGAAATCACCTTAAAAAAGAACGAAAAAAAATTTTTCGTAAGACGCGAAAAAACAAGAGAAAGCTTTATTGCGGCAAGACCGAAGGAAAAATAATAAAAAGCCGCACCGCATATTTCGCCGAATATTAAATAAAAGCGAAGCTCGCCCTTGTTAAAGGCGAGAATAAACACAAACGTAATAAGCCCGAACAAAAGAAAGTAAAGCACATCGAAAATAAAAACAAAAGCCTTTCCCTTTGTGAAGGATATGCGCACGGTTCTTAAAATATCGTAAATAAGTCCCAATATAAAGCCCACACCGAGGGACATTAAAAAAAGACCGACCTGCTCGCTTTGCTCAAAGGAATACATCAGCGAAACACCTTTCCGAAAAATCCGCCGGTCTTTTGCACGGCGTCTTCGAAAATAACAGCCGAAACCTCGCCTTCAACGGTCATTTCGCCTATTTCGAGCGACAGGTGCGTAATATGTAAGCTTTCTCCTCTGACGGTAAGCTCGCCGAGCTTTGTTATTGCCGATACGTTTTGCTCGTCAAAGCTTATTACCTCCGAAACGCCCGTAACGGAAAGCTTTTTTCTGTTTTCGAGAATGCAGTTTTGCGGCATAGGATCAAAGTTTTTTTCGTCGGTCATAAAAAAATCCCCCTTTGTACACTTTATGACAAAGGGAGGCTTTTTATTAATGCTTACTTTATTTTTTTAATACTGTTTCCTTTTACAAGATAAACGGATTTACTTATATCCATAAGCGGCTTGTCGTTAAAGGAGTCGGTGTAAAGGCAGTCAATAGCTTCGCCCGGATATTCCTTTAGGAATGCTTTAACCTTGTTTTCGCGAAAGCACAGTCTTGTTATTTCGCCGCTGTTTTCGTCTATTTCGGTGCAGATGCAGTGCTTTATGCCGAGCCTTTTTAAGGGCTCACAAAGAAGAAAGCGCGGCGAGCAGGAAATAACGACATCATCCTCGGATTTTACGTTTTCGTAAAAGGGCTTTATTTTTACAATGTTAGTACGCCAAAAAATTTCGGCATCCGAATAAAGCGTGTTGTTCCCCGAAAGGTTTTCTTTAAAATACGCGGTAAGCTTTGTGCCGTATTTCGAAAGTGCCTCTTCTACGGAAAGCTTTCCCGATTTGTAGCGAAGAAGGGCTACCGACACACTCGGAAGAAATTTTATAAGCGACGGGTCTTTTTTTATGTACCATAAAAAGAAATCCACCGAGCTTTCGCCGTCGTAGACGGTGTTGTCAAAATCAAAAACATTCATACAAAATACTTTCTCCATTTTTTCGAGGCGAGAAGCGTTAAAAGAAGCGCCGCAAGGCAAAGGCAAAGCCACACGGTTGCCGTACCGCCCCAACCGATTTTTTCGGAAACAACGCCGAAGCCGTAAGAGGAAGCGGCACTGCCGACATATGCCACGGCGTTCATAAAGCCGGTTACCGTTGCGGTTTTTCCGGTTTTTGCAAAGCGCATGGGAACAAGTGTAATAATGACGTAGTTATATGTGTACATAGCCGTGGTACTTAAAGCAAGAAGCACAAGGCTTAGGGGGAGCGGAAGAGAGCTTACGAACATAATGCACGAAAGAGGAATAAGCGTAAACGTAAGTATTGCCGCGCCTGTTTTCATTTCGTCTTTTTTGAAGAGCTTGTTGTAAATGGGTGTGATGATGTACGCACCGCTTAAATTGAATATGGGAAGGGCAATTGAAAGAAGCACCGAGAAGGAAGCCGAGGTGCCGTAAACCTCTGTTATCATTGTGGGAAGCCACGTTGTAATGCCTTCCTTTATAGCGCCGTGAATGGCGTCCGCAGGGAGAAGCAAAAGCACGCCCGAGGCGGCGAAGAGCGCCATGAGACCTGTCGTCTTTTTCTTTCCTTCGGCAGTTTCGGATTCGAATTTTGCGGGAATTTGCATATCGCGAAGCGTGAAATATTTTTTAGAAGAAAGATACGAAAGCACAAAGAACGCACATGCAAAAAGAAGCACCGCGGCGGCTGTGTAAAATACGTATTTCCAGCTGAAGAATTTTATCGAAAGCGATGCGGTAACATACGCAAGCACCGTGCCTATGGGAAGCGTGGCGCTTATGTTAAGGCATGCCTTCGAGCGCATTTCTTCGTTTATTATGCTTGCAAGGATTTTTAAAATAGCAACCCAAAGCTGAGCGAGCGCAAAGCCGTTAAAGCCCCAAACCACCGCCATTTGAATGTTCGAGGTGCAAAACGTCATAAGAATATTCGAAACAGCCGAAAGCGACAGTCCGCTTATTATCATTTTAAACGGCGAAATTTTGTCACCCAAAAAGCCGTTTATTATCTGGAAAATTCCGTAAACCACAAAAAACGACGAGCCGATAAGTCCGCCCTCGGGTTTTGTGAAAAGCCCGTCGGCAATAATCGCGGAAAGCGCCGCCGAAAAATTGATTCTGCCTACATAAGAGGCGGTGTATGCGGCAAAGCAGGCGACAAAAATAAGACGCGACTTGCCGTGATCTTCAAGATAAAGCTGTTTGTTCATAAGTATCTCCGTCGGAATTTAATCGGCTATATATTACTATTTATTCCGTTTTATGTCAATCGAAAATAAAAAACTTAAAGGTTTTTAACAAAAAATCATTACGTCTATTGAGATTTTTCGGAATATATGGTAATATATATGTATATTTGTAAGGGAGGAAAAATTATGTCCGATGTATTTCAGCTTGAAAAAGCGCGCTGTCCCGAGGCAGTAGGCGTGGATTCAAACGAGCTTGTGGAATTTTTCAACGATATGGAAGAGAATAATCTCGAATTCCACAGCTTTGCCGTTATTAAAAACGGTAAGCTTGCTTGCGAGTTTTACCGTGCCCCCTTCACCGCCGAAACGCCTCATGCGGTTTATTCGGTAAGCAAAAGCTTTGTTTCCACCGCGGTGGGAATCGCAATAAACGAGGGCTTTTTTTCGCTTGATACGCGCCTTGTGGATGTTTTCCCCGAGTACGATTCGGGCGACAGACGCCTTTCTCAGGTGACGGTGCGCCACCTTATTACAATGACCGCGGGAAAGCAACCCGACGTTTTCAGCGACAAGGGTAAAATCGACTGGATTGACAGCTTTTTTAAAGCCCCGTGGTACGGCGAGCCCGGCACGTTCCGCTATGTTAACGAAAATATGTATATGCTCAGCGCGATAATATTCAAAACAACGGGCGAAACCGTGAGAGAATTTTTGCGCCCGCGCCTTTTTGAACCGCTCGGAATAGATGTTCCGTTTTGGGAAACGGACAAAAGCGGAATCGAAGCGGGCGGTTGGGGACTTTACATAAAGCTTTCTGATTTTTACAAGCTTATGTATTGCTACGCCGTCGGCGGCAAAATAGGCAAAAAGCAGATTATCCCCGAGGAATGGGTAAAGGAAGCAACCGCGGCGCACAGCGATTCCTCGATTTGTATACCGGGTGACAATTCCGTGGGCTACGGCTACGGCTTTTGGCGTTGCGAGGGTGATGCCGATGCCTACAGAGCGGACGGTATGTTCTCGCAGTTCGGAATCGTTTTCGAAAAGGAAGAGGCTGTTGTAGTGGCATTCGGCGGCGTTGCCGATGCTCAGGGCGCACGCGACTGTATTTGGCGCCATTTCCCGAAGGCGTTTATTGCCCCCGACAAAAAAGCGAAGAAATCTCCCGTTCCGGAGTTCGAAAGGCTCGGCGAGCGCTTTGCTCTTGAAAATCCCGCACGCTCGTTCCACAGCATAAAGGAAGCCGCCTTAAATAACGGTACGATTTTGTTAAGAAAAAAGCTGTTGCTTAATTTAATCGGCTTCCCCGTAAGTGTGCTTCCGCTTGCGGTAACATATATGTCCTCGGAAAAGGCGGGGAATATTAATAATATCGAATTCGATTTTGCCGACGACAGGTGCACCATGACCTGGTGCGAGGGCAGCGACAAAAACACGGTGGAATGCGGTATGGGCGGACGCCTTTTGTACGGCAATATGCGCCTTGCGGGCGTTGATTACACCGTTTGCGCCTCTGCCGAATGGAAGAGCGACAGCCTGCTTTCGGTTAATATAAGACCCATAACCACAATAGGAAAGCGTGTGCTCGACTTTACCTTTAAGGGCAACGGTTTTGTGAAAATGAAGCCGTACTCAACCCCCGAGGTTTCTGAAATAGGCAGAGTGCTTATGATTTCCGTAAAAGAGCTTTTGCCGCGCACGACATTTACGGATAAGCTTATGTCATTCCTCACCGACTCTATGAAGCTCGCACCGTATATTGTAGAACCCGTGCACAGAGGAAAGCTGGTTGCGCG
>CAZRXQ010000024.1:0-15093 GCA_964604065.1 uncultured Eubacteriales bacterium | reverse complement strand
AATTGCCTACGGTGTTTTTTAAAATGTCGAACAAGTCGAGCTCTTCGCCCTGCGAGCCGTGAAGTTTTTTGTTTAATATTTTAAAAACAGGCTTAAGCCTTGAAAATACCTTTAATACCGTTTTACCCTCGGGGGTTTTGTCGGTGAACGGTTGGTCGCCCGTGAAAATGCTTCTTGCTATTTCAAGAGAGAGCGTTTTTAAGGGAATATCCTTAACCTCTTTTTCGGCTTTTACAAGAAACAGGCGCGCCGTTTTGCCAACGGTTAGTGAATCAACAGCCTTGCCGAGAAACTTTACGGGCTTGTAAAGCCCCTTTTTGTCTGCCGCGCCGAATTTTCCGAGAAGCTTTTCGGGATTGTCGCGCATTCCGGTAAGAATAGACAAAATCATACGGTCGAATTGGTCTTTAAGATATTGTTCGCACGTTTTTCCTCTTGTATCCCACAAAAAATCGGGGACGGGGATGCTTTCGATTTCCGCTTTTGTAAAATTGTCTTTAAGCGTGACACGTCTGAAAAACGCCGGACAGCCGATTATTGTTCCCGTGCAGACGTCGTAAAAGGCGTTACCCTTTTCGGTTATCACACGGTTAATGCTTTGATTGTGCATATGCCCCGTGAATATCAGGTGAACGCCGTTGTCCGCAAGAAGCGTATACAGCTTTTTTGAATCCTTTTGGCGTGCATCCGGCACGAGCGTGAAAATCGGCTGACCCGCAAGAACGGGGTAGTGCTCCATGGCAATTACCTTTTGCCCGTCCTTTTTTGCTATGTCAAGCTGTTCTTTTACCCAGTAAAGAAGCTCATCGGAGTAGGGGAGGTTTTGCCCGTTTTCGGTGTCGTTGCAAAGAACGAGAAGACGAAGCCCGTCGCAAAGCTCGGTTATATACGAAAGATGCTCCCTGTTAAATGAGAGCGCATCGTCATAGCCGAATTCGCGGTAGAAGTCGTATTGCTCGGAAAACGAAATGCCTTCAACACCTTCGCGCTGTTTGCCGTTGTAGCAAAACGGGTGAGGTTCAATGTCGTGCCCCGCCGTGACAACGAGCGGACGCTTGCCGCTTCTTTTTAATTCCGAAAGCTTTTCGGAAAATGCGGCGTGACTTGCTTTTTCGCCGTTAAACGAAAGGTCTCCCGCGAAAAGCACGGTGTCGGCATCGTCGGCGTTTTTTAAAAAATCGAAAACGGCATTGTTTATTGCCGCGGTCTCGGCAAAGCATTTTTGCTCAAAATCCATAAATTCCTCGTAATGCTTTCCGTATGCTCCGAGGGAGCTTTCAAAAAAATGAGGGTCGGCAACAACATAAAATGTGAATTCGCCCAAAACCGCACCTCCTTACTGTGTGTGGTATAAATCAGTCGAATTTTAAAATTAATTCAAGTATGCGCTTTGCAGGCGCTTCGAGGTCGGCTCTTGTGAGCTTACCGGAATTAAGAGCAGCTTCGAGCTCGTCGGGGTAGCCTTCGCCCATTTTTACATCGCCGCCCGCGAGAACATCATCGGAGTGCTCGCTGTGTGCGCCCCAATCGGTTGTAACAACGCCCTTAAAGCCCCATTCGCCTCTTAAAAGCTCTGTTAAAAGCTCGTAGCTTTGCGAGGTGTGCATACCGTTGATTTTGTTGTATGAGGACATAACGGTCCACGGGTCGGCTTCTTTAACGCATATTTCAAAGCCGCGAAGATAAATCTCTCTTAAGGCTCTTTCGGAAACGCGGGAATCCGTTTCGAAACGGTTCGATTCGCGGTTGTTGCAGGCAAAATGCTTAACGGAGGCAGCGATTTTGTTTGATTGTATGCCTCTTACCTCGGCGGCACAGCATTTTCCGGCAAGAAGCGGGTCTTCGGAGAAATATTCGAAGTTTCTGCCGCAAAGCGGATTTCTGTGAATATTCATCGCAGGCGCAAGCCAAATGCCGAGGTTGCATTCCTTAAGCTCTGCCGAGGCGGCACTGCCTACTTCGAAAATAAGGTCGGTGTTAAAGGTGCACGCGAGCAGTGCGGCGCAGGGCCATGCGGTGGTGGGAACGCCTGTTTTGGCGTTGAGTCTGAGTCCCGCAGGACCGTCCGCCGTGGGAGCGGCGGGAATTCCGAGCCTTTTAAGGTCGCCGAATGCGCCTGTGTTGCAAACGCCGGGCTGATTTTGCTTGCCGCCCAAAAATTCGCAAAGCTCTCTGTTTGTAAACTGCTTTACAAATTCGTCAAGCGTGCATTTTTCGCCGACTTCCGTGAGCATTACCGTTTCCTTCGGTGCGGTGGCTGAAGCTTCGGAAGCTCTTCCCGAAAGATATTCGGGCTCGCCTTGGGGGAGTAATTCGAATGTGCCGTCCGAAAGAAGTCTTTTTTCAAGGAAGAACGGTCTTAAAAGCTGTTTGCATTTTTTTATAACAACGGTTTCGGGTACAATGTATTTATACAGAAGCTTGCGTGTGCTTCTTACGGAATTGCCTACAAAGAAGCGGTATTCGCCGCCTTCGAGGACAAAGGCTGATTTTTCGATTTTTCCGAGGTCGTCAAAGCTTGCCATATCGTTTACATCAAACGAAAGTGCGAGAGTTTCGCTTTCATCCGGAGCTAAAAGCTTTGTCTTTTTAAATGCGGCAAGCTCAAGTGCGGGCTTTTTAAGAAGTCCTTCGGGTGCACTGTAATAAAGCTGTACTACCTCTTTGCCGCTTACACTTCCGGTGTTTTTAACGGTTACGAGAAGATTTATTTTGCCGTCGCTTTCTCCCGCGAGAGCGCCGCTTATTGAAAAGTCGGTATATGAAAGTCCGAAGCCGAACGGGTAGCGAACCTTTTCCTTTGCGCCGGGAACGGTTTCGAAATAGCGGTAGCCTACATATATGTCGTCAAAATAGTCAAGATGCTCAAAGCCCGTTAAAAATTCTTCGGCATTCGCGTAATCGTAATACGATTTCGGAATTGTATCGCAAAGCTTTCCCGAGGGGCATTTGTCGCCGCAAATAATGTCGGCAAGCGCCGCACCGCCCTCCATTCCGCCCTGCCAGGCGTAAATTACACCCTGTACGTTGGGGTTATCTGCGAAGAATTCGCAATCTACAACGCCGCCGGAGTTAATGATTACAACAGTCTTTTTGAACGCTTCGGAGGCTCTTTTAATAAGATTTTTTTCCGCATCGTTTAAGTAATAGTCACCTTCAATAGCCTTGCGGTCAACACCCTCCGCGGAAAAGCGGCTTAAGGTGATAATTGCAGTATCGGCATTTTTTGCGGCTTCTTCAATAAGAGAAGAGGGGACGTCTGCTTCCTTTACGTGCATTCTTGCGAAGGTGTCGTAAATTATATCGTCCTTTTCCTTGCAAAAATCCATGGCGTTTACTTTGCCCCAGATTTTTTCGACCTCGGCGCGTGTGGGGATTTTTTTGCTTTCCTCTTTAACGTAATTTTCGTAATATTTTACCGTGGGCATATAAAGAGAAACCTTGCCCTCGCGCTCCTTTTCGGAAAATCCGTCGTAAATGTTGCGAACGTATTCGCAATTAACGTCGCCGCTTCCGCCGCCGCCCTTTATGTATTCTATTGTCGCTCTGCCGAAAAGTGCGACGGTTTCGCCCACCTTGAGCGGCAGTGCGTTGTTTTCGTTTTTTAAAAGAACTACGCCTTCGGCGGAGGCTGTTCTCGAAAGCTCGGCGTGCTCGCGGCTTCCGGTAACCTTTTTGCCGTCTTTTCCGAGCGTTATGCACGGCTGATAATTGAATCTTGCGAATTTTTCCATAAAATCAACTCCGTAATTGCAGTGAATATTGTCGTATATATAAATGATAAGGTATTTTAACAAATATTTCAAGGCTTTAAGTATTATTTGTTGAAAAATTTTAAAATTGTGATATACTTAAACAGTGACGAGAGTTAAACTCCGTACGGCTTTAAAATGCGGCTTTTTGTAATTACCGCAATAAAAAGCCCCACAATGCTGAAAAGTAATAAATGTATCGGATGTGAAACAATGCTTTTATCTTTAATTCCAAATAAGCTTCTGTTAATTTTAAATGTCGTTTTGCCGCTTGCGGTGAGTCTTTTGCTTATTGTACTTTTGAAAAATAAGCTTCCGAAGGACCACGGCAGAGAATTCGCCTTTAACGGCAGTCTTTCCGCAGGCAAAATTCGCGGCGCGGGCATACTTTTTGTTATCGCCTTTGTTGTTACAACTCCGCTTTTTGTGACAATAAGCGGTGAAAATATGCTTTATCTTGCGTGCGTTTTCGTAAGTATGCTTTTGGGCTATTTTGACGACAGAGCCGAAACGCCGTGGAATGAATACAAAAAAGGTATACTCGATCTTGTGATATGCGCGCTCACATCAACACTTTTCGCAACATCCAATCCGGAGCTTTTGGCGATTTCGGCGTTCGGATTTTCGCTTGAATTGCCGCTTGTTCTGTACATTTTAGTGGGCACGGTATTTTTGTGGATGATGATAAATGCCGTGAACTGCTCCGACGGAATCGACGGCTACAGCGGCTCTCTCGCAATTAATTCAATGGTATTTATTTCGGTAGCGGGAACGCTTCTTGCAGGGCGTGTTGCGGATAATTCCGATATGATTTCCTTTGCACTTGTAATGATATTTGTGCTTTTGCCGTATTTGTGGTTCAACGCAGAGCCGAGCTCTATGATGATGGGCGATGCGGGAAGCAGAGCCCTCGGAATATTCCTCGGAATTATGCTTATGAAAACGGGCAATATGCTCCTTTCAATCCCGCTTTGCTTTGTATTCCTCGTTGACGGACTTCTCGGTATAGCAAAGGTTTCCTTAAAGCGCTTCCTTAAAATAAGCATATTAAAAAACACCAGAACACCCATTCACGACCACTTGAGAAAAAATAAAGGCTGGTCAAACGTACAGACGATTTACAGACTCAATATGCTCCAAGCAGTGATTTCGCTTGTAACGGTGCTGGCTTTAAAATAATACGGCAGATTAATTAAAAAGATTTATATGCCCCGCCCGAAAGCTTTTTCGAGCGGGGTTTTACGGTGTAAAAAATGAGCAGACAAAAGGGCGCATTTCGGAAAAAGTGGCATTTCCTCGTGAAAAGTTTTGGAAAAGTGTCATTTTTCGGTGGCTTTGTGTGGAAAAAATGACAAAAACTTTTAAATAAGGGTTGAATAAATGACAAAAGGGTGGTACAATATCAAGGGAAGAGGTGAGAACTTATGTTACACAGAAAAATGGAAAAGAAAATTTACGAGTGGATAAACGGCGGGAAAAAAGCTCTTCTTATAGACGGTGCGAGGCAAGTCGGAAAAACGTACATTATAAGAAGTGTTTTAAAAAGCGAGGGCTGTGAGTATGTTGAGTTTAATCTTCTTAAAACACCCGAATTGGTGAAAATTCTTGCGAACAGCGAAACGGTAGACGATATGGTTGCGGGGCTTTCGCTTTTTGCCGACAAACCCTTAAAAAAAGGTGAGACATATATTTTCTTTGATGAAATACAGGAATTTAAGGAACTTGCGACAAAAGTGAAATTTTGGGTGGACGAGGGCTCATTCAAATATATTTTCAGCGGCTCGCTTTTGGGCGTCGAGCTTAAAAACATAAAGTCTGCACCGGTTGGGTATTTAACGACATACACGATGTATCCGCTTGATTTCGAAGAGTTTCTTCAAATATATAACTTTACAAACGAGCTTCGCGAAATGTTGTTTGAATGCTTTACAAAACGGAAAAGCGTGAATGAAGGCGTTCATGCGCGGATGATGCGAATTTTTAATATGTACCTCAACGTCGGCGGTATGCCTGCCGCGGTTGAACGGTTTCGCGAAAGCGGTGATTTGGAAGCGGTTATGGAAGAACATAACGATATTATCGTTCAGTACAAAAAGGATTTCACGCGCTACGAAGCAGAGGAGAAAAAGCCTTACCTTACACAGATTTACGATTTAATTCCGGCGGAGCTTAACAGCAGTAACAAAAGGTTTAATTTTTCCGATATAAAAAAAGGCTTGCGCTTCTCAAGAAGCGAGGACAATTTTATATGGCTTCAAAGTGCCGGGGTGGCGTTGCCGGTATATAATGTGACCGAACCGACAATTCCGCTTCTGCTTAATGAAAAAAGCAGCCTTTTCAAACTGTTTCTTTCGGATGTGGGAATGCTTACAAGTATGTACGGCAAAGCGACTAAACTGCAGCTTTTGTCTGACGACAGCGATATTAATAACGGCGCGTTGTACGAAAACGTTGTGGCTCAGGAGTTGAAGGCGCACGGGTTTAAACTGTATTACTACAACAGCAAAAAAACAGGTGAGCTTGATTTTGTGATTGAATACAAAGGAAGCGTTTTGCCCATAGAGGTAAAAAGCGGGAAAAATTACCGTACGCATTCCGCACTTTCTTCTGTTATGAATGTAGAAAACCATTCCGTTAAAGAAGCGTTTGTTCTAACCAACTATAATGTTGAGGTTAGGGGCAACATAGTTTACTATCCGATTTATATGCTGATGTTTATAAATGATGATGAAATCAAATTCCCGAATATCGACCTTTTTGATTTATCGGACATAATATAAACAATTAAACAATTATAACAAAAAATTTCGGTGAGAGGAATCTTCTGTCTTCTCACCGATTTTTTCATTATCTTTTCACCGAAAGCTTTTTTTGCTGTTGTTTTCGTTCGCGGTCGAGGGCGCGTTCTTTTATTATGCTTTCGGCTTTTTCGCGTTCGGCTTTGTGGCGGAGGTCGCGCTGTGCTTTGACGGAATCGTAATCGCTTATAATTTCGTCGATGTTCGAATAGCCTTCGTACAGCTCAAGTGTTCTCAAAGCAGAGAGGTAGGGGGCGGCTACGTTGCTGTAGGTGTCGCGCTCGCGGCTTGCTTTTTTCATAGCCTTTCTTCTGAGCCGTGCGTTTTTACGGGTGTCGTCGGGCATATTGTAAGCATCCTCATATGTCTGCTCGTCAAACGGGCGAATGCCGTTCGGGTAATATTTGAGCGCGAGCTTGCGCGATTTTAAAAGCGAGTGCGCATTGCGTATTTCCTGCTTTCTCCAGGTGCGTTCCTCTTTTATTTTTGTTTGGGGAAGGTGATTTGCAAGCTTTTGCGCTTCTTCGGCGCATTCGAAAAAGTGCTCCGGTCCGCCCGAGACAATAAGTCTTGAAAGCTCAAGCTGTTTTTTGCCGAATTCTGTATCGAAGCGGTTTAATTCACGCATTACAAAATCCGCAACCTCAACCTCTTCATTAAATGCGGCAGCTTCCTCAAGGGCTTTCTTTTCCGCTTTAATAAGCGCTTTGTCGTGAGTTTTGCGTGCATTTTTAAGACGCTCTTTTGATGTATCCTTCTTTTCGAGACCGTGATATTTTCTTGCTTTAATAATAGCTTCACAGCCTTCTATATACGAGGAGTCGTCACTCATTTTCGCTTTTCGGTCTTCGACCGTAGTGCGGATTCTTATAACGCGAATCATAGACTTTTGCCCGGTTTCGCTTATATCGTACGCAAACCACGGCAAAACATCTATTGCGGCGCCTATAACGGAAATTACAAGGAGTGTGTCCATAAGGCTGTAAAGCACGCAGTTCGGATTTTTCGTTTGCTCGGAAAGCGGCTTTGTTTCATCGTAATTCGTATAAACGTCAAGCACGCTGTAATCCGTGCCGTCGAAGCCTTTTTTTCGGTATACCCACGGGATGAAAAGGCTTGTTACCGAGTTTATCGCCGCGCCTGCATATGACGACACGAAGCCGAAGGCGCCGTCTATTCTTTCGCCTATTAAGTACTGCTGATTGTCGCGCATATCCGATTCTATCGCGCTGTCTATAACATTATATGTATCAACGAATCTGTCTAAGGTATAAACAACGAAAAGACCTATTCCCGCAAGCGGACTCTTGTAAAAGAGGAAGTACGAGGCGATAAGGAAAATCTGGATTATGTTCTTAACTATTTTTATTTTCTTTTTGCCGAATTTTTTGATAAACCACGGCGACAAAAGCATTCCCCAGAAGTTCGCGTTATATGAAATCGTATTAAGAAGTCCGTAGGTACTGCTCTTCATAATATGCGCACGGTAAACGAGCCATTCCCAGATGTTGCCCTTTGCATCTTCGAGAAAATTGTTCCAGCCGTCGGCGCACTTTATCCAGAATATTTTATTACCCGCAACAGCGCGCATTGAAGATGAAAAGCTCATTTTCGTTATACGGCTTTTGGGAAGAACAAGTCTTTCCTGTGTGCCGAAATACGCAAGAAGCACAACGGGCATCAAAAGTGCCATCGGGGTGTAAGCGCCTCTGAAATATGTCATATTGTACTTTTCGCCGTTTTCGCAAAGAAGGTCAACCATAATGGGGTAATAAAGGTTGTTTATGGAATATCCGGCAGAGTAAATTATGCTCGTAATTGCCATAATTCGCGTGCGTTCTTCGGTGTTGGGCGTTATAACGTGAACCATATTAGTAACGCCGGTTGTAACCCAGTTTTGAATATACCCCTGGATTTGACCGATTACGAAAAGAAGTATGATCATAAGGTACACGGAAAACGGCTTGTGCGAATCGCGTATTTGCTCATACGGCGTCCAAAGAGAAATAAGCGTGAATACCATCGAAGGAATTGCAAGCTTTATGTATACCCTGTACTTTCCGTCCTTGCTTCTTAAATTGTCTATTATCCAGGCGTTTAAGGGTGTCATAATATACCCCACAACCTGACAGACGTACATCATAACAAGAAGCTGTCTGTTTGTCATACCGAGTGTCATACCGGTGAATTGGTTGCCTACGCCGAAGCCTATTGACCACTGAATGGACATATAAAGCGCCATCCAGCCGACGGAGAGCTTAACGACCTCCTTATAAGGCACATATTCTCCGGGGCGAGGATGATTCCAATACAGCTTTACTTCCGCTAAAGTGTCTTTAACCTTGTTAATTATCTCCATATTATTCGGGTAAACCCTTTACTCCCTTTTATTAATAGCGTTAATGATATCGCGGGGGGTGTTTGCTTTTGCGTTTATTATGTTTTGTGCCGGGCGCATATTTTCGAGGTAATGCGCATCGGAGTCCCCGAAAACGGGGATCGTATTTAAAAACGGGTACTGCTTTTTAAGAAGCGGTTCCTTTGACATATCGAAAATTTCAGCCGCGGAAAAGCCCGAGCTTTCGTCGATTGTGCCGAGGTTTGAAATGATGCTGTAGGAGCTTCTGTCGATATGTGCGGGGAAGCACGCGCCGCCGTATTCTTTTACGAGTGTGGGCACGGCGCTTATTTTTATGTTTCCCGCCGTAACGAGAAGAAGCTCTTCAAAGCCCGTCGGCTCGTCGTTTTCGTCGAGAATCAGCTGTTCACCGAAAACCGCGGGCTTGTTTTTTATGGGCGGAATATTAGCGTGAACAAAGTCCGAAAATTCCTCAGCCGCGTTAATCTCGGGGAAAAGGCACACAACGTGAACCTCTTCCGCGGTGCAAAGCTCCATTCCGGGAATTACCGTAATTCCCGCGTTTTCTCCGACGCGCATTGCGGCGCGGCAGTTTTTGCAGGAATTGTGATCGGTAAGAGCTATTACGTCAAGTCCGAGGATTTTTGCCATATTCACAATATTGTTCGGCGTCATATCGTTATCGCCGCAGGGGCTCAGTGCCGAATGAAGGTGAAAGTCGTAAAACAGCTTCATATGAGCTTACCGATTTCCACCGCCGTCTCGTAGCTTGTTTTTTCGGTGGTGAGTATTATTACGCCGTTTTGCTTTGCGCGGGACAGTGCATCCGCATCCAGCGCGGCGTTTTCGGTTAAAATTATGCACGAAATGTCGGTAAGCACCGCAACGCCTATGGAATTTACATTGCCCATTACCGTAAGCCACACGTTGTTTTCCTTTGCTTTTGACATTACCCAGCTTAAAAGGTCGCCCGAGTAACAGCCGTCTGCAACGCGGCTTCCTGCGAGCTCCTCTCCGCACAGAAATGTAAGCGAAAGCGCTTCCTTAAGCTCTTTTACCGTCATTTTTTGTCCTCCTTTTTGATTCTGAACGGCGCGGGGATAAGGGCGTCGGGGTTGACGGATTTGTCGAGCCGCTCAATATCCTTTCTTATTCTGAATACACAGTCGTGCTCCGAGCCGAAGCCTCTTACGGCATCCTCCGCAAGCGCCTTGCAGGAGGGTGCACCGCAAAGTCCGCAGTCGAGTCCGGGGAAGGTGCCCAAAAGCTCCTTCATGCGAGCCATACGCGAAAGCGCTTCGCCTACGTTGTCGGCAAGCTTCATAACGTCGTCGTTCGGTTCTATTTTTTCGGTGTTGAAAATTTCCGAAGGAAGTGCCGAAGCGGAGAGATGATTGCACGAAACGGGGCTGTATTTTCGAAGCTTTATTAACCGCGTTTTTGCAATGAACGGGTTTTCCGCGGTAAGGCTTCCGCCTACACAGCCGCCCTGACACGCATTGAGCTCTATAAAATCTATGGAATCGAGCGTGCCGTTTTCTATTTCTTCGAGAATCTTCATACAGTTTTCAATGCCGTCGGCGGAAAGGGCGTTGTCGTTTAACGTGCCCGAGGCTTCGCCGCCGCTTGTTGCCCAGCTTATGCCTATTACGCCCGATTCGTGAAGAGCCTTAAGGTCATCTCTTTCGGTTTTTTCCATTTGCTTTAACAGCACGGGGTAAACATCGTTAATTGCAACCGCGCCGTCGATATATGATTTTTCAAGACCCAAAGGCTGTTTTATCGCGGTTATCTTCGCGGGGCAGGGTGATATGAAAAACGCACCTATATCCGAAAGCGGCAAGCCTGTTTTTTCGGCTGCTTTAAGCTTTGCGAGGCGCGCCGCCTCCTCTACGGGCGGGTTAAGCGGCAAAATGTTTCCCAAAAGATTCGGAAAGCAGACTCTTATAAGCCTTACAACCGCGGGGCACGCGGAGCTTATGACGGGCTTTTTAAGCTTTCCCTCGGACATAAGACGCCGCGTTGCGTCCGAAATAAGCTCAGCCGCCTTAGAAACCTCGTAAACGGAATCGAAGCCGATATAAGGCAGGGCGTTGAGCACTATGTTTACGTCGTCGAGGTTGTTGAACTGACCGTAAAGAGCCGGCGCGGGCAGAGCTATTCTGTATTTGAAATTTACTATTTGAGTGAGCGTGTCGCGAGAAGCGTATTTTGCGTGGTGCGGGCAAACTCTTATGCATTCGCCGCAGTCGATACAGCGCTCCTTTATTATATGCGCTTTGCCTTCACGCACGCGTATTGCCTGTGTGGGACATCGCTTTATGCAGTTGGTACAGCCCTTGCACTTTTCCTTGTCAAGGCGCACCGAATGAAAATAGGTATCCATAAAAGCTCCTTTTAACTTACAAAAACCTTAAGCTTAATTGCGGTTCCTCTTCCCACTTCTGTATCTATAACCATTTCATCTGTGTACTTTTTAATGTTGGGCAGACCCATTCCCGCACCGAAGCCGAGCTGACGCACGTTTTCGGGCGCGGTAGACCAGCCCTCCTTCATGGCAAGCTCAACGTTCGGGATTCCGGGACCGTGATCCTCCAAAGAAACGCTTATGCATTCGGGCGATATTTCGGCATCTATAACGCCGCCGCCCGCGTGAATTACCATATTTATTTCACCCTCGTACACGGCAATGGCAACATTTCTTACAATGTTATTCGGGAAGCCGAGCTCCTTAAGAGCTTTTTTGATTTTTCCCGAAGCCTCTCCCGCGCAGGTGAAATCCGTTCCGCTGACATCATAGTGAAGAGTTAATTGCTCCATCAGATGCCACTGCCTCCCTTTAAGCCGTTTTTGTAAAGAAGACCGCAGGCGGTGAACATTTCGAGCTTAGTGCACATAAGCACAATGTCGCGCTCCATTGCAAGCTCTATCATATCCTCGTCGGGACGCTTGCCGCGAACGAATACTATGCAGCTCATATCCATCATTTCGGCTGTCCTTACAACCTGGGGATTTACAAGTCCGGAAAGAAGCACTGCCTGCTCCTTAACATATGCGAGCACGTCACTCATCATATCGCTTCCGCAGGCGGTGAACACCTCGTTTTCAAGACTTTCTTCTCCGCAGATGAGCTCTGCATTCAATATTTTTTTGATTTCACTGATTTTCATAACGGCACCTCCGAATACATATATCCGTATTTTAACACAGTTTTTGCGCAAATTCCACAGTGTTTTGTCACAAAACGCCCGAAAAGCGCGTCAAAACGCCCGAAAGGATGTAAAAATTTTCGGTCTGTTTTTATGCAATTTATAAAAAAGTTGAAATACTGCCTATATCATCAAAAAAAGTCGAAATTTACTATAGACTTTTAATTTTCGATTTGATATAATTAAATATGTGTGTACGGGTGACGGGTTCGTTTCGTCATTCGCGTAAAATCGCCGATTTCACAGGGTACACCCTGATTTTGAATGGAGGAATCCGAATGGTAAAAAAAATAAGCAGTATACCCTTCAAGGGAACTCCCGAGCAGAAGGCAAAGCTTGATGCAGTTATTGCCGAGTGCAACGGTGACAAGAGCCGTCTTATGCACGTAATGCAGGAGGCTCAGGGTATTTACGGGTATCTGCCGCGTGAGGTACAGATTATGATTGCCGAGGGTATGGACGTGCCGCTTGAAAAGGTTTACGGCGTTGCCACCTTCTACGCTCAGTTTGCGCTTTCACCCAAGGGCGAGTACGATATTTCCGTTTGCCTGGGTACGGCTTGCTATGTTAAGGGCTCTCAGCAGGTGCTTGACAAAATTTGCGAGGTTCTCGGTATCGAGCCGGGCGAGTGCTCCGAGGACGGAAGATTTTCCGTTGAAGAGTGCCGTTGCATAGGCGCTTGCGGTCTTGCTCCCGTTTTCACTATAAACGGTGAGGTTTACGGTAAGGTTACCGCAGACGACGTTCCCGGAATTCTTGCGAAATATATGAACTGAAAAAATGCGGGAACTATCGCTCAATATTCTTGATATAGCTCAAAATTCCGTGGCGGCTTCTTCGCCTCTTACAAAAATAACGGTAGAGGAAAACACCCTTGAAAAAACGCTTCGCATAACAATAAGCGACACCGGCAAGGGTATGACGAAGGAGCAAATCGAAAATGTTACCGACCCGTTTTTTACAACGCGCACCACAAGAAAGGTGGGAATGGGCGTTCCGCTTTTTAAAATGGCGGCAGAGCAGACGGGCGGCTCGTTCGAAATCACGTCTACGCTCGGAAAGAGTACGAAAACAGAGGCGATTTTTAAAACGGACAGTGTTGACTTTACACCTCTCGGCGACATTGCGGGGACGGTTGCGACGCTTGTTTCCATGAACGAAACGCTTGATTTCGTTTTCGAATATATAAAAGACGGCAAAAGCTTTGTATTTTCATCGGAAGAAATAAAAAAGCTTTTGGACGGCGTTTCGCTTTCCACACCTTCCGTTGTTATGTGGATTACGGACTACATCAGGGAAAATATCGAGAGCTTAAATATCGCTTAATTACAGTGAAAGGAAGTTTTTTCAATGAAATCACTTGAAGAGTTACTTGCAATAAAAGAAAAAGCACAGGCTCAGATGGCTGCAAGAGATGCCGACGGCAAGGAAGGCACGAGAGTTGTTGTGGGTATGGCTACATGCGGTATTGCCGCAGGTGCGAGACCCGTTCTCTCCGCGCTTCTTTCGGAGCTTGAAAAAAGAAATGTTAAGCATGTTACGGTTACCCAGACGGGTTGTATCGGTATGTGTCAGTATGAGCCCATTGTCGAGGTTTTCGAGCCCGGCTGCGAGAAGGTAACATACGTTCTTATGACACCCGAAAAGGCTGTTAAGGTTGTAAACGAGCATCTTGTAAACGGCAAGCCTGTTACGGAATATACCGTAGGCGCCGTAACCGAATAAGGAGGAAGATTAAATGTATCGTGCTCATGTACTTGTCTGCGGCGGTACCGGATGTACCTCCAACCACAGCGCAGAGCTTATCGAAGCTCTTAATGAGAACATAAAGCTTAAAGGTCTTGAGGATGAGGTCCAGGTTGTAAGAACCGGCTGCTTCGGTCTTTGCGCTTTAGGTCCGATTATGATTGTTTATCCCGAAGGCTGCTTCTACAGCGAGGTTAAGCCCGAGGATATTCCCGAAATCGTTGAGGAGCACCTTCTCAAGGGTCGTATTGTAAAGAGACTTCTTTACAAGGAGACCGTAACAGAGGACGAGGTTAAGCCCTTAAACGAGACAAACTTCTATAAAAAACAGCACCGTGTAGCTCTTCGTAACTGCGGTGTTATCAATCCCGAGAGCATAGACGAATACATAGCCGTTGACGGTTATCAGGCTCTTGCGAAGGCTCTTACCGAAATGACACCCGACGAGGTTATTAAAACCGTTATGGATTCGGGTCTTCGCGGAAGAGGCGGCGGCGGATTCCCCACCGGCAAAAAGTGGAGCTTTACCGCGGCTAACAAGGCTGACCAGAGGTATGTAGTCTGCAACGCCGACGAGGGCGACCCCGGTGCGTTTATGGACCGTTCCGTGCTTGAAGGCGACCCGCACTGCATAGTTGAAGCTATGACGATCTGCGGCTACGCAACAGGCGCTACGGAAGGCTATGTTTACGTTCGTGCCGAGTATCCGATAGCCGTTACAAGACTTCAGAAGGCTATTGACGATGCGCGTGCATACGGACTTCTCGGTAAAAATATATTCAATTCCGGCTTTGATTTTGATCTCTTCATTCGTCTCGGTGCAGGCGCATTCGTTTGCGGTGAGGAAACAGCTCTTATGACATCAATCGAGGGCAACCGCGGTGAGCCGCGTCCGCGTCCTCCGTATCCGGCGGTTAAGGGTCTTTTCGCAAAGCCCACCACAGAAAACAATGTTGAGACCTTCGCAAACATTCCCCAGATTATTCTTCACGGCGCAGAGTTCTTTAACTCAATGGGTACTGAAACCAGCAAGGGCACAAAGGTATTTGCTTTGGGCGGAAAAATCAACAACACAGGTCTTGTTGAAGTTCCCATGGGAACAACTCTTCGCGAGGTTATTTTCGATATCGGCGGCGGAATCCCGAACGGCAAGCAGTTTAAAGCGGCTCAGGCGGGCGGACCCTCCGGCGGATGCCTTCCCGCATCGCTTCTTGATGAGAAAATCGACT
>CAZRXQ010000023.1:0-15254 GCA_964604065.1 uncultured Eubacteriales bacterium | reverse complement strand
GCCGGCGGAGACGGCTCAGGCAGAGTTCAAAGATAAACACTTGAAAAGCAGGTCTATTCGGCTTGCTTTTCAATTTTAACTACCCCGAATTATACAAAATTTTTATTTTGTATAATTATTGCAATTTTTAATAAAGCGTGCTATAATATATTTTAAGATGATTTAAGGATGTGCTTTTATGAGACAGGAAGAATTATTCAACTCACTCCCTTCTGTTGCGACTGATTTTCTGAATTATTACAGCGTAATAAAAAACCGTTCCGATTTAACGATTAACGAATACGCCAATGACCTTTTAACCTTTTTCCGTTTTTTAAAGCTTGAACACGGTGCTGTTGACCAATATACGCCTTTTGAAAAAATCACTGTAAACGATATCGAGCTTGACCTTATTAAAGGCGTAACGCTTAACGACGCTTACAAATATCTTGCATACTGCAAAAATAACCGCGACAACAACGAGCGAACACGCGCAAGAAAAGTTGCGAGTTTAAAAATGTTTTATAAATTTTTAACTGTACAAAAAGGTATATTTAAAGACAACCCCTTGCAGGAGCTTGACTCACCGAAGCTGAAAAAATCTTTACCTAAGTACCTGACTCTCGAAGAAAGTCTTGATTTACTTAATGCCGTTGACGGAAAAAATAAAGAGCGCGATTACTGTATAATCACGCTGTTTTTAAATTGCGGTATGCGTCTTTCGGAGCTTGTATCTTTAAATCTCTCCGATATAAGAACAAACAATACTCTTGTTGTAACCGGTAAAGGTAACAAGGAGCGTACGATTTATTTGAATAATGCCTGTGTAGACGCGCTTAACGCCTACCTTCCCCTGCGCCCCGTTGACGGCGTTAAAGACAAGAACGCTCTGTTTATAAGCAGAAACAAACAAAGAATCAGTCCGAAAACAATACAGTGCATAGTAAAAAACACGCTTAAAAAAGCCGGATTGGGCGAACGCGATCTTTCAACTCACAAGCTGAGGCATACTGCGGCAACGCTTATGTATCAGTACGGCGATGTGGACGTTCTCGCTATTAAAGAGATTTTGGGACACGAGAACCTGAATACAACCCAGATTTACACTCACATTGTAGACGAACAGCTGAAAAAAGCGGCACAGGCAAACCCCTTAAGCAATGTAAAAGCGCCTCACCGCCAAAGCAATGATGTGTCGCAAACCGATGAAGATTCATCCGATAAAATCGAATAACGCCTTAAAAATCTCGAATGCACCGGCATTTATCGCCGCACCTATACCGACGGGCAAAAGATTAACGCAAAATTCTTTAATATATCCCGTAACACCGAAGGCTTCGCCCGCTCCCGAGTTCTTTTCAAATAGCAGCCCAAGCAGATTTTTCGATAATCTCGAAGAAACCGCACAGCACTTTATTATGCCGAGTGTGCAAAGCGCAAGCCCCGGAATTACGGTCAATGCCGCAAAAGCCGCACCTCTGCCGCTGTAGCTTTTCATTACAAGCGTTATGTAAAATCCGGCAGATGTGCCGAACAGAGCGGTTAGGGCGAAATCAAACGGTATTCCCAATGCCGAAAAGCCCGAAACAAACATCAAAATCGGTATAATCAAAAATATGCAAATTACATTTAAAAAGTCAAACAAAAAGCCGAGCTCCGCTTTCGCGATTAAATACGACTCAAGAATGCTTTTTACGTTTCCGAAAAAGGACTCACCCGATTTTGACACCGTAATGCAACCTACTGTAACACCGCACAAAAACAATGAAAACGCCGGCACTTCTTTGTAGTCAAGCATCGGGAATTTTTTAAGCCTCTTTCTTTTTAACATTATTGTTCTTTTAAACATACCTTATTAATACCTCTTTCTTCTGTTTGCGGCAATAATACCGCCGAGTGATGACATTCCCGCCTGCAAAATCGGTATTATCGCAATAAATAATCCGACCTTATTAAAAGAAGCAAGTAAGCAATTAATTAAAGAAATGATAATGCCGAGAACACACCCGCTTAAGCCGCCGACCTTAATCCCCTTTTCTTTTGTTTGCTTTTGAGTGATATATCCGCACAAAAACGAAGCAAATGCAAATATAAGATATGTTCCCGAAAACAGAAGCAGTGTCTTGTCGTTTATTTTAAGATACAGCCCGGCAATTCCCGCTTCGCCCAAAAGCGATATCAGAGTGCCTGTAACAATGCCGGGCAAATATTTCAAGACGGTTCGTGAGCTTTTATTGTTGCTTTTTGAATTTTTTACGGACATAAAAACAAGACCTCCGTGTATCTTCCTACAAAAAGATATGCAAAGGTCTTTTAAGTTATGTTACATTAAATTATTTTGTTTCGGTATCGCTTTCGGAAGCTTCGGGGTTAAGCTCTTCTACAGTGCCTTTGTTTTTAACTCTCTTTGTCTTCTTGGGAGCCTTTCCGTTAACGGCAACATCAATAGCTTCCTGCTCGCTCTGCTTTTTCTTTGCTTCCTCGGCAGCTTTTTTCTCTTCCTCCATACGGGCATTTGCAGTATCATTTGTCTGAATTGCCCAGCGGGTGAATTTCATTTTTGTTCTCTCTGCACCGGCGCCTGTTTCAAGTACAATGCTGTCATCCTTAACGGTAACAACCTTGCCCATAATTCCGCCGATTGTTGTGATCTCATCGCCGATTTGAATGGAATCGCGCATATTCTGCTCTTCTTTTTGTTTTTTCTTCTGAGGACGAATCATAAAGAAATACATAAGAGCGAAAAGAGCTACCATCATTACAATCGACCAAACAGAGCTCGTTCCTTCCGAAGTTGTGTTTGCAAGTGTTAAATAGTTAATCATAATTTTCCTCCATTGGTTAACAATACCCGATAATTATAACCCGTAGCCGAGAATTATACAAGCCCTTTTTTGTAAATATTTTTCTTTTTCAAGAAATTTTTTTAAATTCTCGTGTCAAGAAGGTCGGTGTACTTCTCTTTAAAAGATGTAAATGTACCGTTGTCAAGCTCTTCGCGAATGCGTTCCATAAGATTATTGTAAAAATAAAGGTTGTGCATAACACAAAGACGCATAGCGAGCATTTCTTTTGCCTTGAACAAATGGCGAATATATGCTCTCGAAAACCTACGGCAGGTCGGGCAGTCACAGTTAATATCAATAGGCAAGGTATCTTTTTCGTATTTTGCGTTATTGATATTAATAATACCGTTCCATGTGAAAAGATGACCGTGACGTGCATTTCTTGAGGGCATTACGCAATCGAAAAGGTCAACTCCCCTGCTGACGCCTTCAAGAATATTTCCGGGTGTACCGACGCCCATTAAATAGCGGATTTTGTTTTTCGGGGCATACGGCTCAACAGCCGAAATAATTCTGTACATATCTTCTTTGGGCTCACCCACGGCAAGTCCGCCTATTGCATAACCGTCAAGATCAAGCTCGGCAATTCTTTGCATATGCTCGATTCTGAGGTCATCAAAGGTACAGCCCTGGTTAATGCCGAACAGCATTTGCTTTTTATTTAAGGTGTCGCATTTTGCGTTAAGTCGCTCCATTTCCTCTTTGCACCTTACAAGCCAGCGAACGGTTCTGTCGGCAGAGGCTTTGGCATATTCATATGTTGCCGGGTTTTCAACGCATTCATCAAACGCCATGGCAATTGTAGATGCAAGATTCGACTGAATCTGCATACTGCGTTCGGGGCTCAAGAATATTTTTTTGCCGTCAATATGAGAAGCGAAGGTTACGCCTTCTTCTTTAATATTTCTGAGCTTAGCAAGCGAAAAAACCTGAAACCCGCCGCTGTCGGTCAAAATAGGACCGTCCCATCCGGTAAATTCATTAAGCCCGCCGAGCTCCTTAACGAGCTCATCACCGGGTCTTACATGAAGATGGTAAGTGTTACAAAGCTGAACCTGACATTTTATATCTTTTAAATCATACGCCGAAACAGCGCCCTTAATAGCACCGCATGTTGCAACATTCTGAAAAGCAGGTGTTTGTACAACACCTTTAACTGTATGAAATTCACCGCGCCTTGCAGTGCCTTCTGTTTTAATAATCTTTAACATTCTATCACCTAATAAGCATCGCATCACCAAAGGAAAAGAAGCGATATTTTTCGTTAACTGCGCATTTATAAGCGCTCATTGTCTTTTCGTAGCCGTAAAAAGCCGAAACGAGCATTATAAGTGTGCTCTCGGGCAAATGGAAATTTGTAATCAATCCGTCAATGCATTTGAATTTGTAGCCGGGATAAATGAAAATGTCCGTAAAACGGTCGTCTTCTCTTATTTCATTGCAAAACGAAGCAACAGATTCAAGCGTTCTGCAGCTTGTTGTGCCCACGGCAATTACCCTACCGCCGTTTTTCTTTGTTTCATTTATAAGGTCTGCGGTTTCCTTCGGCAAGTGATAATGTTCCGAATGCATATGATGCTCTTCGATTTTTTCTGCCTTAACGGGTCTGAACGTACCGAGTCCTACATGGAGTGTAACGTATCCTATTTTAACGCCCATTTCTTCGATTTTTTTCAAAAGCGCATTTGTAAAATGAAGACCTGCTGTAGGTGCAGCTGCAGAGCCGCGCTCTTTTGAATAAACCGTCTGATAACGCTCGTTATCCTTAAGCTCTTCGGTTATGTAATGCGGCAACGGCATTTGACCTACCTTATCTAAAATATTGAAAAAATTGTCGTTATCATCATAAGAAAAGTGTACAACTCTGTTACCGTTTTCAAGTACTTCGAGCACCTTACAGGAAAGTATTCCGTTTCCGAAAGTGAATTCCGTGCCTTCCTTAGCGCGCTTTCCGGGACCTGCGAGAGTTTCCCAGGTGTCCTTTTCAAGCTGATTCAGTAAAAGAAATTCGACATTTGCGCCGGTGTCCTTTTTTGTTCCGTAAATTCTTGCGGGAAGCACCCTTGTATTATTTAAAATCAAGCAGTCGCCCGGGCGAAGGTAATCGCAAATATCATAAAAATGTTTGTGCTCAATGGAATCGTCGGCTTTATTCAGCACCATCATTCGCGAAGAATCGCGAGGCTCTAACGGTTGCTGAGCAATTAATTCCTTGGGAAGATCATAAAAAAAGTCGCTTTTGTTCATTGTAAATCCTCTTAAAATATTGACATAATTAAATCTGAGTGTTATTATAATTGGTATTATAAACCGCTGTGTAAACGCACATAGTATTATAATTCATTTGTGCTGTATTTACAAGTGTTTTTTTGGAGGTATGACTAAATGAAGAAATATAAGGTGGGAATTTTAGGCGCCACGGGTATGGTTGGTCAAAGATTTGCTCTGCTTTTAAGCAACCACCCTTGGTTTGAAGTAACGGCACTTGCCGCAAGCAGTCGTTCCGCCGGGTTAACATATAAAGAAGCGTTGGGAGAGCGTTGGTGTATGTCCGAGCCCGTCCCCGAAAAATATCTTGATATGCCGGTTTACGATGCAGAGAACGAAATAGAAAAAATCACATCACTTGTTGATTTTGTATTTTGTGCCGTAAGCCTTGACAAAGCCGCAACAAAACTTCTTGAAGAAAAGTACGCCAAAGCGGAGTGCCCGGTAATTTCAAATAACAGTGCCCACAGAATGACCCCCGATGTTCCCATGGTTGTTCCGGAACTTAACGCCGACCACATCAAAATAATTGAATCACAAAGAAAGCGTCTCGGAACAAAGCGCGGCTTTATTGCCGTTAAGTCAAACTGCTCTTTGCAGGCTTACGTTCCCGCACTTTTCCCGCTTCATGAGGAATACGGTGTTAAAGATGTGCTTGTATGTACATATCAGGCAATTTCCGGCGCAGGCAAAACCTTTGAGCGCTGGCCCGAAATGGTAGATAATGTTATTCCCTTCATCGGCGGCGAAGAAGAAAAAAGCGAAAAAGAGCCCTTAAAGCTCTGGGGTAAAATCGTCGGTGACGAAATCGTTCCCGCCACATCCCCCAATTTTACGGCGCAGTGCATAAGAGTTCCCGTAACAGACGGTCATATGGGTGCTGTATTTGTTCGCTTCGATAAAAAGCCCGCGAAGGAAGCAATGATAGAAGCATGGAAGAATTTCAAGGGTCGTGCACAGGAGCTTGAATTACCGAGCGCACCGAAGCAATTCCTTCATTATTTCGAAGAGGACAATTGCCCGCAAACAAAGCTTCACAGGAATCTCGAAAACGGTATGGCTGTTTCAATAGGCAGATTAAGAGAAGATACACAGTACGATTACAAGTTCGTATGTCTTGCTCACAACACCTTAAGAGGTGCGGCAGGCGGCGCTGTATTACTTGCCGAGCTTCTTTGCGCAGAAGGATATATGGACTAATTTAATAAACGGAGGTCTTTCTGTGAAAAAGCCTATTTTCACGGGTGCCGGAGTTGCTCTTGTAACACCGTTTTCCGGCAAGGATCTTAAAATTAATTTTGACGTTTATGAAAAACTGATTGAATTTCAAATACAAAACGGCACGGATGCGCTCGTTATATGCGGTACAACCGGTGAAAAATCCACACTGACATATGACGAGCACATCAAAGCTTTAAAAACCGCCGTTGAGCTTTCAAGGGGTCTCGTACCGGTTATTGCGGGAACGGGAAGCAACGATACATTGCACGCTTTAAAGCTTTCAAACGATGCGGAAAAACTCGGTGTTGACGGACTTTTAATGGTAACGCCTTATTACAATAAGGCTTCGCAGGACGGTTTAATAGAATCGTTCACCTTCATTGAAAGTCGCGTGTCAACGCCGATTATTCTTTATAATGTACCTTCGAGAACCGGTATGACAATTAAGCCCGAAACATATAAGGAGCTGTCGCGCTTGCCGCTTATTAACGGCGCAAAGGAAGCCGGCGGAGATATTTCTCATCTTGCAAAAGCAATTTCTTTGTGCGGTAATGAACTCAACTTTTATTCCGGAAACGATGACCAAATCACTGCATTTATTTCCTTGGGTGCAAAAGGCGTTATTTCCGTGCTTTCGAACATTTTGCCGAAGGTAACGCACGATATCGCATCATTGGCATTAGACGGTAAGTTCCTGCAAAGCGCAAGACTGCAGCTTGAATATCTTGATATTTGCAACGCGCTGTTTTGCGATGTAAACCCGATTCCCGTAAAAGAAGCGCTTTGTATGATGGGTACAGATGTCGGGCGTTGCAGAATGCCGCTCTCCCCTCTTAACGAGAAAAACCGCGAGCTTTTGGCAAATACACTGAAAAACCACGGCTTAATTTAAACATTTATAAAACCGACACCGTTATTTCGATGTCGGTTTTTTGTGTGAAAAATTTTAAGAAACTCTAATTTGCCGCAAGAGATAAAAACTGGCTGTTGTAAAGCTCGAAGTAAAAGCCGCCCTTTGAAAGAAGCTCCTCGTGTGTTCCGGTTTCGATTATTTTGCCATCCTTCATAACAAGAATTTTGTCGGCATTTTGTATTGTGGAAAGCCTGTGCGCAACAATAAACGCGGTTTTCCCCTTCATTAAAATATCAAAAGCCTGTTGAATTTTAATTTCCGTTCTTGTATCTATGGAAGAGGTTGCCTCGTCGAGAATAAGCATAGGCGGGTCCATAAGCATTACACGCGTAATGCAAAGAAGCTGTTTTTGCCCCTCGGAAAGTGAGCCGCCACTCTCCCCTATTACTGTATCGTAGCCCTCGGGAAGGCGCTTAATAAAGCTGTGAGCGCGTGTAAGCTTTGCTTTTTCAATCATTTCTTCATCGGTAGCGTCGGGCTTGCCCATCTTCAGATTTTCGCGAACAGTACCGCTTTTAAGCCAGGTTTCCTGCAACACCATACCGAAGCCGCTTCTTAAAGTCTTTCGCGGCATCTCGTTAACATTAACACAGTTAACGTCGATTTCGCCGCCGTTAACATCATAAAACCTCATTAAAAGGTTAATAAGAGTTGTTTTTCCGCAACCGGTAGGACCTACTATCGCTATCTTTTTTCCGGGAGAAACACTTAAATTAAAGTCCTCGATAAGCTTTTTATTTTCGGTATATGAAAAATCGACATTTTTAAACTCGACCCTTCCGTCACTGCTTTTCGGAAGTGTGTTTTTATCCTTAACCATTTCCGGCTCTTCAAGTAAATCGAACACACGCGAAGCACAGGCAAGTGCATTTTGAAGCTCCGTAACTACGCCAGAAATTTCGTTAAAGGGCTTTGTGTATTGGTTTGCGTACGATAAAAAGCTCACAAGCATACCGACCGAAAAGCTCCCCGAGCCCATAACGAAAAGTGCGCCTACAAGAACAACCGCCATATAAACTATGCTGTTAACACAGCGCGTAACGGGGTTAGTGAGCGACGAATAAAACGTCGCTTTAAGAGAAGCCGTTTTAAGCTTTTCGTTAATATTCCCAAAGCGTTCGGATGAAGTGTTTTCGTAGCCGAAGGCTTTAACTACCTTCTGATTTTGAATCATCTCGTCAACAAAAGCCGTTTGCTCGGCTCTGCATTCCGATTGCTTTTTAAACATTACATATGTTTTTGTTGCAATGAATTTTGCCGCGAACAAAGAAATGGGCGTTAATATAACGACTATTAATGTGATAAGCGGACTCATTGTGAGCATAAAAACTATTGTTCCGAGAATTGTGGCAACGCCCGTAAAAAGCTGTGTGAAGCCCATTAAAAGTCCATCGGCAAAGGTGTCTATATCGGTTATAATTCTGCTTACGATTTCGCCGTGCGGGCGTGAATCAATAAAGCCCACGGGTACAAGCATAAGCTTTTTAAAAGCTTTCTCTCTTAAATTTCTGACGGTTTTATAAGTTATTTTATTGTTTATAATGCTCATAAGCCACTGTGAAACAGATGCCAAAAGAGCAAAACACGCAATTTTAACAAGGTTCGAAACAACGCCTTCAAAATCGACTCCGCCTTCAAGCGCTATAGCATCAATAGCTCTGCCCGCAAGAATCGGAATATAAAGAGTAGCGGCAACATAAACAGCGGCAAACAAAACGGTAACAACAAGTAAAAGCCTGTAGCTTCCGACCATTTGTAAAACCTTTTTAAGTGTATCGCCGGTATTTTTATTTTTACTTTTACTCATCCGTTTTGCGCCTCCTTTTTAAACTGTGAATTATAAATCTCGCTGTAAACGGGACAACTTTCCAAAAGCTCCTTGTGTGTACCGACGCCCGAAAGTTCACCGTCGTCAAGAACAAGTATAGTATCGCATCCCATAACCGAAGCGGCTCTTTGAGAAACAATAAATGTTGTGGGCTTGTAGTCAAGCTCGGCAATGTTCTTTCTGAGTCTTGCATCCGTAGCAAGGTCAAGTGCCGAAGCACTGTCGTCGAGAATAAGGACGGACGGCTTTTTCACAAGAGCTCTTGCAATTGTAAGACGTTGCTTTTGTCCGCCCGAGAGGTTTTTGCCGCCCTGCTCAAGCTCAAAATCGAGGTAGCCTTCCTTTTGTGATACAAAGTCATAGCTTTGGGACTGCTTTAACGCTTCTTCAAGAAGGGAATCATCAGCTTCTTCGTTGCCCATCAAAAGATTATCTCGAATACTGCCCTTAAATAAAACGGCTTTTTGCGGCACAATGCCGATGTTTCTTCGCAAAGAAGATGCGGTTATATTTTCAACGGATACACCGTTTACGGTAATTTCGCCCTTTTGTGCGTGATAGAACTTAGGTATGAGGTTAACAAGAGTTGACTTACCCGAACCCGTGCCGCCGATAATTCCGACGGTAGAGCCTTTTTTCACCTTGAATGATATACCGGAAAGCGATTCACACGAAGCGCCGTCATATGAAAAAGAAACATTATTAAATACAATATCGCCGTTTGAGAATTCCGCAGAATCGTTACTGCTTTCAACCTGTTCGGCTTCGGTTTTAAAAACATCCGCAATTCTGTTTGCGTTTGCGATTGATTTTGTAATATTAACAATAAGGTTCGCAAGCTTAACAAGCTCAACTAAAATTTGAGCCATATAGTTATACAAAGCAACAACCGTACCTGCGGAAAGCTCGCCCTTACCGACCTTTACGGCGCCTGTGTAAATAAGCACTACAGTCGCTATATTAACTGTAACGAGCGTTAACGGATTCATAAGAGCGGATATTCTTCCAACAGTGCACTGAGCGTGGTAAAGAAGAGTGTTTTTTTCGTCAAAAGATTTTTCTTCGTCCTCTTCCTTATTGAAGGCTCTTAATACTCTAACACCCGAAAGATTTTCACGAATGGAAAGAAGCACGCCGTCAAGCTTTTTTTGAACCGTCTTATGCTTCGGAATCGTAACGGAAATTATCGAAAAAACAATAACCGAAAGAATTAATATTGTTGCCGCAAAAATAAGTGCCGATTTAAAATCAAGCGTAAACGCCATAATCATAGCGCCGAACACTATAAACGGCGAGCGCAAAAACAGACGAAGTGTAAGGTTAATGCCCGACTGAACCTGATTTACGTCACTTGTCATACGCGCTATTAGAGTAGATGTACCTACGGTGTCAAGCTTTGAATATGAAAGCTTTTGAATATGAGAAAAAAGCGCCGCCTTTAAATCGGTAGATGTTCCGACTGCCGCCTTTGCCGACATATACTGTGCCGTTGAAGAAAAGGCAAAACCTGCCACCGCGAGCAGTAAAAGAATTAAAGCTCGTTTAATAATAAAGGATGAATCGGCTGAGCCTATTCCGATATCAATTACGCTTGAAACAACAAGCGGAACAAAAAGCTCCAAAAGCGCTTCGCTCATTTTCAAAAGCGGTGCTAACACGGCTTCTTTTTTATACTTTTTAATAAATTTCAATACTTCCGACATAATCTTCTCCGTTTAAGACTTGCAAATAAATGATACCCAACCGCCGCTTTCGCGCTTTTCGCAAACGGTAAGACCGTTTTCTTTAAGTGCGTTTTCAACCTCGTTTGAACGTGTGTCTATAATACCCGACGTTATAAAAATTCCGTCGTCTGTCATAAATCCTTTTACAAATTTGCTGAAATAAATTATAACATCCGCAACGATATTCGCAACAACAACGCTGTACTTTCCCGTAACCTTCTCGGTAAGATCGCCGCAAACGAAGGAAAGAGTAGGCTCTGAAAAGCCGTTGAGCTCGCCGTTTTCTTTAGCTGTTTTTACGGCAAGCGGGTCAATATCCACTCCGACTGCGGACTCAGCACCCAACAAAAGCGAGGCGATTGCGAGGATTCCGCTACCGGAGCCCAAATCGAGAACGGTATCACCGTCCTTGATTTTCTCGTCAAGTGTTTCAAGACAAAGGCGCGTTGTATCGTGAGAGCCCGTTCCGAAGGCGGCGCCCGGTTCGATTGTTAAAACGGCACGTTCTGTATTTTCGGGAGCTTTTTCCCAAAGCGGATTAATAAAAAGTCTATTTCCCACAGAAAACGGCTTAAAATATTTTTTCCAATTATTAGCCCAATCCTCTTCTTTGCAACCGGCGGTTTCAAGTGTATAAGGAATATTCGAAAACTCAAGTCTTTCTTTAAGGAATGACACGGCTTCATTCGGATTTTCGTTTTCGTCTATATAAATATGAATTACCGAATGCGTGGAATCCTTTGAAAGAAGTTCCTCGTCAATAAGGTCAATGTGGGCAATTTCTCTTGCTTCGTCAAGAAGCGTGCTGTAATCCTCCGTATAAATACCGTAGGGTACGCACGACACCGCGATTGCAGAAGCGGTTTCCGTATATTTTGTTTCAACGGATATTTTAATTTCTGTCCAGTTCATTATTCTTCACTTTCTTCTTTTAATAAAACAGCCTTAGGTTCAACATCAACGCGACCGTGATTATAAAGCTTACGGTTGTCAAGCATCCAAAGCTTGCCGGTAAACTCGCCCGTTTTAACGCCTTTGAGAGCATCTGCCATTTCATACATATTCGCATCGAAAAGGTCAAGCTGTGCAAGTATTTCCGCCTCAATAAAGGAGGGTCTTACAGCCGCGCCGAATTCAAGCTTTCCGTGATGCGAAATAAGCATATGCTGTAAAAGCACCTTTGTGTCGCCGCTGATTTCAAGCTCGTCGCACTTTCTTCCGACTTCATCCGCGCCCATAACAAGGTGCCCCAAAAGCATTCCCTCTACGGTGTGACCGTCAACAAGTCCCACCGAATTTACGGAATATTCCTTAAGCTTTGCGATATCGTGAAGCATAGCTCCCGAAATCAAAAGCTCCTTGTCAATGCTCGGATAAACCTCGCACACGCATTCGCAAAGACGTACTATTGAAAGCGTATGGTAAAGAAGTCCGCCGTTTACCGCGTGATGAAGTTTTTCAGCCGCAGGGAAATAAAGAAGCTCTTCCTTGTGCTCCTCATAAATTGCGGTTACTACCTTTTTAAGTTCTTCGTTTTCAAAGGCGGATGCAAGTGCAACAAGCGCACTGTACATATTCTCACCCGAATAATCGCTTGCTTTTACAAAGTCGGTAATTTTAACATTATCGTTATCGCACACGGGGCGCATTCTTTGAATTATAAACTGGTCGTTTCCGTTATACTGCTGTATAACTCCGCGAATTTTTAAAAGAGTATTTGCCTGCGGAACCTGCATAATCTCTTCCTTAAAATCCCAAAGCTTGGCAACCATTTCGCTTTCCTTGTCGGCTATAACGGCATCAAGATAAAATGTGCCGTTTTTCGCATTCTTTTTGTCGCACGACTTAACAAGCACAAAGCCTTCAACTGCGCCGTTTTTTTCACACGGTGTAAAATTCATAAAATTTCCCTCTATTCTGAAATAATATCGTTAATAACCTTAGAAGCCATAAGATACCCCGCAACCGGCGGCGTAAACGAACACGAAGCGGGAACGCGCCCCATATTCGAAACAGGCTCTTCCTTTGAATATACAACATTCAAGTGATAAATCCCGGCATTCTTGAGCTCACGCCTCATAACACGAGCCAAGGGACAAACACTTGTTTTTGAAATATCGGCAATTTCAAGCATCTCGGGATGAAGCTTATTGCCCGTTCCCATACAGGATATTATGGGAATACCAAGCTCTTTTGCTCTTTTGCACAAATGAAGCTTTGCCGAAACATTGTCTATGGCATCGACTATGTAATCGTAATTTTCCAAATCAATACTGTCTGCGGTTTCGGGTAAATAAAACACATCGTATTTATTCACCTTCAAGTAGGGGTTAATAGAAAGCATACGCTCTTCGGCGGCAAGAGTTTTTTTCATACCGACCGTATCGGAGGTGGCAATAAGCTGTCTGTTTATATTTGTAATGTCAACAACATCCTTATCAACAATGCCGAGTACGCCGATGCCGCTTCTGGCAAGCGCTTCGACGCACGCACCGCCGACGCCTCCGAGCCCGAAAACGATAACTCTCGAATTTTTGAGCTTTTCAGTTTTTTCTTTACCCAAAAGCCTTTCGGTTCTTGAAAAACGTTCATCCATAATAAATCACCGAAATTAATATATTCCAACAGCTTATTATAATATATTAACCCTTATCGGTCAATAATAAAAAGAAAAAAGGCAGTGACAAAAATCAAAAAAAGAATAATATCCTTATCGCTTCTTTTCGCGTTCCTCTTCACGGGTATCGGCGGAAAGCTTTATAAAATATCGTCCGCAAACAGTATTTACGCTTCGCTAAACAGCAGTACAAGGTCAAAAGAAATAGCGAATACACGCGGAGTTATTTACGACAGGAATTTTAAAAAGCTCGTAAACGGCGAAACGGAAAACTATATCATCGTTAAGCCGACCGCAAAGGGCTTAACCGAAACAAGCGGGCTTGAAAATGCAGACGAGATTCACACCGTTTTAAAAACGGGAGAGCTCTATATAGGGAAAGCTCCGGAAAACGCAGTAAAAAACAGCGACGACGTTTTAAATACATCAATAATCAAAAGATATACAACAAAAAGCCTTTGCCAGATTATAGGGTACACAAATTCCGAGGGCAACGGTATGTGCGGTATTGAAAAAGCGTACAACGACATATTAAGCGAGGCGTCGGGAACGCTTTGTGCTGTATATAAAACAGATGCCTTAGGAAGAGTTTTAACAAGTGAACCGATTGAAATAAGAGACATCAGTTTCGGCAGTCCCGAGGGCGTTGTTCTTACTATCGACGAGGATATACAAAAAATCACCGAAGCCGCACTTATTAACGGTGGCATTAAAAAAGGCGCGGCAGTTGTTTTAAATGTAAAAACAGGTGAAATATCGGCATCGGTTTCACTGCCGTTTTACAATCAAAGCAGTCCCGAGGAGAGCTTTGACGATACAGACTCACCTTTTATTAACAGGGCTTTTTCCGCCTACAGCGTAGGCTCTGTTTTCAAGGTCGTTACGGCGGCAGCATCGATTGAAAATAACATAGACAAGGAAAGCTTTACCTGCAGTGGCAGTACCGAAAAAAGCGGCGTTACGTTTTTTTGCAACAACAAAAAAGGTCACGGAAAATTAGATCTCGAAGGCGCACTTTCCGTTTCCTGTAACCCTTACTTTATAGAGCTTGCAACAGAAGTCGGAAGAGAAGAGCTTTTAAAGTATACTCATTCTCTCGGCTTCGGGGAAAAAACCGAGCTTTCGGGAATTACCGCTTCGGGCGGCACTGTTCCCGCATTAAGTGAGCTTGACAGTGAAGCCGCTCTCGGAAATTTCGGCTTCGGTCAGGGAAGTCTTACGGCAACTCCCCTTCAGCTTGCCTGCTGCTACAACGCCTTTGCAAGAGGCGGAAATTATATTACTCCTACTCTCGTTAAAGGAACGGTTAATAAAGACGGAAGCTACAGCGAATTCACGTATGCTTCAAACGAATACGAAGCCGTAAAGCCCGAAACAGCGAAGATAATAAATAAGTACCTTCATACGGTAATGACAGAAGGCACGGGCACAAGAGGTAAAAGCGAATACTTTAACTCCTGCGGAAAAACCGCAACTGCCGAAACGGGGCAAACAGACGAAAACGGAAGGGCAATTTACAACACTTGGTTTGTCGGCTTTTTTCCGTATGAAAACCCCGAATACACCGTCTGCATTTTAAAAGAAGACGGTGCATCGGGAAGCTTCGACGATGCACCGATTTTTAAAGAAATATCGGAAAATATATATTTTTCCAAAATACTCGGTTAGACCGATAAGGCTTTCGTCTTGTAAGCGGATTAAAGCGCAAAATGCCGAAAGCGCACATAACGGCATATTCCATTCGTCGGTCGCACTCAGTCGCACTCAAGAACCTTTTTAAGCGCAAGCAAAATGCCTATTTTCGCACTGTGGAAATTAAGTCCGCCCTGAAACCATACGGCATAAGGCTCTCTTAAGG
>CAZRXQ010000022.1:0-15338 GCA_964604065.1 uncultured Eubacteriales bacterium | reverse complement strand
AAAAGAATCATACCGACAAACAGCATTACGGAAAACAGCGAGAAGCCCGTGTATATCATACTTGTAAAGGCAAGGCTTATCGAAAGTCCGAGAGTGCCAATATAAAGAACGGTGATTTTTTTGAATTTGCCGTACTTTACCTTCAATATGTTTTCCGTTGTTGCGGCTAAAACGGCAAAGAAGCCCGCACCGACAAACGAAAGCAGGTATTGATACCATGCAAATTTGAAGTTAAGTATCATTGAGGAGGCATAGCACACATGACCTATAAGAAAGCTCGTGAAGCCGATTAGAAGCCATTCGTCGCTTTTTTGCGAGAAAACGTACTTAAGGTCGAGTGCGATATCGCCCATTGCGCCGAAAATGCCCGCGAGAATAACAAGAAACGCGAAACGCTTTGTGCATTCGTCGTTCTCAATAAACGCCGCAAACGCCGTTGCGATAAAGAAAATGCTTGTTACGCCTTTTAAAACCGCAACATAAAGCGGTACTTCGGTGTCTCTTTTCGAAAGAAACAAAACGGTGCTGATTACGCCTAAGCCGAGCATTACATAGTAGAGCATATTATATACCTCCGATTTTTTCTACTATCTTACCATATTTCGTTAAAAGTTACAACTTAATAATGAAAAATTTTTATATAAAATTATTGTAATAATTATTGCAATATAAATTGAAATGTAGTAAAATTTATCGGTAGACACAAAATCTTCCGGTTTTGTGTGATTAAACATACGGAGTGTTGAAAATGAAATACATCGAATTCGATAAAAACAAGAAATACGACCTTGTACTTTTAGGTCGTGTTGCAGTCGATTTTAACCCGACCGATTATTACTGCCCGCTTTCGGAGAGCACTACCTTCAAAAGATACCTCGGCGGTTCTCCCGCAAACATTGCGGTAGGTCTTTCGCGTCTCGGCAAAAAGTGCGGATTTTTCGCAAAGGTTTCCGATGATGAGTTAGGCACCTTCGTTGAAAACTTCTTTAAAAACGAAGGCATTGACTGCTCTCACATAACAAGATGCAAAAACGGCGAAAAAATCGGTCTTACCTTTACGGAGATTCGTTCCGAAACGGAAAGCTCCATTCTTATGTACAGAAACGATGCTGCCGACTTAAAGCTTTCAACCGACGACATTGACGAGGAATATATCAACAATGCAGGCGCACTTCTTATTTCAGGTACGGCTCTTTGCGAAAGCCCTTCGAGAGAAGCCGCTCTTAAAGCCGTTATGCTCGCAAAGAAGAACAGTGTTCCCGTTATTTTCGATATCGACTACCGCCCCTACAACTGGAAGTCCTCGGACGAAATCGCAATTTACTATTCTCTCGTTGCGAAAAACGCCGATATAATCCTCGGCTCTCGCGAAGAGTTTGACCTTACCGAGAAATTCCTCGGACTTGACGGCACAGATAAAGCAAGCGCCGCACATTGGCACGGCGAATGCGCTAAAATCGTTATTATAAAGCACGGTAAAGAGGGCTCTACCGCCTACACAAACGACGGCGAAAGCTACAACATCAAGCCCTTCCCCGTAAAGCTTCTTAAATCCTTCGGCGGCGGCGACGGCTATGCTTCCGCATTCCTGTACGGTCTTTTCGAGGGCTGGGACATTTGGGATTGCCTTGAGTTCGGCAGTGCTTCGGCGGCAATGCTCGTGGCAAGTCACGCCTGCTCTCAGGATATGCCCTCAGCAGATGCCGTTAAGGAATTCATTAAGAAAGAAAAAGAAGAATACGGTGAAATGATCGCGAGAGGCTGAAATTATGAAGCCTAAAGGTCTATTGAAAAAGAGACGCCTCGCACGAAGAATTTCTTCGTTTTTAGGTCCGCGAAAAATTTCAAAGCGCATTATTGCCGCATTTTTCGTGCTCGTATTCCTCGGTGTTTCCGTTCCGCTTATTGCGAATATTTATATGTGCGCATATTCCTCGCGCTATATCATTACGGCGGAAGAAGCTTCCCTTATGAATGTTGACTGTGCGCTTGTTTTGGGCGCAGGCGTAAAGAACGGCTCCCCTACCCCTATGTTAAGAGAACGCATAAATGCGGGTGTAGAGGTTTTTAACAGCGGCGCTACAAACAGAATTCTTATGAGCGGCGACCACGGTAACACGGACTACGACGAAGTGAATGTAATGAAAAGCTATGCAAAAGAACAGGATGTTCCCGGTGACTGCATTTTTATGGATCACGCCGGCTTTTCCACATATGAATCTATGTACCGCGCAAAAGAGGTTTTTGAAGTTGATTCCGTAATTGTCATCACTCAAAAATACCACCTTTACAGAGCGATTTACGATGCGAGAAAGCTCGGTCTCGAAGCGTACGGCGTCGATGCCGAAAAGCTTCATTACTCTCTCCCCGTGAAGCTCGGCAATAACGCACGCGAGGCACTTGCCCGCACTAAAGACGTTCTTTGGTGCATTGTAAAGCCCGAACCCACATACCTCGGCGAGGCTGTTCCCATAAGTGCAAGCGGCTCGCTTACAGATGATAAAACAAATATTTAAGATACCGAAAACGGTGTCGGAAAGGATAAATTAATGTTCGAATATCCTAAATTCGACGAAAACGGCGTTAAGCTTCTCTCTAAAATCGGCGAAAAAAATCCCGATATGCTTATGACGATTTTCGTGAAAAAATTCAAGGTCGGCGAAAGCCTCTCGGTTCTCGATGAAAATTGCGAAACTGCATTTTTAATGTTAAAGGGAAATGTCGATATTTCCTGGGAAAACAGAACCGAAAATATGAAACGGAAAAATCCGTTTGAAAAGACTCCGTATTGCCTTCACGTTCCGAAGGGCGTTGAGGTTAAGCTTGTTGCAAACGAGGAAAGCGAGGTTCTCGTTCAGCAGACGGAAAACTCCAATGAGTTTGAACCCGTTTTCTACACTCCCGATAAGGTTCTTTATCAGGAATTCGGTAAGGGTCAGTGGGGCGGCACAGGTCACAGAATCTGCTCAACCGTTTTCGATTATGACAATGCCCCCTACTCCAATATGGTTTTGGGCGAGGTTTTCAATCAGCCCGGCAAATGGTCAAGCTATCCGCCGCATCACCATCCCCAGCCCGAGGTTTATTATTATCAGTTTGACAAGCCCCAGGGCTTCGGTGCGTGCTTTATCGGCGACAATACCTTTAAGAGCACGGACGGCTCTGCCGCGTTTATAACAGACGGTAATGATCACCAGCAGGTTACCGCACCCGGTTATGAAATGTGCTATGTTTGGATGGTTCGCCATCTCGAAAACGATCCGTGGTACAAAACCTCGCGTTTTTATGCGGATGAGCACGAATGGCTCACACACGAAAATTAATTAGGAGTGATTATAGATGCCTATTATGACAACAGCTCAGGCTCTTGTTAAATTTCTCGACAACCAGTACGTAAGCTTCGACGGAAAAGAAACGAAGTTCGTTGACGGCATTTTTACGATTTTCGGTCACGGAATCGTTTGCGGACTCGGTCAGGCTCTCGATGAAGACAAGGGCTCTCTGAGAGTTTATCAGGGCAAAAACGAGCAAGGTATGGCGCACGCCGCAACTGCTTTCGCAAAGCAGAACAACAGGCGCAAAATAATTGCCTGCTCATCTTCAATCGGACCGGGAGCGGCGAATATGATAACAGCCGCCGCAACGGCAACTGTTAACAATATTCCGCTTTTACTGTTCCCCGCGGATACGTTTGCAAGCCGTCAGCCCGACCCCGTATTACAGCAGTTTGAGCAGCCCTATTCCCTTTCCGTAACAACAAACGATGCCTATAAGCCCGTTTGCCGTTATTGGGACAGAATAGTTCGCCCCGAGCAGCTTATGTCAGCTATGACAAATGCCATGCGCGCTTTAACGGATACCGCAAACGCGGGCGCGGTATGCATCTGTCTTCCGCAGGATGTCGAAGGCGAAAGCTACGATTATCCCGATTATTTCTTTGAAAAAAAGGTTCACAGAATCACAAGAATCGTTCCCTCTGCAGAAGAGCTTTCGGACATTGCGAATTTAATTCTCGCTTCGAAAAAGCCCCTTCTTATCGCGGGCGGCGGTGTAAGATATTCCGAAGCGGGAAGTGCCGTTGAAAGCTTCTGCGAAGCGCACAACATCCCCTTTGCGGAAACCCAAAGCGGAAAATCCTCCGTTCATTCCTCACATCCTTTAAATCTCGGCGGTGTAGGTGTTACGGGCAATCTCAGCGCAAATGTAATCGCCAAAGACGCCGACCTTATAATCGGCGTAGGCACTCGCTTTTCGGATTTCACAACGGCTTCAAAATCTCTTTTCAAGAGCGACGCGAAGTTCGTTACGATTAATACCGACAGATTCGATGCATATAAGCTCGGCGCTGTAAAGCTCGTTGCCGACGCAAAGCTTGCACTTCTTGAGCTTGACAAAGCCTTGGGCGACTACAAAACAGCTTATACAAATGAAATTACCAATGCCAAAAATGCCTGGGACGAGGAAATGAAAAAGCTTGCCGCTTATTCATATTCCGACAAAGATTTCGAACCGCTTATAAAAGCGAGATACGAGAAGTCCATTCCCGAATTCGTTGAAATGACCGGTTCTTCCATTACTCAGACAGCGGCTGTTGCACTCATAAGAAATACAATCGCTCCCGATGCCGTTGCAGTTGCCGCCGCAGGCTCGCTTCCCGGATGTATGCAGAGAATGTGGACAACCGACAGCCTTTATTCCTACAATATGGAATACGGCTACTCCTGTATGGGATACGAAATCGCAGGTGCTTTCGGTTCGAAGCTTGCCTCTCCCGACAAGGAGGTTTACGCCTTCTGCGGTGACGGCAGTTACCTTATGCTTCACAGTGAGCTTGTAACCTCCGTTCAGGAAGGCAAAAAAATCAACGTGCTTTTGTTTGACAACTCCGGCTTCGGTTGCATTAACAACCTCGAAATGTCAAACGGTATAGGAAACCTTGCCACGGAATTCAGAAAGCGTGACGAAAACGGTGACCTTTTGGGCGACCTTATGCACATAGACTTTGCAAAATGCGCTTCGGGCTACGGTGTTAAAACCTACTCCGTAAAAACTCTCGACGAGCTCAAAGCCGCTCTTGAGGATGCGAAGAAGCAGACCGTTTCGACTCTTATTGACATTAAGGTATTACCCAAAACCATGACCGACGGCTACGGCGCATGGTGGCACGTAGGCATTGCCTCAACATCATCAAATAAAGCGGTAAACGCCGCTTTTGAGAATAAAGAAGAAAATCTTAGAAAAGCGAGGAAATTCTGATGCTTGATAAAAACAAAGTAAAACTCGGCATTGCACCTATCGCCTGGACAAATGACGATATGCCGGATCTCGGTGCTGAAAACACTTTTGAACAGTGCGTTTCCGAAATGGCACTTGCGGGCTTCACGGGTTGTGAAATCGGCAACAAGTACCCCAAAGACCCCAAGGTTTTAAAGAAAGCGCTCGACATTCGCGGAATGCAGATTTGCAACGCGTGGTTCTCGACCTTCCTTACAACAAAGCCTTACGAGGAAACCGAAAAGGAATTCATTAAGCACATCACCTTCTTAAAAGAGATGGGCGCCAAGGTTGTAGGCGTTTCCGAGCAGGGACACTCCATTCAGGGTACTGACCTTTCCATTTTCGAAGACAAGTACGTTATGAACGACAAAGAGTGGGATATGCTTTGCACCGGTCTTAACAAGCTCGGCAAGGTTGCGAAGGATATGGGTATTACACTCACCTTTCACCATCATATGGGTACGGTTGTTCAGACTGCCGCCGAAATCGACAGACTTATGGAAAACACAGATCCCGAGCTTTTCAATCTTCTTTTCGACTCCGGTCACCTTGCATATTGCGGTGAGGATTATATGTATGTTCTCAAGAAATACATAAACCGCATTAAGCACGTTCACCTTAAAGACATTCGTCCCGAAATGGTTGCAAAGGTTAAAGCGGAGCACTTAAGCTTCTTGCAGGGTGTAAGACTCGGCACATTCACCGTTCCCGGTGACGGCGCTATTGACTTTGAGCCTATCTTCAACGTGCTTTCCGAAAACAATTACGAAGGCTATGTTCTTGTTGAAGCAGAGCAGGATCCCGCTGTTGCGAATCCGTTTGAATATGCCGTTAAGGCAAGAAAATACATTGCCGAAAAGGCAGGATTATAAGACAGAAAGGCGAATTAATTACTATGGCAGTTGAAAAACTTAAATATTTTTGCAACGGTAAATTTGTTGAGTCGAAAACCGACAAATGGTACGACCTTCATAACCCGAGCACAGGCGAAATAACGGGCTATGCCCCCTGCTGCACAAACGAAGAGGTTCTCGAAGCTGTTGAAGCCGCAAAAGCCGCTTATCCCGGCTGGAGCTCAACCCCCGCTATAAAGCGTTCTCAGATACTTTACAAGGTAAGAGAGCTTCTTATTGAGCATATGGAAGAGCTTACGCAAATCGTTGCCGAAGAAAACGGTAAGGTTTGGGCAGAAGCCGAAGGCGACGTTCTTAAAGCTAAGGAAGGCACGGAGCTCGCTACACAAGTTCCCTCTCTTATGATGGGCGAAAGCATTATGGATGCTTCCAAGGGCTACGACACTGTTAAATACCGTGAGCCCATGGGCGTTTTCGCAGGTATTGTTCCCGTTAACTTTCCCGCAATGATTCCCTTCGGCTGGATGACTCCCACTTGCGTTGCCTGCGGTAACACAATCGTTTTAAAGGCAGCATCGCTCACTCCCAGAACGGCTTTGAGAATTGCCGAGCTTTACAAGGAAGCGGGTATGCCCGACGGCGTTGTTAACGTAATCACCTGCTCAAGAAACGAAATCAACACTCTTCTCGATCACCCCGACATTAAGGGTATCACATTCGTCGGTTCAACACCCGTAGGAAAATTGATTTACGAAAGAGCTGCCCGTGCAGGCAAGCGCGTTCAGGCACTTTGCCAGGCAAAGAACCACGCGCTCGTTCTTGCCGATACACCCATTGAGCGTACCGTTGCCGGTGTTATTAACTCCGCATTCGGTTGCGCAGGTCAGCGTTGTATGGCTCTCTCGGTTTGCGTTGTTGAAGAAAGCATTGCCGATAAGTTTGTTGCAGAGCTTGTTAAGCAGGCTTCCGCTATTAAGGTAGGACCTGCCTACGACAAGGCCTCAAAGCTCGGACCGATCACCTACAAAAAGCACTATGACGAGGTTATCGCCGACATTGAAAAAGGTGTTAACGAGGGCGCAAAGCTTGTTCTTGACGGCAGAAACGTTAAGGTTGAGGGCTTTGAAGGCGGATATTATGTAGGACCTACGGTATTCGATTATGTTACACCCGAAATGACAATCGGCACAGACGAGGTTTTTGCTCCCGTACTTTGCATTAAGCGTGTTAAGGACTTTAACGAGGGTCTTGCCGTTATGAACGCCAACCCCTATGCAAACGGTTCTGTTATCTTCACGCAGAACGGCTACTATGCAAGAGAATTCACACGTCATACAGACGGCGGTATGGTAGGCGTTAACGTTGGTATTCCCGTTCCGATCGGCTTCTTCCCATTCGCAGGTCACAAGGATTCCTTCTTCGGCGATCTTCACTGCCTCGGCAAGGATGCTTACCGCTTCTTCACCGAAAGCAAGTGCGTAACCACACGTTGGTTTGACGAAGAGGAAATGAAAAAGACCGAGGTTTCCACCTGGGACGGAACTATATAATCAAAACAAATTATAATTTGAAAGGTGATAAATATGCTTAAAATCGGTATTATCGGTGCAGGCAGAATAGGAAAGGTTCATCTTGAGTCTATTTCCTATCACGTTAAAAACGCTGTTGTTACAGCAGTAGCAGACCCCTATATGAATGACGAAACAAAGGCTTTTATTGAGGGCTTCGGCGTTAAGAACATCTACACCGACTACAAGAAAATCATCGAAGACAAGGACATCGACGCAGTTCTCGTTTGCTCCTCAACCGACACTCACGCTTCCATTTCAATCGAAGCTATCAACGCCGGCAAGCACGTATTCTGCGAAAAGCCCGTTGATCACTCAATAGCAAAAATCGAAGCTGTTGCAGATGCTCTTAAGGCTCACCCCGAGGTTAAATTCCAGGTTGGCTTCAACCGTCGTTTTGACCACAACTTTGCCGCTATCCGCAAGGCTTATGATGACGGCAGAATCGGTGATGCACACATCCTTAAAATTACCTCCCGCGACCCCGAGCCGCCGAACCCGGCATATATTAAAGTATCGGGCGGTATCTTCCTTGATATGACCATTCACGATTTTGATATGGCTACATTCCTTACAAACAGCGATGTTGAAGAGGTTTATGTTAACTCCGCAGTTCTCGTTGATCCCGCTATCGGCGAGCAGGGCGACGTTGATACGGCTATAATCACAATGAAAATGGCTAACGGTGCACTTGCCGTTATCGACAACTCCAGAAGAGCCGCTTACGGCTATGACCAGAGAGCAGAGCTCTTTGGCTCAAAGGGTATGGTTGCAACATCTAACGATACTCTTTCATCTGCCGTTGTTGCCGACGCTAACGGCGTTACAGGCGAAAAGCCCCTCTTCTTCTTCCTTGAGAGATATATGGGCTCTTTCTCTGAAGAAATGCGTCAGTTCGTTGATGCCTGCGAGAACAACACAGAAGTTCCCGTTGGTATTCACGCGGGTCTTCAGTCTGTTAAAATCGGTCTTGCCGCAAAGAAGAGTGTTGCCGAGCACAGACCCGTTAAGCTTTCCGAAATTCAGTAATCAAAGGATTTTGCAATGACTACTAACTATGACTTAATTGTTATAGGCGGCGGCTGCGGCGGTTTAACTGCCGCAGCCTGTGCTGCAAAAGAAGGCAAAAAAGTCCTTCTTTTGGAAAAAAACGATTCCGTCGGCGGCGCTCTTTCCGATTTTACAAGAGGTCGCTTTGAATTTGATGTAGGTGTACGTGCGATTATAGGTGCAACGCACAAAAACGGTGATATCAAGCAGATATTCGATGACTTGGGTATCTCCACGAGGATTCACTGGTTTGACTTAAACGAAAGCTACCGCATTATTACGCGCTCCGATGACGGAAAAATTACAGATGCCGTTCTGCCCTTCGGCGAAGAGGCTTTTGTCGCGGCAGTTGAAAAATACGTTCCCGGAAGCAGGCGCTCCGTTGAAAAGCTTTTTTCGCTATTCCGCGAAGTATACGAAGGATTATCTTTTATAGCGAAGCTTGACGGTGAATTGAATACAAAAAGCTTCAAGGAATTAAAGAAAACGTACGGAAATTTTGTTCGTACAGCTTCGTATTCCGTAGATGAAGTATTCGAACGCCTTTTAATACCGGCTAAAGCACGCGATATTTTAAACGGTTTGTGGATGTATTACTGTGTTGATACGTCCGAGCTTTCCTTTTCTCAATATGCGCTTTTTATGTATACCTTTATTACACAAGGCGCGCAAATCCCGAAAAACGGCGGATATGAAATCGCCGTTGCATTATCGGAGGTAATAGAGGAAAACGGCGGAGAAATTCGCTGTAACTCCCCTGTTGAAAGAATTTTATTTGAAAATAACAAAGCCGACGCAGTTTTGCTCAAAAACGGCGAAAAGCTTTTCGGAAATAATATAATATGTAACTCTTCGCCTTACACCGCGTACACGAAGATGATTAAGCGGCAGAATGTAAGCGATGCCGAAATTAAGCGAGTCAACGCTTCAACCTTCGGCGCAAGAGCCGCCTGTGTTTATTTGGGACTCAACCGTTCGCCGGAGGAGCTCGGTATTAAGGATTATTCTGTATATATTACGGAAACCGCAAATACCCAAAAGCAAAGTAAGCTTATGCGCTCGATTGATTCGAACAATACGCTTATTGCCGTTTGTCCGAATACTGTTATACCCGGGAAAAGCGCCCAAGGGACGTGCATACTGACACTGACCGCTTTTTACACGGATAACGCCTGGGGAAATGTTGAAGCCGAGGAATACTTCTCGAAAAAAGAAGCGCTTGCCGCTAAGCTTATTTCGCTTTACGAAAACGCAACCGGTAACATTATTCGCGATAATATTGAAGAGCTTGAGGTATCTACGCCACTTACTTTCGCAAGATATCTTTCTTCTCCGCAGGGTACGGTTTTGGGCTTTAAAAGCGATTCCTATAACAGTCTTATTTCAAGGCTTTCCACCGAAAAATCGGACTTTAATTCAAACGGTCCTGTATTTTGCGGAGGCTGGGGCACTCAGCTTTCCGGAGTTCACGCGTGTATAGCTTCCGGAAGAAATGCCTATTATTCGATTTTCGGTGACGGAAAAAGCGCTTCGAATTCAGACACGCAAAAGCCAAAGGAGGATGCCGTATGAAAGAAAAAACAGTAATTCGCTCTTCCTTTAAGGATGTTGCGGCTTTTACGGGCATTGCTTCTTACAGAAAGGGCGTAATCAGCGAAGCGCCTACAGAGCCGAAGCCCGTTAATTACGCCGTAAACTCGAATGCGGCGCTTCTTCACCCTACCTTACAGCACTTAAAAATCAAAAACACACTTCAGCTTGCAGGTGATTTAAAGCTTTTCGTATTAGAGCCGGATGCATCTAAGGGTACGGCTTCGCTTGCGTATTTTAAGCCGGGACAGTACCTTCCAGTTAAAATCAAAAACGGAAGCTCGCTTTCGACTGAAGCCTTTACGATATGCTCCTCGCCTCTTGACTCCGTTCGCGACGAATATTTGATATGCGTAAAAAAGCTTCCCTTCGACGAGACGACAGCTTTTATATTCGATAATTGGCAAAAAGGCACACAGCTTGTTTGCGGTGCGCCCGAAGGAACATTTTGCTACACGCCCATAAGAGACGAAAAGAATATTATCGGTATAACCGACGATATGGGTGCGGGTGCGTTTTATTCAATGGCAAACGCCGTTTGCGACGGTATCCTCGATATTAACCTTACACTTATTTACGGTTGCCGCAAGAAAAACGAAGCCGTGTTTATGGACGAGCTTATATCACTGTCCGAAAAGACCGATAAATTCAAGCCTGTATTTGTTTTCAGCGACGAAAAGGTGGACAAGTGCGAGCGCGGCTTTATAACAAAAGCGCTTATTGAAAAATATGCGCCCGAAAGCAAGCGGTTCAGCATATTCGTTAACGGCTCTTCGAAGCTTTACACGCAAACCGCACCGCACATTTCTTCCTTGAGGATAGAGAAAAAATTTGTGCGCTTCGGCAGTGCGGGGCTTAAAGACGAAAAAATGCTCTTAACGAATTTCCCCGAAAACAGCCGTGGCAAGGTTTTCCTTTGCAAGGTTATTAAAAACGGCGAAGTTCATTCCCTGCCCTGCCGCTCGGACGAGCCGCTTCTTCTCGCACTTGAGCGCGAAGGAATAGAAACGCACGCCTGTTGCAAAACGGGAGAATGCGGAAAATGTCGCGCAAAGCTTCTTAAGGGTAATGTACACATTCCGAAGCTTACGGAGCACCGCAAAAAAAGCGATATCACAAACGGAATTATTCACACCTGCGTGTCGTATCCGCTTAGTAATATCACAATTTCACTTGAATAAAGAAACAAGCCCTACAGTCTTTACTGACCGTGGGGCTTTGCTTTATTAAATATTAAATTCTGCTTATATCTCACCGGTAAGCTTGTCGATTATTAAGGTATAAATACCCGCGGGGTCGCTTAAAAACGCTTCCTTTACCTGCTCCGCCTGCAAAATATCGGCAACGTAAAGGGAAAGACTCATCATTTCTTCACCCAGGGCATCTATAATAAACGTTACATTGTAGCCTGATTTTGTTTTTTCTATTTTAACGGTAGTTTCGCGCTCTGCACGCGCTCTTGCAAGAAGCTTCAGCGCCGCCTTTACGGAGCGTTCACGCGTCGTATGTGTCAAAACGGTTTCAAGCTCCTTGGAGTTAGTTTTGCCGGCTTCGGTTACGGAAAGGCACTTCTCGCCGAGGTAATCGACCTCGCAAATCATTTTAGATGAAAGAAGCTCGTCAATGGCGGTATTCAAATCAAAATAATTCACAAGTCCAGTATCCTGCAAGCAATCGCACATCTGCTTTCTGGACATGGGCTCTTTTACTTTATCGAGAAGATAGCAAACAAGTATCTTTATTTCGAGCATATTTCTAAGCCCGCCGTAAACAATGCCGCCCGCAAATGCATCAAACCCTGACATATAAACACCTCGGTTTTCCTGTTTTCTAATAAAATAATACCATAATTTTAAGCTTATTTCAAGAAAAATTACGGTTTTTACATTCGTCAATCAAAACGCTTCTGACCTCACCCGCAAGGTAAAGTGAGCCGACAACGCAAAGAACATCCTCTTTTTTAAGTCGTGAAACGGCAAGCTTTACCGCTTCTTTCGGAGAAGGGACGGCAAATACACTGTCACAGTATTTTTTTGCGATTACCAAAAGCTCATCAGCTTTCATGGAACGCGGGTTCTCGGGAGTTACCGCATAAAAGGTCTCGGACTTTTTCATAAGAGGCGCAAGCGATTTTTCAACGCTCTTGTCCTTCATCATACCGCCCACTACGGTGATTTTCTCATTCCCGACAGATTTACAAAGCATATCGTAAAATGCCTTTGCGCCGTCTTCATTGTGCCCGCCGTCAAGAATTACAAGCGGACTTTCACAGATTATTTCACAGCGCGCCGGAAGCACGGTTTCGGAAATTCCGTCCTTAATATTCTCCTCGGTAATGTAAAAGCCCTTGCCGATTAATACACGCGAGGCTTCAATGCAGGACATCATATTAACCACCTGATGAAGTCCGGGCATTTTTATAAAATAGTCGTTTCCCTTATATGTAAATTGAGTTCCTTTTATATCGTAAGAAATAACCGAAGCATCGTTTCTTTCGGGGATTATGAGAACATTTTCTTTATCTTCGGCGAATTTTTTAACGGTGTCAAGAGCACCTTTAGCTTGATTGCACGAAAGCACCGTCGTTCCGCCCTTTTTTATCGTACCGCATTTTTCTGCGGCAATTTTTTCTATTGTATCGCCTAAAATTGCGGTGTGATCAAGAGAGAGCGAGGTAATAATGTTTACAAGCGGCGTATCAATAACATTCGTAGCGTCAAGCCTTCCGCCGAGCCCTACCTCAAGAACCGCAACATCACACGAAAGCTTATTAAAGCAAATGAATGCGGCTGCTGTAAGAGCCTCGAATTCGGTGATTACAACGCCGTCTTCGTTCAATTCATCTACGGCATTTTTAACCTTTTCAACGGCATCGCAAAAAATATCTCTCTTTACAAAATTGTCGTTAAACTGTATTCTTTCAAGAAAATCCGTAACAAATGGCGAAGTGTAAAGCCCGACATTAAGTCCGCTTTCAATCAAAATATTTGACATTGCCGTCGAAACCGAGCCCTTGCCGTTTGTTCCGGCTATGTGAATATATTTTAACCCTTTGTGAGGGTTGCCTAATTTTTTCAAAAGGCTATCCATCCGGGAAAGCCCCGGATGGATACCGAATTTTGAAAGTGAATGAATATAATTCAGCGCTTTTTCGTAGGTCATTTTAATTTTTCAATGCTCTCTTCAATCATTTTAAGCTTTGCAAGATATTTTGCCTGAGCCTCGCGCTGAGCTTCAACAACCTTTTGCGGAGCTTTTGCCATAAAGCCTTCGTTGTTCAATTTATTTTCAACGAACTGAAGATCCTTTTTAACGGCTTCAAGCTCTTTTGTAAGTCTCGCTTTTTCCGCTTCAAAGTCAATAAGCTCGTTCATCGGGATGTAAATCTTAGCATCCTCTGTTACAACGCAAACGGTTTTATCGAGATTGAAATCGGCTTCATTTGCACTTACGGCGATTTCCGAGGCATACGCTAACTTTTGGAAGAACTTTGCACCCTCTTCGAAAACTCCCGTATTATCCGCACAGATGAAAAGCTGAGCCTTTCTTGACGGCGGTACGTTCATTTCGGCACGGCGGTTTCTTATAGCTCTTACAGCGGTCATAATCTTTTCCATTTCGGCTTCATCCGAAGAGAAATCAAGAGCGCTGTCAAATACGGGCCAGTCGGAAATCATTATGCTTTCGCCGTCGTGCGGAAGTGTTTGCCAAATTTCCTCTGTAATAAACGGCATAAACGGATGAAGAAGCTTTAAGGTATTTGAAAGAACAAATACAAGAACCTCTCTTGCGCCGTTTTTAACTTCCTCGTTATCGGAGAAAAGTCTGATTTTACAAATTTCTATGTACCAGTCGCAGAAAACATCCCAAATAAAGTCGTAAAGCTTTTGTACGGCAATGCCGAGCTCAAACTTTTCGAGATTTTCCGTAACCTCTTTAACAAGCGTGTTAAACGAGCTTAAAATCCACTTATCCTCAAGCGCAAGCTTTTCGGGAATATGCGGCGCGGGCTCGTCCTCACGAAGATTCATAAGAACAAATCTTGCGGCGTTCCAAAGCTTGTTGGCAAAGTTTCTGCTTGATTCGATTTTTTCGGGTGAGAAACGCATATCGTTTCCGGGGCTGTTGCCCGTTGCAAGCGCAAAACGAAGCGCATCCGCACCGTAGGTGTCGATTATTTCAAGCGGGTCAATACCGTTGCCGAGAGACTTTGACATCTTGCGACCCTGTGCATCACGAACAAGACCGTGAATTAAAACGGTATTAAACGGAACTTCACCCATATACTCAAGCGCGGAGAATATCATACGGCTTACCCAGAAGCCTATGATATCGTAGCCTGTTACAAGCGTGCTTGTGGGATAATAATGCTTAAGCTCTTCTGTATTTTCGGGCCAACCGAGTGTTGAGAACGGCCACAATGCGGAGGAGAACCAGGTATCGAGAGTGTCGGGATCCTGTTCGATATTATTACTGCCGCACTTGGGGCAGGACGTGATATCGGTTTTCGAAACAGTCATCTCGCCGCAATCCGCACAATACCAAGCGGGAATTCTGTGACCCCACCAAAGCTGACGTGAAATACACCAGTCGCGTGTGTTTTTCATCCAGTTCATATAGGTTTTTGTGTATCTTTCGGGAACGAAAACAGTCTCGCCTTTTTCAACAGCCTCAATAGCGGGCTTTGCGAGCGGTTCCATTTTTACAAACCACTGCTTGGAAACCATCGGCTCAATGTCACTGTGGCAACGGTAGCAAGTACCTACCTCGTGCTTAATGGGCTCGATTTCCTTAATGTAGCCGCCTTCTTCAAGATCGGCAAGAATAGCCTTTCTCGCTTCAAGCGTTGTCATACCGGCGTATTTGCCGCAATCGAGAACCTCGGGCTCGCCTACGGAAGCGCGTCCCGATGCGAAAAGCTCGTCCGCCTCGGCTTTTTCCTTAGCGCCTGTTAAGTGACCGTCATATGTAAATGTACGAATAACGGGAAGATTGTGTC
>CAZRXQ010000021.1:0-15901 GCA_964604065.1 uncultured Eubacteriales bacterium | reverse complement strand
TTTAGCTGCTATTTCGCTCGTGAACCGTATCACGTCAATTTCCGAAGGGGAAGTAGTTGCTGAAGTTGTCGGTTCCCTGCTCGGTGGTGTTTTCAACGGTGTTGTCGCCCTTGTCTTCTACGAGGGTTACTTTAACGTCGAAGGTGGAGTTAACCGAGCCGTTATTGTTGAGTCGGCAAATGGAAAGCGTTAAGGTATCGCCGACAGAGGATTTCTCTATTGCTTCAAGCAAAATGTCGGTTGTGTCGAGCTTTGTTCCGTTAACAGCCGTGATAATATCGCCGGACTGTACGTTTTTGTTTGCAAGGTCACTGTTTTGGTTAATTGTTTTAATTACAACCGAGCCGTAGGGGAGATTGTTTCTCCAGGCAATTGCCGAATATGTGTAATCCGAGGATACGGCGTAGTAGGTTATGCCGAGCATAGGTCTGTTTGTAACGTATCCGTGGCTTACAATGTCGTTGTAAATCGAAAGAACCGTGTTAATCGGAACGGAGAAGCCCATACCCTCGTAATCCGTATCTGCGATTTTCGAGGAGTTAAGACCGATTACCTGACCGTATTCGTTAACAAGCGCACCGCCGGAGTTGCCGGGGTTAATTGCGGCGTTGTGCTGAATGCAGGGAAGGTCGTAAGCGCTTGTGGAGGAGGTGGTTACGGGTCTGTCTATGGCGGTTACCTTACCGTCCGTAAACGTGCCGAAGAACTGTGAGCCGCCGGGGTTTCCTATGGCATACACCGTTTGACCAACGGAAAGCTTTGAAGAATCACCGAAGGTTGCGCCCTTGTAGCCCGTCTTTTTAACTCTGAGAACGCCTACATCCGTTTTTGTGTCGTAGCCGACTATTTCGGCGTCTACTTCGGTTTCGTCGTTGAATTTTACAATAACGCTGTAATCGGAAGAGATAACGTGAGCTGCCGTGAGTACATATGTGTAGGTGTTTGTGCTGTCCGCGCCGACAACAATACCCGAGCCTTCACCGGCTTTTTGGTTATTGGAGTAAACAACTATGCCTACGTTTATGTTCTTAACGGCTTCGTAAACCTGCTCTGCCGTCATTGAGCCCGAGCCCGAATATTCCGAGGCGGAAACGGGGGACTGTTCAACGCCGGGTACTGCCGCGGAATTGTTCTGCGAATCGCCCTGTGTTACATTCGTAACGTCGTTGTCGTCGGACATTAAGGCGCTTCCAATGCCTATGGAGGCTACAATAATGCAAAGGCAGATAATAATCGCGAAAACGGTTTTGCCCGTGTTTTTGTTGTTCTTTTTTTTCGGCGCGGCGTTCGGCGAAGCGTAATTTGTTTGCGCGTACTGACGGGAGCCGAAGCCGTTGTCGTTTCCGTTTACACCCGAAGCGTCATAAGGTCTTCTTTGCTGTCCGTACTGCTGTCCGTATTGCCGATTGCTCTCTTGAGTATTCTCTTGATTCGGCGAGGTTGTGTATGAAGAAAATCCGCCGTTTGCGCTCTGTCTGTTTTGATTTTCCGAAAAAGAAGCATTAGGTGAGGTTGAATACCCCGAGGTGCTTTCTTTTTTGTAATCGTTTTGAGAGGGGCTTGTGCCGTAGGTATTGTTTTGCCCGGCAAAGCCGTTTTGATTGGGGGAGGTATTAAAAGAATTGTTTTCCCCGTTTGTGTTTTGAGAGTTGTTAAAATTATCCATATATTCTTCCTCCGTTCACTACGGTAAACAGTGCGGGGAAAATCCCCGTTTTTTTCTAAACACCGTTCTGTGATTAGTATGGTAACACAATATTGTGAACAAATAATGTAAAAAGTATAACCATTAAAAAAACATATTTAAACAGTTTATTTCGGAAGCTTAACCGTAAACCTCGTAAAGCTGTCGATTTCGCTGTCAACGGTTATTGTGCCGCCGTGAAGCTCTATTATGCTTTTTACGAGATAAAGACCGAGTCCGGTGCTTTTTACATCGGTGCTTCTTGAAGCGTCAACCTTATAAAAGCGGTCGAACACGCGCTTTAAGTCATCCTTCGGAATACCCTTGCCGCTGTTTGTTATTGAAAAATACGAGTATTTGTTATCCGTTGCGGTGTTTACGAGTATCTTTCCGTTTTCGTTTGTGAATTTAACGGCGTTGTCTATAAGGTTATATACAACCTGATCTATCATGGCGCTGTCGCCGTGAACGGGTGCTGGTGATAAATCCTCAAGACCGTATATTTCTATGTTCTTTTTGCTTATTAGCTGTTCAAAGCCGAGAAGCGTTGAAAGAAGCTTATTCGAAGCATCGAACTGTTCGACATTCATATCTATGTTGCCCGTTTCGATTTTAGATATGTTCAGCATCATATTAACCATTTTTGAAAGGCGCTTAACCTCGGAAGCGACAATTTCAAGATAATAATTCTGCTTTTCGGGCGGTATGGTGCCGTCTAAAATTCCGTTTATAAAGCCGCCGATTGTGGTCATGGGTGTTTTAAATTCGTGAGAAACATTTGCTACAAAGCTTCTTCTCGAATCCTCAAGCTTTGAAAGCGAAACGCCCATGGCGTTGAATTCCGTTATAAGCTCCGCCAATTCGTCGCTTGTGTTAAGCTCGGGCACTTTGTAAGAAAAATCTCCCGAAGCATAACAGCGCGTTGCCGCCGCAAGCTGGCGTATGGGCTTTGTGAACTTGTCGGTTAAAAAGTACAGCGCGACGGTCATTATTATAAGTGTAATAGACGCGGCAAGTAAAAACATCGTGAAAATTTTCGAGGAATAATCCATAATTTCGCCAGAAACAGGCGATGCCGTTACGGTGAAGCCCGAAAATTCGTCGTTTAAATAAATCGGCTCAAGTGCCACGGCGTGAAGCTTTGTATATGTGCCGCCGAGTTTTGAAAGCTCACAGTAGCCGCCGTCTTCAACCTTTTTAACTACGGCTTCGGAAATCGTTATTTCCGCGTGATAAGAGCACACGGTGCTGTCCGTGAGCTCAAATGTGTTTTTCATAACGTCCTTACACGCTATTACCGTGCCGTATTTGTTGCAGATGTACACATCACTGCTTGTACAGTCCGACATAATGTCAAGCGTTTTGTAAAGCATCATGGCGGCGCCCTCGGGGTTGCGGTTTGCCGCCTGAGACGTAACAAGCTCCGCGGTCATATTCGAAACGCTTTTTGCGTCTTCGGAAAGCTCGTCTAAGGTGTGCGAGCGCAAAAACGTTGCGACAAACGCCATAAGGGCAATACCGATAATTAAAAAGCTTACGAGTATTATTGCGGCAAGGGTTAAAAAGTATTTTAGGAAAAACGTTCCTTTTTTGTTGTTAAGGCTCGGCATAGCTTTTATTTCGTTTCGAATTTATAGCCGACACCCCAAACGGTTTTAAGCTCCCACTTATCCGAGACGCCCTCTAACTTTTCGCGAAGTCTTTTAACGTGAACGTCAACCGTGCGGCTGTCACCGTAGTACTCAAAGCCCCAAACCTCGTCAAGAAGCTGGTCGCGGGTGAAAACTCTGTTGGGATTGCTCGCAAGGTGGAAAATAAGCTCAAGCTCTTTAGGGGGTGTGTCTATCTGCTTGCCGTTTACGGTGAGCTCGTAATTCGAAAGGTTTATTGTAAGCTTATCAAAGGAAACCTCTTTTACGTCATTTGCCGAGGAACTTTGCGGTGCTGTTGTACGTCTTAAAACGGCTTTAATACGCGCAATAACCTCCTTGGGCTCAAAGGGCTTTGTAATGTAATCATCCGCACCGAGCTCAAGTCCGAGAACCTTGTCGAAGGTTTCGCCTTTTGCGGTGAGCATTATTATCGGCACCTGCGAAAATTTTCTTATTTCACGGCAGATTTGCCAGCCGTCAAGTCCCGGGAGCATAATGTCTAAAAGCACAAGGTCGGGAGAAGTGGATTTGAATACATCTATCGCCTTAAGTCCGTCTGTTGCGGTTTGTGTGGAAAAGCCTTCTTTTTCAAGATAAAGCCTTAAAAGCTCGCAAATATTGACGTCGTCGTCAATGATAAGTATTTTTTCCATTGCCATAATTAAAACCTCCTGAATGAAGATGTTTTTTCATTGCCTATATTTTACACTGTTTTTTAATTCAATGTATGAACAATTTATAAAAATAAAATGTCTATTCTGAAAAATAAGCTGTAAAAAACTCACGTTATTTACAGCTTATTTTTAAGGTTATTTTTTCTTACGCTTTTCAAGGCGTGCTTCTTTTTTTGCTTTTTTGGCTTTTTCCTTTGCTTTTCGTGCGGCGTAGTAAGCGGATTTGTTTTTCTTCTTTTTGGAGTTCGTGTTAAAAACAATGATTATTGCCGCAAGAAGTGCCGCGAGGAAAAGTGCCGAGCCGACTATTATAAGGATTTTTACGGTGCTTTTGTTTTCCGCGGTGCTTGCCGAGGTTGAAGGCGCGGTGCTGACTTTTGCGTCAATGGGAACAACGACTATTTTGCCGGCGCTGTCTATGGCGTACTTGTAGCCCTCGGGAAGCGTGTAGGACGGGTCGTTTATAACATTGCCGTCCTTATCGACAAGCTGTCCGTTCTCGTTAATGCTTATTGCATTTCCCACAAGGTTGTAAAGAGAGGGGAGTACGCTGTTGATTTTGCTGACACCGGGAACAACCGCGTCCACAACGCCGCTTACGGCATCGCCCGCAGACGGAAGCGTTATGTCTACGTCGCCCACGCCTCCTATGACTCCCGTTATATTACTGCCGTCGGCAGGGTCTGTGCCCTGATATACCTTCAGTCTGTAATACGAAACGGCGTTTTTTCCGTTCAGGGCGTATTTTACTGTGACGTTTATTATCTGCATTCTGTCGGCAGTAAGCGAAATTTTCGAATATTTATTGTCTGCGGTTTTCGTGTCGTTTATGTAAACGGTAGCGCCCGAGGTCGAAAGCGGAGTGGGGTTAACGTAAATCGCATCACGTCTGTTTGCGAGATATATGTTGTATTCGCTTATATCGCTGTAAAATTTGTTTTCGAGATTAAAGCGCGTTGTTTGCTTTTTTACAATGTCGAACGCCTGCTCGTAGGTGTATTTCGTTGCGGAAACGGTAACGGAGGAATCCTCGTATGCCATTCGTCTTAAGATGTAATACGCGGTGCTTCCCGAAGCAACCTCCTTTTCAAGCGACTGCGGGTCTATTGTAATATTGTACTGAATGCCGAGCATAGCCGCGAGATATTTTATTTGAAGCTCTTCGGTTGTTACGTTTTCTATGTCTACGGAAATTCCCGCGTTTCGTATTGTCATAATGGCAAGTCGCCTGTAAACCTCTTCGTGAGTCATCTTCGGAAGCTCCTTAACGGAAACATAGCCGTTTGTGAAGAGCGTCATTAAAGAGGTGTAGTAAACATAGTCCTCAAGGGTGAGAATGTTTGTATTCGTAAAATACTTAGCGAGGAATTCCGACAGCTTCGAGTCGGTATCGGAAAGCGCGATAAGATACATCATAACAGCCGCTTCAAGCGGTGTGCCCTCTGGTATTTCTATGTGATTGCCTGTTATAACGTAGTAAAAATCGTTCTTCATAAGCGAATAAAGAGCGTTTATCATAACAACCGAATCGGGGTTTGTTTCGTCATCGGGCGTTACGACTATTCCGCGCTCTCTGAGCCAGTCTGCCTTCGACTGCCCCTCGGGCGGAGCGGAAGCAATAAGGTCAAGCGCGCCGATTTGATTTAAAACGTATATGTAAGCCGCTTTTCTTGAGCTTTCGTCGAGAGTGAAGGCTTTAACGTAATCGGCAACCTCCTCCTTAAAGCAGGGCGCATCCGTTCTGTAGGGGTACGAGGCAACGGGGTAAAGCACGGCTTCGGTGGCAATACCCTGTGCGGAATAAAGGTCCTCTTTTACAACGAGCTTTCGAAGCCACGAGGGATTGTTTTCGTCGTAGGCGTATTGTGTGCGTACGCTGATTTTGTCCGTGCTTACAATCGGAGAGAATTTTCTGCTTGCCGCAAGTGCCCCAAGGGACATACCCGAGGCGAGCAAAATTGCACTCAAAAGCACGGCGCATATTCTGATTGCACGAAGCTTAGGCTTCATAACAGCGGACTCCTTTACATTTTTTTCAAGAATCATTTTGAGAATGAAAATACCGTTACGGTGTGATAATGCTCACCCTTGTCGAAAATGCATTTCTGATTCCATTCCGGGTGATTTAAAGCATCGGGGAAGGTCTGCGTTTCAAGGCAGAATGCGGAGCGCTTTGTAAGCGGAAGTGCGCCCTTGCCGATTACAGAGCCGTCAAGGAAGTTTCCGGTGTAAAACTGTATGCCGGGAAGGTCTGTTTTAACGGTAAGCGTAATTCCCGTTTTGTCGCCGGTTACTGTTGCCGCGGTTTTAAGCGTTCCGTCAAAATCGGCAATGCAGAAGTTGTGGTCGTAGCCGCTTCCGTTTTTAAGCTGTTCGTCGTCGTTTTCTATATCTTTTCCGATTGTTTTCGGAGTAAGGAACGAGAACGGCGTGCCGTTAACCTCTCTGTGCTCTCCCAAGGGTATGCTTGTTTTATCAATAGGTGTGAAGCGGTCGCAGAAAAGCGTTGCCGTGTGATTTAAAACAGAGCCGCTTCCCGTACCGTTTAAATTAAAATATGCGTGGTTGGTAAGGCTTAAGGGCGTCTTTTTGTCGGTGTCGGCGTCGTATGTTATGTAAAGCTCGTCGGTGTCACGAAGCTCGTATGTAACCTTAACGTCAACATTTCCCGGGAAGCCCTCTTTGCCGTCGGGGCTGTGATATGTAAATGCTACGGCGCTGTCGGATACAGCCTCGCCGTGCCAATAGGCATATGAAAATTCGCCGCCGCCGTGAAGGCAGGTGATGCCTTTTTCGTTTTTCGTTACGCCGTAATTTACGCCGTCTATTGTGAATGCGCCGTTTTTGATTCTGTTTGCATAGCGTCCGACAACAACGCCCTGATAGTCGGAGCGGTTGATGTGACCGTCAAGAGTGTCGTGACCTACGAGAATGTCAACAAGCTCGCCTGTTTTCGATTTTACGAACAGCCTGTCGAGCGTTGCGCCTTTTTCTATGATAACGGCTTTTGTGCCGTTTTTGTTTGTGAGTGTAAATGCGTAAACTTCCTTTTCGTTTACCGTGCCGTAAAGTGATTTTTCCAAAGACATATTTCTTCCTCCCGAAATTATTCAATAATACTATACCTTTTTCAAGGCGTAAAGTCAAGAAAAGAGGGCGGTTTTTGCGAAGGATTTACAAAAAACTTAAAAATTTTATATTATTTTAACAAATCTTTCTTAAGGTTATGATTGATTATAGGATGAAAATATGTTAGAATAAACTTTGTATAAAATGATAAGGAGGTTTTTATGGCAACCGCAATTATAGATTTTATAACTCCGGCATCGAGATTTATATATCTTGCAATTACGCTTTACATTTGCGTTCGCGTAATTACGGCAATGTTTGCTAAAAAGGTTACGGACCCCGTAAGAGGCTATCTTATAAGCGCGATAACGGGCGACAGCATTCCTCTTTATGACAGGGAAATTTCGGTCGGGCGCAACAAAAACTGCGACTTGGTGCTTTCGTACGGCACTGTTTCGAGACTTCACGCCGTTATTGCCTTCAGAAAAAACGGCTTTACGGTATTCGATACGAATTCAAAATCGGGCGTTATCGTAAACGGCAATAAAATAAGGCGCTCTCAAAATATCGGCGACGGCGACATTTTGGGCTTCGGCGGTGTTGAGTACGTTCTTAAAACGGAAAGATATAAATACATCAAGGATAAAAGCGGACGTCTTGCAAGACCGTCGTATGCGTTTCTTTTGGCGCTTCTTACCGTTTTCAACATTCTTTCTCTTATACTTAATTCCTCTCCCGAGGGCGAGCTTAACCCGTCGGTAATAGTCACATATGTTGCTTTTATAGCGCTTCAGTGGCTTTATGTGGCATTTGCCTCGTTCTTTTTGAGAATAAATAATTTCGAGCTTGAAATACTTGCCTTTCTTTTTTCGTCGCTCGGAATGGCAATTACGGGAAGCATTTATCCCGACGCCGTAATAAAACAGCTTGCGGCTATAGTAATAGGCGTTGTCGGCTTTTGCGTTCTTACCGTGATGCTTCGCTTTATCGAATTTATTAAGGTTATAAGATGGGTAGGTGCAGTTGGCGCTATAGGACTTTTGGGACTTACGCTTTTAATAGCAGAGCCCAACAACGGCGCGCTTAACTGGATTTCGCTCGGCGGAATTTCTCTTCAGCCGTCGGAGCTTGTTAAGGTCGTTTTCGTGTTCGTGGGCGCGGTTACACTTGAAAGACTTCAGTCAATGCGTCACCTTACCGCTTACATTATTTTCGCGGGCGCGTGCGTAGGCGAGCTGTTTTTAATGAAGGATTTCGGCGCGGCACTTATATTTTTCTTTACGTTCGTTATTATAGCGTTTATGCGCTCGGGTGATTTCAGAACGATTCTTCTTGTGTGTATGGCGGCGGCTCTCGGTGCGGCGCTTATAATATACTTTAAGCCGTACGTTGCCGACAGGTTCGCGACATACACAAAGGTTTGGGATTATATGGACGAGGGCGGCTATCAGCAGACGCGTGTTCTTATATATTCCGCAAGCGGCGGACTTTTCGGATTGGGGCTCGGCAACGGGGAACTCAGAAATGTTTTTGCCGCCGCGGAGGATCTTGTGTTCGGCGTTGTTTGCGAGGAATTCGGCTGCATTATGGGCTTTATACCGATAATAGTTTACACGGTTGTCGCTTTTTATGCCGTGATTAACGCCAAAAAGGCAAAATCCACATTTTACGCAATAGGCGCGGTGGCATCCTCTGGAATGCTTCTTTTCCAGACGATGCTGAGCGTATTCGGCATTACCGATTTACTGCCGCTCACGGGCGTTACCGTTCCGTTTATAAGTAAGGGCGGCTCTTCCGTAATATGCTGTTTCTGTCTTTACGCATTCATTAAAGCCGCAGACCCGAGAACATACGCAAGCTTTAAGCCGAATTTAAAGGTCGGGCAGGAGCGCTCTTCAGGAGGTGTTGCAATTGAAAACAACGGCTAAAAGAAGTCTTGTTGTTCTTATACTTGTTGCGGCAGTCTCCCTTCTTACGGTGATTCTCGGCGTGAGACTTTCGAAAAACGCCGAAAAATGGGCGACTATGCGTGCAAACAAGCATTTAACAAGCGACGGCAGCTTTGTTGCCGCGGGAAATATAACCGACCGCAACGGCGAAATTTTAGCCGAAACCGTTGACGGCGAGAGAGTTTACAATAACTCCGAAAGAGTAAGACGCTCAACACTTCACATTGTAGGCGACAGCGAAGGGTTCATAGCCTCGGGTGTTCAAACGGCTTACAAAAGAGAGCTTATAGGCTACAGCAGAATTACGGGACTTTTTTCGCTTGTCGATAACGGCAGGGGAAACGACGTTACCTTAACGCTTGACAGCACCGTTTGCGCGGCGGCTTACGATGCCTTAAACGGAAGAAAGGGCGTTGTTGCCGCATACAACTATAAAACAGGCGAGCTTTTGTGCTCCGTTTCAAGTCCCAACTACGATATTCGCAATAAGCCTTCTTCAAAGGAAATCGAAGAGGACGAGGACGGCGAATATACGGGCATTTATATGAACAGGCTTATTGACGGGCTTTACACGCCGGGCTCTGTATTTAAAATAATAACGACCGCATGCGCGATAGAAAATAAAAGCGATATTTCCTCGTGGGAATACACCTGCACGGGTGAAACTTATATTAACGGCGTAAGCGTAACGTGCCCGCATAAGCACGGCAAGCTTGACTTTGCAAGCGCGTTTGCGTGCTCCTGTAACGGCGCGTATGCTGAGCTTTCCGTCGAATTGGGTGCGGAAAAGCTTACGAAAACAGCCCGTGAATTCGGCTTCGGGAAAAGCTTTTCCTTCGGCAATTCCTTTACCGAGGCAAGCATTTTCGATTTAAGTAATACCGAAAGCTCGGACGTTGCCTGGGCGGGTGTCGGTCAGTACACGACTCTTGTGAATCCTTATCATATGCTCACGGTTTTGGGTGCTATTGCAAATAACGGTACGGCTGTTATGCCGTATGCCGTTTCGAGCGTTACAACGCCGAAGGGCAAAACCGTTATTAAAACAAAGCCCGAGAGCGAAGAGTATATTGACGAGAGCACTGCACAGGTGCTTTCGGCAATGATGCGAAACAACGTCGAGGAGGAGTACGGCGACTATAACTTCAAGGGACTTTCCATGTGCGGGAAAACAGGCACGGCAGAGGTCGGCGACGACAAACAGCCGCACGCGTGGTTTATGGGCTTCTCTTTAGAGGAGGACTGCCCGGTGGCAATAGTCGTTGTTATAGAAAACGGCGGCTGGGGCTCTTCGAATGCCGTTCCGGTGGCTTCGGCGGTTATGAAAGCCGTATATAAGGCGATTGCCTGAAAATTCCTTACGATAATATTATTGACTTGACGCAAATTTCGTTATACAATAGCACAGGATAAATAAACAGAAAGGCTGTATAAAATGAGCTTTATTGAATTTGACTCCGTTTACAAAAGATATAAAATGGGCGAGGTTGTAATAAATGCCGCAGACGGCGTAACCTTTAACATAGAGCAGGGCGAGTTTTGCATTATCGTCGGCGCGAGCGGTGCGGGTAAAACAACCGTGCTTAATATTCTCGGCGGTATGGATGACTGCGACGACGGAAAGGTGCGCGTTGCGGGAGACCTCGTTAACGAATACGACAGCAAAAGACTTATCGAATACAGGCGCTATGATGTGGGCTTTGTTTTCCAGTTTTACAATCTCGTTCCCAATCTTACGGCGCTTGAAAACGTTGAGCTTGCAACGCAGATAGGCTCAAAAGCATTAAGTCCCGCAAAGGTTCTCGAAAGAGTAGGGCTCGGCGAGCGTCTTAACAACTTCCCCGCACAGCTTTCTGGCGGTGAGCAGCAGCGCGTTTCAATAGCGAGAGCACTTGCGAAAAACCCGAAAATTCTTCTTTGTGACGAGCCTACGGGCGCACTTGACTACAACACCGGTAAGCAAATTCTCAAGCTTTTGCAGGACACAAGCCGCGAGACCGGTATGACCGTTATAGTAATTACGCACAACACGGCACTTACCCCCATGGCAGACCGCGTAATTTCAATGAAAAGCGGCAGAGTCGTAAAAACTCAAATTAACGAAAATCCCGTATCGGTAGAAAATATCGAATGGTAAAGCTTCGATTATCACCGTCAGACGAAAGGATTATTATATAAATGAGTAAAGCATATTTTACCGACACACTGCGTTCCGTCAAAAAAACCTTAAGCAGATTTATTTCGATAGTTGCCATAGTTGCTCTCGGAAGCGGACTGTTCGTGGGCTTTAACGCGGTTTATCCCGATATGAAGGACACCGCCGTTAATTACTACGAAAAATATAACCTTATGGACATTCGTCTTCAGTCGTACATAGGTATTTACGAAGAGGACCTTAACGAAATCAAGGAGCTTTCCGAGGTTAAAGCCGTTCAGGGCGAAAAGTTCGTTGACGGCTTTGTTCAGACTCCCACACCGGACGGCACGGGTTACGAGGGCATTGTCGATATAGACGGCTCGGAGCTTACCGTAAAGGTTTTGGGCTTTGACGTATCAAAGGCAACCGCCTTCGAAAACGGCGAGAACGACATAAACTATATTAACAGACTTAAGCTTGTTGAGGGGCGTTACCCCGAAAACACGCACGAGTGCGTTGTTACCTGCAGCTCACTTTCGACTCCTTCGGAATTCGTAATAGGAAACAAAATCAGGGTTGTGGGCGATGACGAGGAAATTTCATATTATTTACAGGAAAACGAATTCGAAATAGTCGGAATCGTTTTGTCTCCGTATTGGGTATCGTACGAGCGCGGAACAACAACCGCGGGAAGCGGCAAGCTCGGCGATTTCATTTACGTTTCAAACGACTGCTTTAAGGCGAATATTTCGTATTACAGCGAGGTTTACGTTACGCTTAACAACCCCTCGGGGTACGAGGCGTATACAGACGAATACGAGGCTTATGTAGATTCCGTTCAGGAAAAAATTCTTTCAATGTCCGACAGCATCGCAAAAAGACGCGGCGCGATTTTAGAGGTCGGGCTTTCGGATAAGATTATTAAAGCGGGCACTGAAATAAAAAGTGCCGAGTCCGTTATAAATACAAAGCTTGACGAGGGAAGAAAACAGCTTGAAGAGCTTTACGAGCTTGAGAAAACAGGCGCACAACAGCTTGAAGAAGCACAGGCGGAGATGGACAAACAGCTAGAGGCGGCGCAAAGCGAAATAGACGCGGGAAGCGACGAATATCTTGCCGCCGTAAACGAATACAACTCAAAAGCGCAGGCTGTTGCGGACGGCAACGTAGAGCTTTCCAAGCGCAAGGCGGAATACGAGCAGAACCGCTCACTTGCGGACGACGCCAACGATCAGCTTGAATCCGCAAACCTTCAGCTTACCCTTGCCGCCGCGGAAATCACAGCGGCTAAAAAGCTTATAGAAACAACTCAGACAACGCTTGAAACACTCAAGAACAATCAGGATGTCGCTATGGGCGACCTTGACCTTGCGGCTATGGCAGACAGGCTTGAGGAAACAAACCCCGAGCTTGCGAAGACCTTAAGAGCGCTTTCGAGCCTTACAGCGCAGGGAACAGCCGCCGAGGCTATTGCCGAGGTTGAGCTTCTTCTTGACCAGTATACAACCGAGCTTGCCGTAGCCGAAGAAAACTACGCCGCAAGCAAAGCGGAATACAACACGAAAAAAGCGGAATACGATTCGGCAGACGCTCAGCTTAAGGTTGCCGAAGCTCAGCTTAAATCAGCGGAAACACAGCTTTCTTCAGCCGAAAAGGAGCTTTCAAGCTACAAAACAAAGCTTGACGAAAGCGGTCTTACCTTAAAGCTCGGCTCAATCGAGGCGCAGACAAAATATAACAACGCGCAAATTACACTTGCGACGAAAACTCAGCAGTTCCAAAATATAAAGGCTCTTATTTTAAGTGCCGAGGAACAGCTTAAAACAGCCGAGGCAGAAGCCGAAGCTAAGCTCGGCAGTGCGAGAACCGAATATAACAAGGGTATTTCTCTTTACGAGAATATTAAAAACGGCGCGTTTTGGTTTGTTTACGACAGAAACGATTCGCCCGGCTACACAGGCTACGGCGAGGTTTCCGAAAATATGCAGAAACTCGCGTACATTTTCCCGACCTTCTTCTTTATAGTATCCACGCTTATTTGCCTTACCACCATGACGCGAATGGTAGAGGAGGAGCGCACTCAGCTCGGTACTTTAAAGGCTCTCGGATATTCAAACAAAATGATTGTCGGAAAATACCTTTCGTATGCGGGAGTCGCAAGCCTTATAGGCGTTGTAATTGGCGTTTCGGCAGGCTTTTACGTCTTCCCGAAGGCAATATTCTCCGCATGGCAGATTATGTACGATATACCCGACCTTGTAATTCATTACATTCCTCTGTATATCGTTCTCGGCGTAATCCTTTCAGTAGGCACTACTATGGGTGCGGCATATTTCGCGTGCAGAAGCGAGCTTGTGTCCGTTCCCGCGGTTCTTATGCGTCCGAAGCCTCCGAAGGAGGGCAAGAGAGTTTTCCTTGAAAACATCAAATTCATTTGGCGCAGAATGAACTTTACTTCGAAGGTTACCGCAAGAAACCTTTTCAGAAACAAAAAAAGATTTTTCGTTACGATTATCGGCATAGCGGGCTGTACGGCGCTTATGCTTGCGGGCTTCGGTCTTCAAAATTCCGTTTCCTCCGTTATTGAAAATCAGTACGGCGAAAGCGGCGTTGCCCGGTACGATTTACAGGTCGTTCTTAAAAACAGCGAGCAAAGCTATTCCGACAGTAAAATCGTTTCGGAAATCAATTCCTTAAACGGCGTTGAGTCGTCAATGCTCGCTTACCTTAAGGTTTGCACGGGCTTCTCGGACAGAACCGACGAAGAGCTTGAGGTTGACGTTCTCGTAAGCGAAGCGCCCGCAGAGCTTCCGGGCTTTGTGAATCTCGTTCACAAGGGCAAGAGCGTTACACTTACGGACGAGGGTGCTGTTATAACAAGTAAATTTGCCGACAAGACCGACACGAAAATCGGCGACACCGTTAAGGTGAAGTGGCTCGAGGGCTCAAAGAGCGTTGAGTACGAGGTTAAGGTTACGGGAATAGTTGATAACTACACTTTCCACTACGTTTATATGACACCCGTTTGCTTTGCGAATATGACGGGAGCGGCGCCTACCTACAACTACCTTTTCTGTAACACCCCGGAAGGCTTTTCGGCAGAGGATAAAAACGCTCTCGAAACGCAGATAAATAACCTTGACGGTATTAACGGTACTGTTTATACCTCGGTTGTTATAGAGAACTTCAACAACATAATCAACAGTCTTAACATAGTTACCGTAATTTTGATATTTGCCGCTATGGCGCTTGCGTTTATCGTTCTTTACAACCTTAACAACATAAACGTAAACGAGCGCATAAGGGAGCTTGCAACGCTTAAGGTTCTCGGCTTTTACGACGGTGAGGTTTCGGCGTACATTTACCGCGAAAACGTAATACTCACCTTAATCGGAATAATCCTCGGGCTTTTCCTCGGCGTATTCCTTAATATGGCAATTATCGGCGTTATCGACATAGATACCGTTACGTTCAGTACCGAAGTGGGAATTGTAAGCTTTGCCGTTGCGGCGACACTTACTCTCGTGTTTGCGTTTATCGTAAACCTTGCCATGCACTTTAAGCTGAAAAAAATCAGTATGGTCGAATCTCTTAAATCGGTAGAATAATATCTTTACACAAAAACGGACGGTGAGATTTTTTGAGTGATACGAAACGACCTAACATTATATTCTATTTTTCCGATCAGCAACGCTTTGACACATTAAACCCGGAGCTTATGCCGAATGTGTGGGAGCTCGCGGGCGACGGTGTGCTTTTCGAGAATTCCTTTACCTGTCAGCCCGTTTGCGGACCTGCGAGAGCGTGCCTTCAAACGGGAGAATACGCCACCGGTTGCGGCTGTTATTGGAACGGAATAGCGCTTCCCGACAACAAAAAGCACCTTGCCGACATCTTTAACGAAAACGGCTACGATACGGCGTATATAGGTAAGTGGCATTTGGCGTCGGACAGATATCCGAAGGTGGGGCTTCACTGCGAAAAAACGGCAGTTCCAAAAGAGCGACGCGGCGGCTACAAATATTGGCGAGCGGCGGATGTTCTTGAATTTACCTCTCACGGGTATGACGGCTATGTTTTCGACGGCGACGGAAATAAGCTCGATTTTAAGGGCTACAGAGCAGACTGTATAAACGATTTCGCAATAGAATACATAGAAAAACGCGACAGAGAAAAGCCGTTTTTTATGTTCGTTTCTCAGCTTGAGCCGCACCATCAAAACGATCACGGTCATTTTGAAGGACCTCGCGAGACAGTCGAAAAATTCAAAAGCTATCCAATACCGGAGGATTTGACATCGTTTAACGGTAATTATTCCGAAGAATATCCCGACTACATAGCCGCAATTAACAGGCTTGACGATAACGTGGGAAGGCTTGTGGATTGTCTTAAAAGGACGGGCGACTACGAAAATACGGTCATTATTTACACGAGCGACCACGGATGTCACTTTAAAACGCGAAACCTTGAATATAAAAGAAGCCCGCACGACAGCGCGACGCATACGCCGCTTGTTATAGGCGGCGGAGGCTTTGACAAAAAAGGCGTTGAAAAGCGGCTTGTAAGTCTTATAGATTTACCGCCGACGCTTCTCGAAATAGCGGGAATAGATATACCTTCTCAGTTTAAGGGAATCTCACTTATTTCACAGCTTGAAAAAAATATCGAACGCGACTGCGTGTTTATACAAATAAGCGAATCGCAGGTAGGGCGTGCGATAAGAACAAACAGATATT
>CAZRXQ010000020.1:10246-16055 GCA_964604065.1 uncultured Eubacteriales bacterium | reverse complement strand
CCCCTTCGGCGTTTTACTGTCGAAGGGGAGAGGGATATATTTAATGAAATGAGGTGACGGTATGGGCGGGGTATATATACACATTCCGTTTTGCAAATCGAAATGTCCGTATTGTGATTTTTACTCTTCTCCCGTGAAAAATGGAGAGACGGACGAATATGTAAGGGCGATTACAGATGAAATCGTCACGGGGCGGCGCACGGCGAAATATGCGGGAAATGATTTTTGTGCCGACACGCTGTATCTCGGCGGCGGTACGCCCTCGGTTCTTTGCGGTGAGGCGCTTTTTGAAATAATAACAGCCGCGAAAAAGCGGTTTAATATGACGGACGGCTGTGAAATTACCGTTGAGTGCAACCCCTCTTCGGATATTGAGTCGCTTGTGCCGTTTTTTAAGGCGGCGGGTGTTAACAGAATATCTCTCGGAATGCAGTCCGCGGTAGACAAAGAGCGAAAAGCACTCGGCAGAAGCTCCGACAGGGCTCGAATAGAGGCGGTAACAAGCCTTCTTTTAAAAAACGGAATCGACAATATTTCGCTTGACGTGATGCTCGGCGTGCCGTACCAAACCGAGAAAAGCTTAAAGGAAAGCCTCGACTTTGCGGTAGGCGTCGGCGCAAAGCACATAAGTGCGTATATTTTAAAGCTTGAAGAGGGTACTTATTTTTACAAAAATCGCGACAAATACGATTTTCCCGATGATGACAGCGTTTCTTCTATGTATCTTGAATGCTGTGAAATATTAAGGGAAAGCGGTTTTTCGCATTATGAAATTTCGAATTTTGCGAAAGAGGGCTATGAAAGCCGCCATAATACAAAATACTGGCTTCTTGAGGATTACCTCGGAATAGGTGCGGCGGCGCACTCCTTTGTAGGCGGAAAAAGATTTTTCTTTGCTTCGTCGCGGGAGCAGTTCATAAACGGCGCAAAGCCCGTATTTGACGGTACGGGCGGCGACGCACAGGAATATATTATGCTTCGTCTGCGCCTTAAAGAGGGCTTGAAGCTTTCGAAGCTTTCGGAATCTTACGGCGAAAGCGCGGCGAAAAACATAATAAAAAAAGCACCGCTCTTAAAAAAGAACGGGCTTGCGGAGTTTGACGGCGAAAGCTTTTCCTTAACCGAAAAAGGCTTTCTTGTTTCAAATTCGATTATTTCGGAGGTAATTCCGTAAATTATTGTAATGCGATTTCATATTTGCCGTTTGTAATTTCAAGGCGGTCGCCGTCGAGTGATGTATAAACCTTGTTGTCGGAGCACAAAATAATGTAATCAAAGCCGTCGGGTACAAGCTCGGCGGCACTTTTTGCGCCCGAAACGTAAAGTCCCGTGGAAAGCGCGTCGCAAAGTGCGCCGTCTTTTCCTATGACGGTTACGGAAATTACGCCGCTTTCTGCGGGGTAACCGGTCTTGGGGTCTAAAATATGGTGGTAAGTCTTGCCCTCAAATTCAAAAAAACGCTCGTAGCCGCCGGAGGTTACAACAGAGGTATTTTCTCCGACTCTTACCGTGCAAAAATTCGAATTTTCTTCCGACGGGTCTTTTACTGCAATATTCCAAAGCGTGCCGTCGGGCTTTGTGCCTAAGGTTACTATGTTGCCGCCCAGAGAAAAAATCGCGGAAGCACCGCTGTTTTCGAAGGCTTTTATTATTTCGTCGCCGAAAAAGCCCTTCGCGATGCCGCCGAGGCTTATTTTAACGCCCTCGGGTGCTGTGACGGTGTTGCCGCTTAAAATAAGCGCCGAAGAGGACACGAGCTTTAAAGCCGACTGTATATCGGAATTTTTCGGTACGCCGTAATTGCCGTTGTCAAATCCCCAAAGAGAAAGAAGCGGCATTACTGTTATATCGAATGCGCCGTCGGTTAATTTGTAAGCTTCTTCGGATTTTAAAAGAGCGCTTTTTAAGGTGCCCGAAACGGTGAAGGTATTTTCGGTTCGCAAGTTAAAGCGGAATACCTCGGCATTTTCGTCGGTAGCGCCGAAAACAGCTTCAAGCTCATTCGAGAGCGCTTCGGTTTTTTCGAATATTTCGTCTGCCGAAAGCGTTCCGCAGTCAAAAACCGTGACAGTCATAAGAGTATCCATTCCGAAGAATGAATACTCTTTTTTTGATGAGTCGGCGTTACACGAGCAACAAAGAACGAAAATACAAATGCAAAGTATTAACGAAACATATCTTTTCATCAGCTGTTCTCTATCTTTCTGCCGTTCTGCTCGTGCTCCGCAAAGGTGGAGGCGTAGTAAATATTGCCGTCGTCGTCGTGACGGAAGTAGAAATACGAGGTATCCTCCGGATGAAGCGCGGCGTAAATCGCCGAATCGCCCGGGTTGCAAATAGGTCCTAACGGCAAGCCCTTGCATTCCGTTGAATATGTGTCGTAAAGGTCGCGGTAGCGTACATATTTTTCGGTGTCCTCGGTGGAGGAGGTAAGCGTGGGCTTAATGGTTTCGAGAAGGTACGTCTCGGTGGAGTCGCACTGAAGCCACTGGAAATTCGAGGAGTCGAGACGGTTGTAAAGTATAGATGAAATCGTGCTCATCTGCGAGGTGTTTGCCGCTTCCTTTTGAAGAATCGAAGCAACGGTCATTATTTCGTCAACCGTCATATTACGCTCTTTTGCGGCTTCTGCGTAAGAGTCGATCCACTTAGCTTTAAAGTTATCAAGGAAGCGTCTTACAACGCTTGAAGCGTTTTCGCCGAGATAGAACTCATAAGTGTCGGGATAAAGGTAGCCTTCGAGTGCTCTGAAGCGATCTTCCTTGCTTGTTAAGTCCTTTAAGAAGGGGTATTCCTCGGAGAAATCCACGGATTGAAGTGTTGTTATAAAGCTTGAAGCCGAGCAAACCTCGTTTGTTTCGAGCTTTTGCGCTATCTGGTCTGCCGTCCAACCCTCGGGGAAGGTGAGCTGAATCGTTTCGGAAAGCGTAAAGTCGGACTGAACCGTAGCGAGCATTTTTTCAAGACCCATATCGGCTGAAAGCGTGTACACGCCGGTTACATAGTCTCCGCCCTCGTAACGGGGCTCGTCTGTAATGTGAATAAGCTTTACGAAAAGCTTGCAGAAAAGCTTATTTTTGATGAGGTCGTTCTTTTTTAAGATGTTTATTACCTCGCTGTCGCTCATACCGTCCGAAATAGTTACTTCCACAGCGGTGTCGTCGCGGTTTAAAGCTAAAATATCGTTGATACAGCCTGTGCCGTATGCGCAGAGAATTATACTGCAAACCGCGATAATAACGACCGTTATGCCGAGGCGTTTAAGCTTTGCCACGCGATTTTCGGAGGGCTTTTTAGAATCCAACAGAGCCTGCACCTTGCTGTTTTTCGGGTGTCTTTTATTCTTTCTTTGCTCCTTTTTCATAGCCTTAAGCTTTAAAATTTTCTCCTGAGTCGGACTTACGGGCGGGGGCGCTGCAGCCTTTTTCTTTTGCGGTGCGGGCGCTTTTTGAACCGACGCGCCCAAATTTTCTTCGACTGTTTTTGCGGCACTTCTTTGGCGAATGCTCTCCTTAATGTCCTCGGGTGAGTTCGAAAAATACACCTCGCCCCGTGCCTTACGGGGAGCGCTTTCGGAGGAATCGAGGTTCAGATTGAAACTTTGCACCTTCTTTTTATGCTCCTCGCGGGCTTTTTCAAGGCTTTCGCTTGCAGGTGCCGTGCCGGACGTTCTTTTTTGCGACGTGCCGTTTTGAGCGGAAGCCGAAGAGGATTTTCTCTTGGGCTCGTCCTCAAACATTTTCAGCAATTCGTCGTAATCGTTGAAATTTTGAGCCATACCTTTAACTCCTATCTTGATTTTAAAACAAAAATTTCAAAATCCTTTTGAATTGGACATCACGCCTTACGTCTCCTCGGGGCGTGTGTCGATTATTCGTTTGTCTGTAACTATCATATCGACTGCTCTGTCGAATTTTCCGTGATAGAGCGAATCGGTAATTTCGAAATCGTAGCAGATGCCTAACGTAGTGCCGTTGTAATCGGCAAGAAATCTGTCGTAAAAGCCCTTGCCGTAGCCGAGACGGTAGCCTTTTTTGTCGAACATAAACGCGGGGACTATTACAAGACTGTCGCTGAAATCCGTAAGCTTTTCGCATTTTGACAAGTCAGGCTCGTAAAGAGAAAAGCTTCCTTTTTCGAGGTCGTCGAACGATTTTATAATGTAAAACGACATATCGCCGTCAAGGTTTTCGCAACGCGGGGCGGCAACGCGCTTTCCGCGGGACAAAAGCTGTAACACCGTTTCTTTTGTGTCTACCTCTATATCTGTCGAAATATATACAAGAACGGTTTTTGCTTCTCTTATTGCCCAGAGGTTTAAGAGCTTTGCGCGTATTTTTTTGTCTGCGGCTTGCTTTTTTTGCGGGTTAAGCTCTCTTCTTTTTTGCTTGCATTCGCTTCGAAGCTGTTTTTTAATAGGGCGAATATCGATTATTTTTTCCATAGCATATCGTTAAAAATATCCTCGGCAGTCTCTTTCGAGCACACAGCCGAAAGAATTTCCTTTGCGAAATCGAAGGCGGCGCCCGGGCCGTTTGCGGTTATTATGTTTTCGTCCCTTACAACCGGGGCGTTTGTTACATTCGCACCCTTTAAGTGACCTTCAAAGCCCGGGTAGCAGATGGCTTTTTTATTGTTTAAAATGCCGAGCTCGCCCAAAATGAACGGTGCGGCGCATATTGCGGCAACTGTTTTTTTCGAGTCGTTTGCAAACATAACGGCTTTTAATACCTTTTCTTCCGAAAAAAGGTTCGAAGCGCCCGGCATTCCTCCGGGAAGAACAACCGCGCTTGTGGCTTCGTCCAGAATAAGGTCATCGAGTGTTATGTCCGAAAGCACCTTTATTCCGTGTGCACCCGTAACGGTGCTTGTGTTTACGCCTACGGTTTTTACGGGAACGCCTGCGCGCCTTAAGGCGTCAACAGGTGTGAGCGCCTCTGTCTCTTCAAAGCCGTCAGCCAAAAATACATATACCATACTATTGTGTTCCTTTTACTTTAAAAGTCCGAGGACCTCTTCTAAAATTCTTTCGTTAATTTCTTCTATTGGGAGGGGTTCGCCGTCTTTTGAGCAGTTAATAACGCACCAGCCGTATTTTTCGGCAACGTAAAGCGCCGCGTCGCGGCAATGCTCAAGGTAAGAAACGTCAGCCTCGTGAACATCCTTCTTTGCCTCGTCTCCGTTATAGCGCTTCGTCATAAGCTTTTGCGAAACACATACCGGCATATCGAGGAATATTACCTTGTCGGGAGCGGGAATGCCGAGCTTTTTGTACTCAAGCTCAAACAGCCACTCAAGGAATGAGTCCCAGTCCTTTCTGTCAAGCTTTGTGATTTGGTAAATCGCGTTCGCGGGGGTGTAACGGTCGGACAAAATCAGCGTGCCGTTTAAATAGTCTTCCTTCCAATGCTCGTTGAAGGAGGCGTATCTGTCAACCGAGAAAAACAGCGAGGCGGCGTATGCGTTTACATCCTCCGCGTTTTTGCCGAAGTCGCCGCGAAGATATTTTCTTACAAGTATGCTTGAATCGCTGTCGTAATCCGGCAGTTTTATTTTTTTAAAAGAAATCCCGCGCTTTTCAAGCTTTTCGCAAAGAAGCTGTGTTTGAGTTGTTTTACCGCAACCGTCAAGCCCTTCAAGGTCTATAAATAAGCCCATATTTTCGTATAGTCCTTTTCATAAATATAATTTGACTCATACATTTTACTACAAAATATGCGCCGTGTCAAATATCGGCGATAATTTTAACCGTTTTGTTATATCTTTGTTATATTTTTTCATATTTTCGGGCAATTTCGGTCGGTTTTTG
>CAZRXQ010000020.1:0-10146 GCA_964604065.1 uncultured Eubacteriales bacterium | reverse complement strand
TATTAACAGCTTTTATTTTTACGGGAGTTGATCGTATGACGGAAACGGTTGAGGAACGCGCCGTTATTTTGGGCGAATACATAGTAAATAACAAAGCGACGGTGCGCGCCGCCGCAAAAAACACGGGAGTTTCAAAATCGACAGTGCACAGCGACGTTACCTTGCGCCTTAAGAGAATTAACCCTTCTCTTTATAAGGAGGTAAGAAAGGTGCTTGACATAAACAAAAAAGAACGCCACATAAGAGGCGGCATTGCGACAAGGGAGAAATATGCGAAAAAATGAATAATATTCATAAATATACATAAATTATGCATATTCGCGGTGGGTGTGCTAAAGCGCGTGAATATGCAATGAATTCTGCATATATGCACTAAAAATGCATATTTTGTGGAAAATATATGAAAATTTTTGCGGAGATATAGCGATGTTTGCGTATATTTTCGCGAAAAAACTATTGCATTGTATGAATAATCGGTGTATAATTATGCCATAACAAACGGAAGACACATCCGTAAAAACGAATAAGCGAGGTTTTTAAAATGAAAAAAATATTCAAAATCAGTGCAATAGTTCTTGTAATTGCAATGCTTGCAACATTTTGCTCCTGCGGCGGAAGCGGCAACAAAGACTCAAAGGGCGTTAAGCTTGTAGACATTCAGCTTACCGATGAGGATTACGCATTCGGCGTTTCCAAAACAAACACAGAGCTTCAAAAGGCAGTTAATGAATTTATCGCAGAGATTAAGTCAAACGGCAAGTTCGAGGAAATTCTCGACCACTACTTCGGCGACGGCGAGCCCGTAGGCGTTACCTCCGCTGTAGAGGATTCTTCAAAGGATCAGCTCGTTGTTGTAACAAATGCGGAATTTGCTCCCTTTGAATCACTTGAGGGCGACAAGTACTACGGCATAGATATGGAAATGGTTCAGCTTTTAGCCGAAAAGCTCGGTAAAGAGCTCGTTATAAAGAACGTTGACTTCGAAGCTGTTTGCGCTACGGTTGACAGCGGCTACGCAGACCTTGCGGCTGCCGGTCTTACCGTAAGCGAGGACAGAACAAAGTTCGTAACCTTCTCGGAGTCTTACTACAAAGCATCTCAGGTTCTCGTTGTTAAAGAAAGCGACACGGCATTCAACGATGTTAAAACGGTTGAGGACGTTGAGAATGTTATAAAGGGCTTTGACGAGAGCACAAAGTTCGGCTTCCAGACAGGTACAACCGGCGGCTCTTATATAGAGGGCAGTGAGGATATGGACTTTGAAGGCTTTAACGTAACGGCTACCGGCTATTCAAGCGCCGCACTTGCGGTACAGGATATGATCAACGGCAATATTGATTACGTTGTTGTTGACGAAGCTCCCGCTAAAATGATTGTTGAGTCCTACAACGCTCAGAATAAATAATAAATTGCACACCTTGTTGCCGAGAGGATGTTCGAGTCTTCTCGGCAAGGTGCGTTTTCTTTGAATATTTTTCGGATGGTATAAATATGAATGATTGGAAATTAAAATGGGAATATTTCGTTAATATTCTCATAGAAAAGGGCGCTTACAAAAAAGTGCTTGAAGGTCTTGAAAATACGCTAATTATAGCGTTTGCGGCTCTTTTAATAGGTATTGTAATCGGCACGCTTATTGCCGTTGTCAAGATTTTGCCGGACAAGCTTAAGGGCTCTTCGGTGCTTAAAAGAATCGCGGATGTATACGTTGCGTTTTTCAGAGGAACTCCGCTTGTTGTTCAGCTTCTTGTGGGCTATTACGTAATTTTCCCCATTTTGGGAATAAGGCTTTCGCCGGTTTTTGCGAGTACCATGATTTTCGGATTGAACAGCGGCGCTTACGTTTCGGAAATAATGCGTTCGGGACTTCTTTCCGTCGAATTCGGACAGACCGAGGCAGGCAGAGCTTTGGGTCTTACATATCCCACAACGCTTTTTAAAATAGTTGTTCCGCAGGCTGTGAAAAACATTTTGCCCACAATAGGCAACGAGCTTATTTCTCTTGTTAAAGAGACCTCCATAGTAAGCTTTATAGGTGCGGTTGACCTTTGCACGGCATTTAAAAACATAGGCACGGCAAACTACGAGTATATGGTTCCCTACTGCGTAATGGCAGTTGTTTACATTGTAATAGTTCTTATTATTTCGCTTATTATTAAGCTTACGGAAAAGAGGTTGAGAGCAAGTGACAAACGCTGAGCACATTATAAACGCAAAAAATATATATAAAAATTTCGGCGACGTGAAGGTGTTAAAGGGCGTTTCGCTTGATATTAAAAAAGGCGAGCGTATTGTAATAATAGGCGCTTCGGGAAGCGGCAAAAGCACGTTCCTTCGCTGTCTTAACCTTCTTGAAGAGCCGACCTTCGGTGAGGTTTGGTGCGAGGGGAAGCTTGTAACGCCGGTTGACCCGTATCTTCACGAGGATGTTATAGAGCTCTCGAAAACATACCAAAAGCTTTTTTCGGAATATAAAAACGAAAATCCCGACAAAAGCGATGAGGATGTTAAAAAAGAGCTTATTGCGAAAATTAAAGCGGAAGACCTTTTGAACGAAAAGCACGAGGGAAAAGCGTATAAATCGCTGATGAAGCAGATTTATAAGGAGAACTATATAAACATAAATCTCGCACGTCAGAAAATCGGTATGGTTTTTCAGCAGTTTAATCTTTTTAACAACTTAAGCATTATGGACAACATTACGCTTGCGCCGCAAAAGCTTTTGAAGCTTTCAAAGGAGGAGGCGGAGAAAAAAGCGCTGGAGCTTCTTGAAAGAATCGGTCTTGCCGACAAGGCGGATGCATTCCCGCAGCAGCTTTCCGGCGGTCAAAAGCAGAGAATAGCAATTGTAAGGGCACTTGCCATGAACCCCGATGTTATGCTGTTTGACGAGCCCACTTCAGCGCTTGACCCGGAAATGGTAGGCGAGGTTTTGGATGTTATGAAGGAGCTTGCCGACAGCGGAATGACAATGGTTGTGGTAACACACGAGATGGGCTTTGCAAGAGAGGTTGCGACGCGTGTTCTCTTTATTGACGAGGGCAAGGTTTCCGAAGAGGGTACACCCGAGGATATATTTAAAAATCCGAAGTGCGAAAGACTTAAAACATTTTTGAGCAAGGTGCTTGTGTAATATGGGAAAAGTGAGGGCTTTTAAAAGTGCCGTCTGTGTGATTTTGTGCTTTGCGGTCGTTTTTCTTTGTGCGTGTGAGGGGGAAAAGAACAATACGGGTAACGCGATTTTTATAGGAAAAACAATCGGCGCGGTTTCGGGGACGGACGAATACGACGTTGCGGTAAGCTATGAATCGGTGTGCGACAGAGTGGTGGGATATTACAGCTTTAATTCCGCTCTTTATGCGCTTAAGTCGAATAAAGTGGATTATGTAATAGCAGACGAGCCGACGGCATATAAGGCGGTAAGAGAAAACGACAAGCTGAAAGTCGTGACAAAATGCATTCCCACGGTTGATTTTTGCGCGTATTTTCCGAAGGAAAGCAAGTATTTCGATTTGTTTAACGAGGCTGTTGCTGCGCTTTATGAAGACGGTACGGCAAACAAGCTTTGCGAATCGTACAAAACAGGCGAGGAATATACTCCCAAAAGGGCGAGCACCGGTGAAAGAATCGTGCTTGCGACAACCGTAAGCGGCTTTCCGTTTTGCGAAAAAAGCGCGGATGAGCTTTCCGGGATAGATATTTATATGGCTTACGAAATCGCCGCGTATCTCGGGCTTTCGCTTGAAATAAGGGCGTACGAATTCGAAGGAATGCTTGAAGCGGTGCTTTCGGGCGAAGCCGATTTTGCAATGGGCGCAACCGTTCCCGAAAATTCCCGCGAGTCGGATTTTCTCGTTTCGTCACCGTATTACACACTTTCTTACGCCGTGATAGGAGTTTAAGAACGGTTTTCGTTGCTTAATATGTTATTTTTCATAAAATATTCGGTCTGAATTTGACACTTTGTACAATAATCCGTTTAATGAATTTTTATTGTTGCAAAGATTTGAACGCTGTGCTATAATTATAAAGATTTAGTAACCGTGGAGGTGTCTTTTTTGGCTAACAATAATACTGAAGTCAAGGAAGAAATCGTTGATAACCCGGGCGAGCTTGATGCCGCATCAAGAGAATACGTTTATGAAAACCGCCGCTATGTCGGAATGAAGGAAACGGTTTGGTACGTTGTTTACGATATGTGCCAGAGCTTTAACATAAACAGCTTCTCTTCCCGTTTTGTTACGAATATTCTTCAGGTCGATCTCGACTATCAAACAATCGTCAACTTTGTAAACGGCATATGGGACGTTGTAAACGATATTTTTACAGCCGCAATTGTTGAAAAAACCCGTACCCGTTGGGGTAAGTTTAAACCGTATCTTGTAGCTCTCGGTATTCCCGGAACGCTCGGCACGTGCTTTTATTGGTTAATGCCGATGTTCTTTAAGGGCAAGGGTCCCAGAGATATGTCAAAGTTTATTACTTACTTTGTTCTCGCAATTGTCCGTGAGGGCGCGGATACCTTCCGCTCCATAGCGAAAACCGGAATGCTCGCGACGATTACGCCGCACCCGGTAGACAGAACAAGGCTTATTACTCAAGCCGAATTCTGGTCGGGCTTTTTGGGCGAAAAGCTTCCCTCGCAGATCACGACAATCCTTCTTGACCTTATAGGCAGAAAGGCGATTAACCTTACCTATACATCCACATTTATGTTTATGGGTAACTTTACCGCCATCATAAGCGGTGTCGCGGCTCTTGTTTTCTGCGTTATGACGCGTGAGCGTGTTCTTCAGTCAATCGAAACACCGAGCGTTATGCAGGGCATTAAGTCCATTATAAACAACAAGCCGATACTCCTTCTTACGCTTTCCGAAACTCTTTCGAACTTCAGCGTAAGCGGAAGCGATAACGACTACTTTATAGACGTTCTTAACTTCGCTTCAATGACGCTTGTTAAGGGTATTCCCGGTGCGATAATCAACCCCTTCGCATTCTACCTTGTACCGTGGTTCAGAAGAAAGTTCTCAACACGCTTCCTTTACATTATGAGCCGTTACATAGGCAGCTTCCTTAACATACCCGTTTACCTTCTCGGTTCTATAGGCGGTAAGCACAACGGTATTTACAAGCGCGTGTTGCCGATGTTCTTCATACTTGCCGCACAGGAGTCCATCTTTATGGTATTCTACGGTGTTCGCCGCGTTATTCCCAGCGAAATGTTCAACGAAGCTATGGACTATTGCGAATGGAAGAACGGCTACAGAACAGAGGCTATGACGTCTGTTGCAAAGGGTCTTGCTTCAAAGCTTGCCAACGTATTCAGCGGACTTATTTCTCTTCAGATAAAGAAGCTTATAGGCTACGACATTACCTCTTACACAAGAGGCGAGGCACAGACGGACAACGCCAAATTCGGTCTTTTCCAGATGTGCACCATCATCCCGGCTCTTACCGGTATTCTCGGTATCGTTCCCATTTTGTTCTACGACCTTGTAGGCGAAAAGAGAGAGCGTATGTACGCCGAGCTTCTCAAACGCCGTGAGGAAGCCTCCAAAAAGGCGGCTTCGGGTGACAAAGAGGCTATTGAAGCTCTCGCAAGAGAACAGCTTGAGGTATCCTCTCACTGATTGTGAATGTGTAAATTTTTCGGTCCCCCGCTTTTTTGCGGAGGACCGAATTGTGTTGTTAACATTATTCCTATTGAATATTATGTAAAAAGATGTTAGAATAAAGAAAAAAGATATACGGAGATTTAATTTTGAAATATTCATATTTTGCCAAGGCGTCGCGGTATTTGTTTTTCGGGTCGCTTGCGTTGTTCATTACAAAGCTCGCTTTTGTATTATCCGAATTTTCGGGTTCTGCAAGCGAAAGGCTTCAAAGCTTTTTTTCGAGTCTTACCGAGGTTGCTTTTTACGGATTTTTAATACTTTCGTTTGTTGCGCTTTATAACGAAGCTTCGGCGCACAAGCGCTCGCGTGACTTTCACTCTGCAAAAAGCGCGGGTTATTTAAAAAAGCTTACGGTTTATTGCATTTTATCGGTTTTTGTAAAAGCTATTGTTAAGGGCATTGCAAAAAGCATTCCCGAAACGGGCGCTTTAGGCGTGAGCTTGAGAGCTGTGTGTGCGCTTTTTGTTTCTGCAACCTCCTTAAGCTTTTTGATGTTTGCCATAAGCCTGTGGTATTTTAAGCGCGACAAAGGCGAAAAATCGCTGTTGCTTTTTGAAATTATCGCGGTATGTGCAGGCATTGTATATTTTGCTTCGAGGTACATATCCGTACTGTCGGAGTTCGGCGTTTCGTTTTTGAGTGCGGGGGAGTACGAGCTTTTTTGCGGTGAAGGCGTGCAGGGCATTTTGTGTATTGTCCAGTACGGCGCGGATGCACTGCTCTTTTATATGACACATTCGTATTTTGCGGAACTTGACGATTCCGATTTTAAATCGCTTTCGGAAGCGGGCTCGGAGGTTCGTAAAGGTGAATCGCTTTACAGTGAGTGCGGCTGTGGATTGGATGAGCTTGACAATTTATATATTTCATCTTTTTTGGGTGAAGAACAGACGGAAGAATAATCCGCGCTGGTTTTCATACTATGTAGTATGAAAAAGATATTATATATATGTGTTGCCCTTCTGCTTTTTGCGCTTACCTCTTTCGGGGTGTGTTCTCTTCGGGGAAGCTTTTCAAACATCACTTTGGGCGACACTTCGAAAAACAATTTAAATAACGGCAATACGGCTGAGCCCGAAAATTCGGATTTTTCGGAAAACGGCGGCGAGGACGGTGCTTCGGAGCTTCGGGCGGTGTGGCTTACATATTACGAAATATCCGATATGTGTAAGGGCAAAACAAAGGAGTATTTCCGAAAAGCCGCGAACACGCTTTTGACTGAGCTTTCGGCAAGCGGTATCAATACCGTGTTTTATCAGGCACGCGCCTTTGCGGACGCGCTTTACACATCAAAGCTTTTTCCCGTCTCGCTTTATATTTCCGATAACGGCAAGACGGAATACGACCCGCTTGAGGTATTTATTGAGTGCGCAAAGGATTTTGAAATAAGCGTGCACGCCTGGGTCAACCCGTTCAGGGTGTCGTACAGTACGGATATATCGTCGCTTGAAGCGTCGCATCCCGCAAGAGTCCTGTATGAAAAAAACGGCGATTCCCTTATAATTTGCGAAAAAGGTATATATTTCAACCCATCGTGCTCGGATGCCGCAAGGCTTATTATCGACGGTATTCGCGAGCTTATAAACGGGTATGCTGTAGACGGCATTCAGTTTGACGATTATTTTTATCCGCCGTGCGAATTTGACGGTGACAAAAATTCATACTCCGATTACAGAGAAAACGGCGGAGGACTTTCTCTTGCGGATTTTCGAAGAGAGTGCGTTTCGGAATTTGTCGGGAGCGTTTATTCCGTTGTAAAAGCGCATAACGAAGCGCTTTTGTTCGGTATAAGCCCGTCGGCAAAAATTGAATATAACGAAAATACATTGTACGCCGACGTTTTGCGCTGGTGCAGTGAGTCGGGCTTTGTCGATTACATAATGCCGCAAATTTATTACGGCTTCGAAAACGAAACGGCGCCGTTTGAAAGCGTTGCGAAAAGGTGGCGCGAGTCGGTGACGTGTAAAGGTGTAAAGCTTTACTGCGGGCTTGCGCTTTATAAAGCGGGCGAGGTTGACGAAAACGCGGGGAGCGGCAGTCTTGAATGGACAATGAATACGGATATTTTAAAACGGCAATATCTGTTTTCGGTAAAATCGGGATATAATGGATATTCATTGTTTTCCTGTAAATATTTTTCACCGGGAAACGGAAATGAATTTTCTCGGGCGGAAATAAAATCACTGTGTGATGTGCTACAATAAAAAGAGATTTTTAAAAGGAGCGGTATTTTGAAAGTAAGTTTAAAAAGAATGCTTTCGGCTTTTTTGGCTTTGATTTTAATAAGCGGGTGCTTTATTACGGCATTTGCCGCAACAAAGCGCGGAGATGTTAACGCCGACGGCGAGGTCGGCGTTGATGATGCCCTTAAGGCGCTGAAGTACGCTATGGGTGTTGCCGACTTAAGCGCGGAGGAAATGAAAAGAGCCGATGTTGACGGTGACGGCAAGGTGACCTCCTTCGACGCGAAAATAATACTTGAGATTTCTCTTGAAATAGACGACGGCAACAAAGATGACGGGAATAAGGATGACGGGAATAAAGACGACGGCAACAAGGACGACAGCAACACTGTTACGGATTACCGTCAATATTACCGCAATATGGGCTTCCCGGAATCGTATGTGGACAAGCTTGCCGCATTAAAAGAAAAATATCCCGAGTGGGAGTTTATTCCGTTTAACACGGGGCTTACGTGGAGCGAGGCTGTAACGGGCGAGCGCACGCCGCACAAAAAACAGCTTATAGAAAAAAGCGTTGCTTCCGATATGAAATGCACCTGCTCTGACTGTAACGGCGTTATTTTCGAACAGCCCGTGTGGATGGCTGCTTCGAAAAAGGCTGTGGAGTATTATCTCGACCCGAGAAATTTCCTTGACGAAAAGCATATTTTCCAATTCGAAAGCACGGAATATTCCGCGTCGCAAACAACCTCGGGCGTTGAAGCGATTCTTAAAAACACCTGGATGTACAATTCGTACATAACTTACACCGACGCAGAGGGCAACACAAAAACCTTTACGCAAAACGGTACGAAGATGAAATATTCCGAGGCTATTATGAAGGCGGCTTACGACAGCAAGCTGAGCGCGTACTACCTCGCTTCGAAAATAGTGCAGGAGGTAGGCTCTGCGAAAGCCTCCGGTGCGGGCGGCTCAAGCGGTACGTCGTCTCCGTATAACGGAATCTACAATTATTACAACATCGGCGCTTACACCGGTGCCGAGGACGGTCTTGAGTGGGCAAACGGCTATATGTGCGTTTCGGGCAACAAAACGCTTTACAAAACAGCCGCTACTACAACAAAGCTTGTGACTGTTCCTTCGGGAAACGAGCTCTTTTACATCGGCACAAGCGGCGATTATTACAAGGTAAAAACCATTATTTCTTCAAAAAGCTATGTAGGCTATATAAAAAAGAGCGACGCTTCGCTTTCCTCGTCCTACGGCAGACCGTGGGACACCCCTTATAAGTCGATTTATTACGGTGCAAAATATATTTACGAATCGTTTTCCGAATATCAGTTCACGGGATATCTTCAAAAATTCAACGTGAATAAAGAATCGGGCGACCTTTACTGGCACGAATATATGGGCAACGTAAGAGCGGCGGCGTCCGAGTCCGAAAAAACATATTCCGCATATGTTGACGGAAAAATTCTTTCTGCCGCAAAAGTATTTTCCATTCCGATTTTTTACGGAATGCCCAACGAAAATATGAGCATTTCGGAATTTTTCGAAACGGAGAACATCACGCTTACCTTGAACGGCGCATCCTCCGCGGGCGTCAGCCTTTCGTGGACGGAGGTTGCAAACGCAAGCGGGTATGTGCTTTACAAATACGACAGTGCGCAAAATAAGTATGTTACCTTAAAAACTCTTACGGGGACAAGCTATACGGACACTGCCGTATCAAAGGGCGCTACCGTTAAGTATAAGGTAAGGGCTTATTACAAAAATAGCTCGGAAACTTACTATTCTAAGGAAAGCGCCGTTGTAAGCGCAACCGTCCCGACCTCCGCTTCGGGTACGGTAAACACGGGCGGCGACGGCGACAGCTTAAGCCTTCGCAAAGAGCCCACAACCGACAGCGAGCGCCTTGCGTGGATTCCCGAGGGCACATCCGTCACGCTTATCGAAAAAGAGGGCAATTGGTATAAGGTTCAGGTGAAAATTTCCTCTAAAACATATACCGGCTACTGCTATGCCGACTACATAAAAACCTCTGATAATGTTCCCGTTGTAACGCTTAGCGGCACTGTTAATACCGGTGACGGCGACAGCTTAAGCCTTCGCAAGGGTCCCACAACCGACAGCGACCGCCTTGTGTGGATTCCCGATGGAACTAAGCTTACTGTTTACGGCGAAACGAACGGCTGGTACAAGGTGGATGTAACAGTCTCGTCAAAAAAATACACCGGCTACTGCTCTGCTTATTACGTTAAAGTAAGCGGCACCGTGCCGACGCTGTA
>CAZRXQ010000019.1:2506-16210 GCA_964604065.1 uncultured Eubacteriales bacterium | reverse complement strand
GGGGACATCTCTTGAGGCGGCGATGAAGACGCGAAGCTTTTGTGCTTGGAACGGTTCTTTTTCTATTATTTTGCGAGAGCCGATTGTTGTGCCTTCGAAAAGCGGCTCTTCCAAGCCGTATTCGTTTATTTTGTAAACGAAGAAGTTTTCTACTCTTTGACCTTCTTTGATATCCTCTTTGAGCTCAATGAATTTAATCGTTTTTTCTTCACCCAAATCAATATCGAAAACGCACTGCGTTTCGCTGTTTTTGTGGGGGTGAGAGGTGATTTTTGCGTTTTCGGCGAGATTGTATTTAAAGCTTTTTTCAATAAGCTCTCCGAGCTCCTTAAGCCTTTTTACGTCGCGTTCGTCGAGAAGTCCGTCGGGCTTCGGCGGGACGTTTAAAATGAAGGTGGCGTTTCCGCCGACGGAACGAATGTAGGTGTCGAAAAGCCTTTTTAACGAATGCGGCTCTTCGTTTTCGTGGTAGAACCAGCCGGGACGAATCGACATATCAACCTCGGCAGGGGAGAAGACGAGTCCTTTTGAATAAAGGATATTTGAAAGCGAGCCGATGTTTTCGTTTGTGTTGTACATATATGAAAGGTCGCCCGCAAGAGGACCTGCGCCTGTTTGAACATCCTCGTTAAAATAGCAGAGCTCCGACGGAACTACAGCCCATTCCGCGTGGCGCGTATCGCCGGCTTCGTTTCCGCACCAACGGATTTCGCCGTGGTCGTTAAATATTGTGGCGTTCGGCTGAAGTCTTCTTATTGTTTCGAAAAATCCCGGGAAGTCGTATTCCTGCTTCTTGCCGTTCGGGCCTTCGCCGCAAGCGCCGTCAAACCAAACGTGGAAAATTTCGCCGTAATTCGTTAAAAGCTCCGTAAGCTGAGCCTTATAATAATCGTTATATTCGGGAGTGCCGTAAAGCGGAGAATGTCTGTCCCAAGGGGAAAGATAAAATCCGAACTTGAGACCGTATTTTTTGCAGGATTCCGAAAGCTCTTTCACAACATCGCCCTTACCGTTTTTGTAGGGGCTGTTTTTCATACAGTGGTCGGTGTGCTCCGACTGCCAAAGACAAAAGCCGTCGTGATGCTTTGCTGTGATAACAACGCCCTTTAAGCCGGCTTTTTTAAAAGCTTCGCACCACGAATCGCAGTCAAGCTTTTCGGGATTGAAAATTTCCGCGGCGTCTGTTCCGGGACCCCATTCGTTACCCGTAAAGGTGTTCGGTCCGAAGTGAACAAAAGCGTAGAACGGAGTTTCGTACAAAAGTCGCAGTTGGCGCGCATTCGGTTTAACGTGCGCCGCCGCTTTAATAAAATCTGTCATATTATGCACCCTGACTTTCTTCGATTCCGAGGCAAAAATCGTCACTTGCATCGGTGATTTTAATATTTAAAATTTCGCCTTTTCGGTTTTTCTTATCGTAAATCCTTACAGGCGTATAATTTGCGGTGTAGCCCTCGGAAAAATCCTCGTGCTCTGTTTCGAAAAGCACGCACACGGTTTTTCCGACTTGCTTTTTAAGGAAGTCTTTTCTAATGATTTTCGCTTCCTTCGAAAGAAGTGAAGCCCTTTCTTCTTTAACGGCGTTTGTAAGCTGAGCCATTTTTGCGGCAGGCGTGCCGTTTCTTTTGGAATAGGGGAAAACGTGGATTTTTTCAAAGCCTATTTCTTTTGCAAATGAAACGGTTTCGAGAAAATTCTTTTCGGTTTCCGTGGGAAAGCCCACAAGAATATCCGTTGTAAGTGTGGCACCCGGGAAGGCGTTTCTCAAAGAGGCGGCAAGCTTTCTGTAATCATCTGCGGTGTAATGCCTGTTCATACTCTTTAACACGTCTGTAGAGCCGCTTTGAAGCGATATGTGAAATTGCGGGCAAAGCTTTTTAAGCTGTGAAAGACGCGAGATCATAGCGTCCGTAATATGGTCGGGCTCAAGCGAGCCGAGGCGGACTCTTTTAATATTGTCGTACTTTTCGACAAGAGAAAGCGCATCCGGAAGCGAATAAGGCGTGTTTTTACCGTAATCGGAGAGATTGATGCCGACGAAAACAACTTCCTTATAGCCGTTGTCTGAGAGGCTTTTAAGCTCTTTGTCTATATCCTCAAGGCTTTTCGAGCGGGAACGCCCTCTTGCCGCAGGGATAAGGCAATAGCTGCAAAAGCGGTCGCAACCGTCCTGGATTTTTAAAAACGCACGCGTGTGCCCTTCAAAGTGAGTCACACCTTCGCCCGAAAACCTTTCACCGGTAAAGTGGTCCTCGTGAGCGTTTAGGCGACTGCCTTTATTTTGAAGAGCTTTTTTCGTAAGGGTAACTATATCCTTGTTGTTTTTGTTGCCGAGCATAAGGTCGACCTCGTGAAGCTCAAATAAAAGCTCGGGCTCTGCCTGCGAGGCGCAACCGGTTAAAACGAGAAGTGCGTTTTCGTTTTGCTTTTTAAGTCTTCTTACGGTTTGGCGAACCTTTCTTACGCTTTCCGAAGTAACCGTGCAGGAATTGACTATTATAACCTCGGCATTTTCGGGAGAGTCCGAAAGGGAAAAGCCGTCTCTTAAAAAGGCTTCGCTTATTTCCTGTGACTCATATTGATTTACCTTACAGCCGAGAGTGTAAATGTATATATTCATTGTATTAACCTCAAAAAAATAATCGCTTCGAATTTCTCCGAAGCGATTATATCACAAAAGCAATGCTTATGCTACTGTTAATTTGAAATTTGTTCGATTATTTATCGAAAATGTGGTTGCCGCCGATTCCGTCGAACACGCCGTTTTTATAAGTGTCCGAGAAGCCGTTGCCGCCGAATACGGAGTAAATAACATCATCAAGGAATTTTGCAACCTTGTCGAGAATTTCGTTCATGGTGTTATCCTCTGCGGGCTTTCTCTTGCCGACTGCTCTTAATGCGTTGAGAAGTCTTTCGGAGGTAGCAGCCGCTTCATCCGGGTCGCAGATTGTTGTGTCAAGAAGAGCAACAGCCTCGTCGTATGCCGCGTGAAGCTCCTTGATGTCGTCTGCGTCGTATGCGGTGTTGTCTGCCTCGTACTCTGCGAATACTTCATCAGCCTCGTTGAGATACCAACGGAAGATGTTCTTTGTATTTCTGTTGCCGTTGTACTGCGGGTAAGCGTCGGACTTGTCTTCAACAGACTTGATTTCGCCCGTGATAAGCTGACCTACAAGCTTGATAACAACGTCGTTTCTGCCAACCTCGTGGTGCTGACCTTGGAAGAACCAGCAGTGATCGGGGAAGAGGCAGGTAGAAGCGTCAATGCTTCCGTCGGGAGAGATGTATTTGTCGGTAGCGGGTGAGTAATCATCGGGAAGAAGTTCGCCTGCGGGTGCATACGTTGCGCCGAGAGATGTGGAGTCGATGTCGATGATGCCGTCGCTGTTTGTTGTCTTCGACGAATTCATTATTGCGAAGAAGTTGTAATCGTACTTGCTGTAATCGAGACCGTAGCCGCTGATTGACTGAACGAGAACGCCCTGAGAATCAAGCTTCTTAAGGTTGTCTTCAAGGTGAAGCTTTGCTTCCTGGAAGGCGGTAAGTTTTGCATAAAGCTCTGCGTACTCGGGATCTGTTGCGATGTAGCTGTATTTTGCCATTACATCATCAAAGCGGTCTGTGGGAATCATTGACCAGAACTGCGGGCAGTTGAGCATTAAGGTGTCAAGAAGAGCGTCAACAGCCGAAGTGAGAATTGCGTAGAATACCTTTTTGGGGAATATTCTCAAGGCAATGTTGATTATGTGACCCAATGCTTCGGAATCCGCGTTTTCTTCCATAATCATGGGAAGATATTCATAATAAAGGAATTCGTCGCTGATGTCGAAGTTTCTGAGATAGAAGTCACCCATAATGTCAGTACCCTGGAGGCAGGCAACAACATTTATAACTCTGTTGATGTCCTCATAGTACTCGCCGCTTGCGTTTACTTCATCCTTCTTAAGCTCAAGATAAGCCGTAAGAATAGTTCCGCCGAGAGAGATTGTTGCAATGTTTACCTTGTCAACGCCTCTCTGCTCTTTAACCATCTGAATGTATTCGTCAAGCTTTTCGGCAGATGCCATGGGGTCGCCTATAAGCGGGAATGCGAAAACATAGAGGTTGTCTTCGCCGACCTCGTCCTTAATGGATTGCATGGGAATCATTCTGTAGAAGTAGTTTCTGTCATCCTCGGTCATTTCGGAAACGGGGCAGTTGTACTCAACCGTCTTAAGGTTGTTTACGGGGTTACCCGATTTGTCGGAAGCCTGAATGGAGAAAAGCTGCTCTACGGTGCTGTAAACAGCTTCGGAAAGTCCTACGTCGTCCTGCTTAACAAGAGACTTTGCAAGCGGATGAAGAAGCGTTGTTCCGAGAACCGGAAGAAGCTTGGACTCATCAATGATGAGAAGACCGCCCGAAAGCTTGTCGCCGTCGTCGTTAACTACCGGGTCGCCGTTTTCGTCGGCAAGGTAGGAGATGGACTGGCTGATGCCGGGGAGAATGATTGTGGGAAGAACCTCTTCCTTCCCTGCGGAAGCGGCTTTTTTCGACTTGCCTGAGAAAAGCCCGGGAGCTTTGCTCATTATTTCGGCAGCGTCGTCAAGGCTGTTTACCGAGATAACGGCAGAACCGTCGGAAAGTGTTGTTACGGCGCCTCCCGCGTTGAGAACGTATGCAGCGGCAAATACACCGGCACTCGCAACGGAGAAAACCATTGTGAGGGCAAGAAGTATTGCCAATACACGATTCCTTGTGGTTGTCATAGGAAAAATCCTCCTTAATATTTATACAAATAAATAATACCATATTCTTTTTAAAATTACAACATATTATTTCGGTGCTTTTCAACAAAAAGTCGGTGATGTATTTGTTGACTTTACACTTAAAAAGCGCTATAATTTCGTGTGAGAACAAAGATTATTTAAAGTGTGTTTTGCGTTGCGGCTTTTCGGTCTAATTTTAAATTCTCTCACATATCATTTCACAGGAGTTGAAATGTTATGTTTGTTTTTTCAGTGAATTCAAAAAAGCTTTGCCGCACACTTTTGCCCGCTTTGGCGCTTATAGCGGGAATAGCCGTCACGTTTATTGTGTTCGGCTCGAAAGAAGAGGTCGAAACCGAGGGCAGTGCTTTGAGCTACAGAGCAGCCGATAAGGAAGAGCGGCTTTACTTTGTTTCTCAGTTCGGCTGGGCGGTAAACGAAGAGCCTGCGGAGGTTCGGGAAATAGTTATTCCCGATGAATTCGACGCCGTGTATGAAAATTACAATAAAATCCAAAAGGAGCAGGGGCTTGACCTTGAGCCCTTTAAGGGCAAAAGAGTTAAAAGGTGGACGTATATTATCACGAATTATCCCGGGTATTCCGAGGGCGACGACTGCGTGAGAATAAATCTTCTTGTTTTCGACGGGCGTGTTGTCGGCGGTGACGTGTGCTCGGTTGAGCTTGACGGATTTATGCATACGTTTGCGAAAAAAGACGGGTAAAATGCCGAAACCACGCCGTTTAAGGCGGGTTCGGGTTCAACCGAAAGGAGTGTGTAGTGTGGAAAGAATAGATAAGGTGCTTGCGTTGAATCTTAATATAACGCGAGGCGAGGTTAAAAAGCTTTTAAAAAGCGGCGCCGTGTTCTCGGACGGTGCTTGCATTAAGGACGGCGCTTTTAAAATCGACGAAAATTTTGCTTCTCTTACGGTGAGCGGGAAAAAGCTTTCTTTAAAGAAAAATATTTACATTATGCTTAATAAGCCTACGGGCGTTGTAAGCTCCACCGAGGATGCACTTCCGACGGTAATAGACATCTTGCCGGACGAGCTTAAAAGGCGAAATCTTTTCCCGGCGGGAAGGCTTGACAGAAACACCACCGGCTTTTGTCTTATAACGGACGACGGCGATTTTGCGCACAGAATTCTGTCACCCGGAAAGCATATAAGAAAGCGCTACATAGCGACGGTGAGCGGTGAGGTCGATATAGATAATGCGAAGGCGGCGTTTGAAAAAGGCGTGGTGCTTTCGGACGGCACGGTGCTTCTTTCGGCTTGCCTTGAGCTTTTAGAACGCGACGAAAAGGGCAGGGGTATATTCGAGGTCACGGTAGAAGAAGGAAAATACCACCAGATAAAAAGGATGTTCGCTTCCGTAGGCGGGTGTGTGGACGAGCTTAAAAGAATTTCCATGGGAGGGCTTTCTTTGGATGGAGCGCTTCTTCCGGGCGAAGCCCGCGAAATGACCGATGAGGAAGTTCGTCTTGTGGAATTCGGCTGAAGTCGGGTTTTCGTCAATTTTACCAAACGGCTTGCTATGTGCATTTTTGCAATAAAAACCGCGAAACAGCACGGGAAATTTACATTTTGCATAAATAAATTCGCGAAATATCAAAAAAAGACTTGCAATTTTTGTTGAAGTTGTGTATTATGTATAACAGCAAAACTTTTAATCGTGGTCGGAGGTTGTTAAAATGTCCAACAGATTGTTTCAAAGCGTCATTCATCAAATGCGTGATGCTGTGGATAGAACCATAGGTGTTATTGATGAAACCGGTGCAGTTATTTCCTGCAGCGATCTCGGCAGAATAGGCGAGGTTATAGATGTTAATCTTCCTGCGGTATTTTCCGCATCTTCGTTTGTTTCATATAACGGTTATCTCTTCCAGGGCTTCGGCACTCATATGCATCCCGAGTATGCTGTTTTCGTTGAGGGTGACGATGTTCTTTCGCAGGGCTATGTAGGTCTTCTCTGTATTTCGCTTTCAAGCATTAAGCAGTATTACGACGAGAAATATGACCGTGCGAACTTTGTAAAGAATATCATTATGGATAATATTCTTCCCGGTGATATTTACTTAAAGTCAAGAGAGCTTCACTTTAATAACGAGGCGGCACGCGCCGTGCTTCTTGTGCGCTTCCCCGTTAAAAACGAAATTTCCGCATTCGACACCATTCAGAATCTTTTCCCGGACAAGAATAAGGATTTCGTTATCAATATAAGCGAGAACGACATTGCCATTGTTAAAGAGGTTAAGAGCGATATCGACAGCAAGGATCTCGAAAAGCTTGCGCGCTCCGTATCCGACGCGCTTACTTCGGAGTTCTACTCTCAGGTGCTTGTCGGAATCGGTACGCCCGTTGTGGGTGTAAAGGAGCTTGCACGCTCATTTAAGGAGGCACAGGTTGCTCTTGAGGTCGGCAAGGTTTTCGATACCGAGCGCAACATTGTAAGCTATGACCACCTCGGCATAGCAAGACTTATTTATCAGCTTCCCACAACGCTTTGCGATATGTTCTTAAGAGAAATATTCAAGGTAGGCTCAATAGAGACGCTTGACCAGGAAACGCTCTTCACGATTCAGCGCTTCTTTGAAAATAACCTTAATGTTTCCGAAACCTCAAGAAAGCTTTTCGTTCACAGAAATACGCTTGTTTACAGACTTGAGAAAATTAAAAAGCTTACGGGTCTTGACCTTCGTGAGTTTGACGACGCGATTGTATTTAAGGTAGCTCTTATGGTTAAGAAATATCTTGATGCAAACCCTGTTAAATACTGATTTTAATTCTTTTAAAGAATTAACTGTTACATTTCGGTTAACGTAGCACATTTTATTACGAAAAGGGTTACATTTTGTAATAAGATGTGCTATACTTGTGCTGTACCGCAAAACCGTATTTCGGGTGTGAATGTCGGTTTTCGGATTTAATAATATTTTTTGTTTGAAATTGGGTGTTGATTTTGATAGAATTCAAGAATGTTACCAAAATTTACGACGATACAAACACAAAGGCTCTTTCCGATCTTAATATTAATATCGAGAACGGCGAGTTCGTGTTTATTATCGGCGCTTCCGGCGCGGGTAAAAGTACATTTTTAAAGCTTATGATGCGTGAGGAGGTTCCCACAAGCGGCACGATTAAGGTTAACAACTTTAACCTTAACACAATGAAAAAGAAGGATATTCCGTTTTTCAGAAGGTCTCTCGGAATCGTTTTTCAGGATTTCAGACTTATTCCTTCAATGAACGTTTATGACAATATAGCATACGCCATGCGCGTTATAGGCACAAAGGAAAGTGCCATAAGAAAGCGCGTGCCGTATCTTTTGGGACTTGTCGGGCTTAATTCCAAGGCGCGCTCGCATCCGAATCAGCTTTCGGGCGGCGAGCAGCAGAGAGTTGCCCTTGCAAGAGCGCTTGCGAACAACGCGAGTATGATTATAGCGGACGAGCCCACCGGCAATATCGACCAGAAAATGTCTTACGAAATTGTCGACCTTTTAAATCATATTAACGCCGACGGTACTACCGTTATAATGGTTACGCACGATTATCATCTTGTTAAGACGTTTAACCACCGCGTAATTACCATTAAAAACGGCTGCGTAGAATCGGACTATCCGGATGCTTCTCATCTTGATGTTGAGCCTTACAAATACGGCGAGCTTGAAGATAATGTCGGCTCGTATTTCAGTGATGACAGCACGGACGATTTCGATTATCTTATGGAAACATACGGCGTTTCTTATGATGAGAAAAACGGAGGTGAAGCAAAGTGAAGGGTACAAGTCTTTCTTATCTTACGCGTGAGGGCTTTAAAAATATTTGGGTAAACAGGCTTCTTTCGCTTGCTACCGTTGTTGTTTTGATTTCCTGCCTTATAATAGTAGGTACGGGCACGCTTATTTATCTTAACATAAATTCTCTTCTTGATATAATAGAAGGTCAGAATATCGTAATGGCTTACGTTGACGATTCCGCCGACGATGCGGCAACGCAAATGCTCGGCGTGGAGCTTCGCAATATGGATAACGTTGAAAACGTGGAGTTCGTTCCGAAGGAGGAGGCTTTAAAGCGTCAGCTTGAGTCCTACGGCGACAAGGTTGATATTTTAAACGGTCTTCCCGAGGATATTCTTCCCGATGCATATAAGGTTACGGTTTCCGATATCGAGCGCTTTGACGAAACGGTTTTGAGAATTCGCGCACTTGATAATGTTCTTGAAATCCAGGAGAACAGCGAGCTTGCTTCAAAGCTTGCGGGCATACGCGATGCCGTTACATACATAAGCCTCGGCATTGTTGCGATTCTTTTCTTTGTTTCGCTGTTTATAGTTTCGAACACCATAAGAATTACAATATTCAACAGACGTCTTGAAATAAGCATTATGAAGGCGGTAGGCGCAACCAATTCGTTTATTCGTTGGCCCTTTGTTGTTGAAGGTATTCTTTTAGGCGTTATTTCGGCTGTTATGGCGCTTGCGATTGAGTACGGCGTTTACGAGCTTGCGAGCATCTGGTTCTCAAGTATTCTCGGTCCGTTCGGCGGAAAGCCTGTTGAATTCTTAAGCTGTATTTGGCTTATTCTTGCGGTATTCCTGTTTATCGGCGTATTCATCGGTTCGTTCGGAAGCGCTATTTCGCTTAATAAATATTTAAAGGAGCATGGAAATGTTGTTGAGAGCGACTGAATCTTTAAAAAGCAGAGTTCTGTGCTTTATCATGGCAACTGTTCTGATGTTCACGGCTTTTTCGTTTTCCGCTTCCGCTTTGACCGAAGCCGAAAAGAAAAAATACGAACAGAGCATTGAGAACATAAAAGAACAGATAGAGGAAAACAAAAAGAAAATAGAAGAGCTTGAGGCAAAGGCTTCGGAGTACGACGACGAGGTCGGCGCTTATCAGGATCAGATTGACGCATTGCAGTCGCAGATTGACCTTTACAACGATAAAATCGCAGTTATACAGGAGGATATCGACGCGGTAGATGCGGAAATCACTTCGATTAATAACGAAATAGAAGCTCTTAACGACCAAATTGCCGAGCTTGACAAGCAGATACAGGCTGTTAACAAGCAGATTGACGAAACGTATGTTATTCTCGGTGAAAGAATAAGAGCGAGCTATATGTCCGGTGCGAATTCCGCACTTGAGTATCTTTTGACGGCGGATGATTTCGAGTATCAGTCGTACCTTGAGCGCGTTGAGTTTTTAAAGAGAATTGCCGAGCACGACGACGACCTTGTAAAATCGCTTGAAGAAAGCATTGAGGACAGTAAGAAAAAGGTCGAAGAAATTAACGGAATGAAGGAAACCAAGGCTTTAAAAATCGCAAAGCTTGACGAAAACAAAAAAGAGCTTGAAGACAAAAAGCAGGTTCAGGTCGATGCGCGTAAGGTCATAGAAGATTCCGAGTCTGAGATTCAGGCAAAGCTTGACAAGGTAATGAGCATTGTAAATTCTTACAAGGCTGACAGCGAGGAATATCAGGCGGCTATAGAGCGCGGCGAGGATTCCATTCGCGAATACGAGGATAAAATCGCGGCGGCAGAGCGCGATACGGGCGAAACCGGCTCGGGCGAGACGGGCGATATGATATGGCCCTTGCCGTATTCCGGTACATATGTTTCTTCGCTTTACGGTATGAGAACGCTCGGCGGTCAAACGAAAATGCACAACGGCGTGGATATTTGCAAAAGCGGCGGCTCGTACGGTAAAAAAATCGTTGCCGTAAAGGCGGGCACGGTTGAGGTTGCGTACCACAGCGGCTACAACTACGGCTACGGACTTTATGTTGTAGTAAATCACGGCAACGGCGTTAAAACATATTACGCGCATATGTCGAGAGTTTCCGTAAATGTAGGCGACTATGTAACGCAGGGCGAAAAGCTCGGCGAGGTCGGTAACACCGGCTGGTCGGAAGGACCGCACCTTCACTTCGGACTTCTTATTAACGGCGATTGGGCAAACCCGCTTAACTACCTCACAAAGCCGTCGGATTTATATTATAATTTGTATTAACCTATGGATAAATATTTTGAGACGACAACATTGCCGAAGTGTGAAAATCATAATTTGGATGATTTGGAAGCTTTTAATAAGGCGATGGCTGAATACGAAAACAATCCGATTACTTATTCTCTCGATGAGGTCGAAAAGCAACTTGGATTATAAAAAGTCGGATGTAAAAAACAGGCGTTTTTTACATCCGGTTTTACTGTAAATCAAAAGAGATAAACTCTTGTTTCGTAGGGCTTTGTTTTGAAGGAATTATCCGAAGAGAGGGTGGGGTATTTGTAATTGTAAATTACAAGCTCGCCCTTTTTAAGGTCAAAGCCTTCGGGTGCTTTAAAGTAAACGGGCTTTTCGGTGAAAGAGCAAATCACAAGCATTCTTCTGCCTTCGTAATTTCTTTCGTAAACATAAAGCTCGTTGCTGTCCTTTAGGTGCTCTTTGTAGTCGCCGTAAATGCAAACCTCGTGCTCTTTTCTGAATTTAATAAGCTTTCTGTAAAAATTGAGAATGGAGTCGGGGTCGTTTTCCTGTGCGGCAACATTGATTTCTTTGTAGTTCGGGTTTGTGAAGAACCACGGCTTGTCGGCTGTTGTGAAGCCGCCGTTCTTTTCGTCGCTCCACTGAACCGTGCTTCTGGCGTTGTCTCTTGAGGCGTACTTTGCAAGAGCAATAGCCTTATCCTTACCTAAAAGCGACTTTGCCACGCCGTAGTTGTTTTTTGTGGAAACGTCAACATAATCGTCTATGTTGTCAAGGTCGAGGTTTGTCATACCGATTTCTTGACCCTGATAAATAAACGGCGTACCGCACTGACACATATACATAACCGCGAGCATTTTCGCACTTTCTTCGCGATATTTAAGACTGCCATAGCGGTTAACTATTCTCGGTTGGTCGTGATTTTCTATGTAAAGTGCGTTCCACGCCTTGCCGTAAAGGTCGTTTTGCCAGCGCGAATATACCTTTTTAAGCTTTTTTAAGCTGAAGCTCGTTTTAAACCAGCTGTACATAAAGCAGTCAGCTGCCATATGCTCAAAGTGGAACATCATATTAAGCTGTTGCGAATCGCCCTCGGTAATGTGCTTGAGGGCTTTTTTCGTTGTCATCATCGGTGCTTCGCCGATTGTTACACAGTCGTATTTCGAAAGCACATCGTTTTTGAATTCCATAAGGTATTCGTCAAGGTGCGGGCCGTGCATATAATTTTCGATTCCGGTTGCAACGGGGAACCAATACGGACTTGAGGGAAGACCCTCGCGCTTTGAAATGAAGGTGATGACGTCCTCTCTGAAGCCGTCAACGCCCATATCGAGCCAAAAGCGCATAATGTCCTTAACCTCTTCGCGAACCTTCGGATTGTCCATATTAAGGTCGGGCTGTTCAACCGCAAAAAGGTGAAGGTAATATTCGTCGAGCTTTTCGTTATATTCCCATGCGGGACCCGCGAAGGTGGACATCCAGTTGTTCGGACGTCTTTTGCCCTTGCCCTTTCTCCAGTAGTAATAATCGTAATAGGGGCTTTCCTTGCCCTTTTGACTTTCTGTAAACCACTCGTGCTTGTCGGAGGTGTGGTTTACAACAAGGTCCATAATAACCTTAAGTCCTCTTTCGTGAGCGCCGTCTAAAACCTTTTTAAAATCGTCAAGCGTGCCGTATTCGGGCTGAATGGCTTTGTAATCGGCAATGTCGTAACCGAAGTCCTTTTGCGGTGATTTGTAAAGCGGCGAAAACCAGATTGCGTCCACGCCGAGACTTTTAATGTAGTCGAGCTTTGAAAGAACGCCCTTAAGGTCGCCTATGCCGTCACCGTCGCCGTCGCAAAAAGAGCGCGGCCAAACTTGATAAACAGCCATTTCCTTGTACCAGGATTTAAGCATATGAAAACCTCGTTTCGTTAGTTTTATATAATTTAATTACATTTTAACATATTTTTTTGATAATTTCAACGGTGTGATTGTGCATTTCGGGAAATATGTAAAAAAACCGCGCATTATTAAAAAAAATTCACATTTTAGTAAAAATATACTATGTACATTTCGGGCGGAATAATGTATAATATCGAAAGAATACTTTTTACGGGAGTATGAAAATGAAGAAAAAAACTAAAATTATAATCTCCGTGGCGGTTGCGCTTGTGCTTGTTGCGGGCATAATAACCGTCGGAATAATATCATCTAAGCGCTCGGGAGGAGACGAGCCGGAGTCGAGCACTACTTCGCCATCCACGGCGGAAAACACCGGCGTAATTCTTACCGAACAGCCGTCTATTTTCGATTGGAACGATTACATAAACAGTCTTGACATCCCCACAAGCACCACCGAGAGCACCGTGCCGGACTCAACCGTGAATGTTACGGGCGACACTCAGAACAACAATGTTTCGTATATTTACGTTTTCCCGTCGGATTATTACACATATCCCAACCTTACCACAACTGCGCCCACAACAGAGGGTACTACAAAAGAGCCTGTTGATGAGTATAGCTACTCAATAGACAATACAAAGAAAACGGTAACGCTTACAAAATATACGGGAAACGACAGCTCCGTTAGAGTTCCCGATACGGTAAACGGTTACCCGGTTGTTGAAATTGCGGACGGCTGCTTCAGCGGCAACGCGCTTCAAAAGGCGTGGATTTCCGCGAACGTCAAGACCATAGGCAACAAGGCGTTTGAAAACTGTGTTAATCTTGAGGTCGTTTATTTCCTCGGAAGAGATGAGGTTACAATAGGTCGCTCGGCATTTTCGGGCTGCAAGGCTTTAAGGTCTATTTACCTTTCCTTGGGCACAACGTCAATAGGTGACTACTGCTTCGAGAATTGCACCTCGTTAAAAGAAATTTCCCTTCCCGATTCCGTTACCCATTTCGGCGATATGCCCTTCAGAGGAATCGAGGATACACTCACCATCAAATGCACCAACGGCTCCACAGCACATCA
>CAZRXQ010000019.1:0-2406 GCA_964604065.1 uncultured Eubacteriales bacterium | reverse complement strand
GGTGTCGATGTTATTTTGAGCAAGGATAAGGTGAACAGGGGCTATTTTGTCGGTTCGAGAAAATTCGAGCTTGCGGAATTGAGATTGCTTCTCGATGCTGTTCAGGCGGCGGATTTTATTACGCCTAAAAAGACAAAGGTGCTTGTGGATAAAATAGAAAGCTTTGCGAGTGAATATCAGGCGAAGACTCTTCACGGGCAGGTTTATGTGGATAATTCCCTTAAGTGCGACAACGAGGAGCTTTTCTATACGATTTCTTCTCTTGACAACGCAATTAACCTCGGCAGAAAGGTACGCTTTCTTTATACGCACCGCATAATTTGCGAGGATTTTAAAAGACGAACCTCGGAAAAGGAATTCATTGTAAGTCCGTATGCGCTTATCTGGTCGAATGACCATTATTATCTTGTGTGCAACAACGCAAAGTACGACAATTTAATGAATCTCAGAATTGACCGCATAAGGCGAGTTCTCATTTGCCCCGAGGCGTCACGCGATTTTTCCGAGGTTTCGGACTACAGCGGCAGATTCGATTCTGCGGATTACGCCTCCAAGCTTTTTAATATGTACAGCGGCGACACAAAGCCGATTGAGCTTGTGTGCGACAACGATATGTTCGAGCCGATTCTTGACAGATTCGGCGAGAGAACACGCGTGCAAAGAGCCGATGAGGACCACTTTATCGTGAAAACAAACGCCGGCATAAGCGACGGTCTCATTTCGTGGATTTTGCAGTTCGGAGCGAGGGTAAAGGTTAAGTCGCCCAACGATTTGAAAAACAGTGTAAAGCAGAAGGCGCAGGAGCTTTGCGAGCTTTACGACGAGACGGAAGAATAATGCATTGTAGAAGGTTTTCGGCAAAATTAATAAAAAAGTTGAATTATTTTCAAAAATACTATTGACAAAACCCTTTGAATGGTGTATTATATAGCCAGAAAGAAAAGAAAGGGCGTGATTCCGATGTACGATGAAGAACAGTTTCGTTGCACGGCGGTGTTGTGCCCTTGCAGAGTTTAAGTCTTGTTAACTGCATTCGGCGCGTTCACTCCGTGCAAGAGTGAATGCGCTGTTTTTATTTTGCCAAGGTAAAATATGCAGTCGGCTTTGCCGCTTTTTGCAAGGTGGAATTCCGCAATAGAAAACTCGCTTCGGCTGTATGAAGAGTCGACACCCGAGAGGTGCTTTTTGTAAAAAAATGTGAATGTATCAGAGCGTGGCGGAATTAATTTGGGCTGTTCGGTACCTGCAATAAGGGCGCGGCTTTGAATTTGCGATAAAGTCACTACTGTAAAAACAGCGCATCGTTTGTAAAATTTATTTTGAATTTTTTGGATTTTTAGTAAGATAAATTAAAGAGCTTATTCCGGTAAACGGGAACACCGCACACGCTGTAGAGCGAAAATAAACAAAACAAGGCGGGTAAACAAGTTGAAAGAAAAAAGCAAACAAATTCGGGTATAGTACCTCCTTCAATACTTGAATTTTAAAAAAACTCTCTACTCACAATTTGTCGGCGCACGGACTCGGATTCAGAGCCCGTGCGTTTTCCTATGAAAAACCCCCGCACGAAAGGGGGGGCTTCCGTGCGGGGGAATGGGGGATTTAATAATTAAGGTTGTTCGGCAAAAAACCTTCGTCTATTTCGGTTACTTTTCAAATATGTATGCACCTATAACCTTCTGCAAAGAATCGGGCAAATATTCGCTGTCGAAATATCCGAAAGCCAATTTATCGCTTTCTTCGACATATACGCTTCCGGTTTGGTTGAGCCGGAAAATTCCGCCCGGATTTTTTGTTACAGCAAAAATATCAATTGAGTCATCTCTTGCGTTGTTTTCCGGGAAATTATGTGTTGACATAAATTCGAGAATATCTTCAATGTCATTTTTATCGGTTATTGTTACATCTTTTGTTTTGTAGCTGAGTATCAACTCGCAAATTTCGCTCTTCTCGGGGAATTCGGGAAGCTGATACGAATCTTTTTTGAAAACAGTTTCGCCCAAGGCGGTACTGTAATAAATAAAGTTTTTGTCTTTATCGGTTTTTAAAAAGGAAATACCGAATAAATTATACCTGCCGATATCGGCATCATACCAGCAGTTATCGGCATAAAACGGTACAAAATCTTCGTCGCAATCAAATTCAGTATACTTCACACCGAAAAACTCAACGGTGTCATTATTGCCTAGGTAACTTCTGATACCTAAGGTTACAGCGAGATAACAGCCTAATGTAACTAAGAAAACCGTAAAAATTATTTTAACGATTTTTTTCAATCTGAAAACTCCTTTCACTGTTTGATTTTTTTAGAAAACCCTGTAAAAAACAATTTCGTAGTGCCGTTCACGGTTTTCGAGGTGCGAATGCCGTTGTGGTTGTAGGTGTACGAAATGCTGCTGTTTGCGC
>CAZRXQ010000018.1:1773-16713 GCA_964604065.1 uncultured Eubacteriales bacterium | reverse complement strand
CTTTTTTCTGGTCCGAGTGGCGAGACTTGAACTCACGGCCTCTTGACCCCCAGTCAAGCGCGCTACCAACTGCGCCACACCCGGATAGCGCTATGTATAATACCATATACCGAATGATTTTGCAAGTGTTTTTTTGAAAAAATTAATTAAAAATTAATTATTCTTACTCTTTTTTTGAATCTTTTTTTGCAGATTGGCGAAAATGCTTAAAATATCTTGAAATATATTGTGTTTTTTGTTGTTTTTATCGGCGGGTTGTGTTACAATATAGCGGTAAATCGGTTTGGGAGGTTTAGGAATGTCAACGAAAACTGTTTCGCCCGCAAAGCTTCAAAAAAGAGAGCTTCGCCGCGCAAAGGAAATCGCAAAATGGGAGCGGGAAAAGGCGCGTCCTAAAAAGAATATGTACTTTGCGTACCTTGTATTGATAATTTCGCTTATTTACGCAACGGACGAAATCGCGTCGCAAATAGGAATGCTTATGAAAACTGAAATCGCAAACGACTTACTTGCGAATTTCGGGCAAAGCTCCGTGGGTGTGCTTGACATTATTTCGGTTCTCGTCGTTCCGTTTCAGGCGATAGGTCTTTTGTACCGTCCGCTTGCGGATCGCTTCGGACGCAAGGTGTTTTTAATAATTAACACCTTCGGTATGAGCTTTGCTTTGCTGGTGATTTATCTCTCGAACAATCTTTTGCTGTACTTTGTCGGAGCGTGCCTCGTACAGTTTTTCATCCCGCACGATATGCACGTTGTTTATATTATGGAATCGTCGCCGTCAAAGCACCGTGCACGCGTTTATTCGGTAATAAAATTCTTTGCGAATATGGCGGTTCTTTTAGTGCCGGTTTTGCGTCAGGCGCTTATGAAAGAGACTTCTCAATGGAGAAACGTATATTTGATTCCGGCTATTGTGGGAATCGCAACAAGCCTTGCGGCGCTTCTTTTTGCCCGTGAGACGGATGCGTTTATAGATTCGCGCCTTGCGCATTTGAGAAAATCCGATGAGGAATTAAAAAAGGAAAAGCAACATAAAAAAGAATCCGAGGCGCAGGGCGGACTTATACCAGCTTTGAAATTCGCTTTAAAGCACAAACAGCTTCGCTGGCTGTACATCACGTCGGCTATGGCGAATTTGGGCTTCATAGGTACTATAAATTATCAGGTTATAATGTCGTACGGCTATGCCGGAAGTCTTGTGAGAAGCGGTGAATATACCGAAATTACGGACTCTCTTATGAATGCCGTGAGTCTGGAGCAGGTGACGGCGGCGCTGTTTATGTTCCCCATAGGAAGCGCCGTAGCGCAGGTCATAATGGGCTTTATTTCCGATTCTAAGGGCAGAAAAGCCGCGGCTGTTTCCATGGCGGCGGTGTGCCTTACGGGCTTTGTCGGATTTTTCGTCGGCTCGAATCTGTCGTGGAATCCGTATGTTGTCGGCTCGCTTTGCGGAATGTTCATAGGCGGATTTTATTCGACAAACGATGTGCTGATTATGATGATAGGCGAGTCGTCGCCGACGAATCTTCGCTCGTCGTGTATGTCGTCGCAGTATATCGTTACCGGCATAGGCGTTGCGGTTTCATATATAATAAGCATTCCGATAATGACTCTTTTCGGAAACAGCTTTACGGGGATTGTTTCGTTCTGCCTTTTAGTTCCCGGCTTTATAGGGGCGCTTGTAACGCTTATTAAAAAGACGAAGGACACAAAGGGCGTAAATATGGATGATGTGACAGGTGCGGAGTGGGATTGATTTTTTCGATTCAAAAACCCTACATAAAGGAGATTGACAATGGTTTTAAAAGCAGCATTTTTATTGTGTCTTGTTCTCGAGGCGGTGTTTATGCCGTGGTTTTTAAAGGCAATGTGGCCGCAAAAATGCTTTAAGTCGCTTGTTTTAAAAATGATATGCGCCACGCTTTTTGTTGCTGTGGGTGTGCTTTCGATATTTATATCGGGAAATACTTCAAGCTATGCCTTGACAATGCTTGCGGGACTCGTTTTCGGTTGGATAGGTGATTATTTTCTTCACGCAAAGCCTTCGAATGTGTATTTTGTAATAGGCTTTTCAAGCTTTCTTATAGGACACCTTGTATATATAGCGGCTTATATGAGCACCCTCCCGAAGCTTTTTCCCGAATACGGTCATTTTAATCTTCCGGAATTCATAGCGGGCGCGGTAATAGTAATTGTAAGCTACATCTTCGCGGTTTATGTAATTAAAATGAAGTTCAATCCGAAGCCCGTAAAATACGCCGTAGCGCTTTATGCCGTAATTCTTGTTACAATGTTTTTAAAAGCTTCGGTGCTCGGCGTAAAGCTGTGGCTTTCGGGCGCTTCAAACGGATTTTGGGCAATGCTCGTCCTCGTGTTGGGCTCGTTTTTCTTCGTGCTGTCGGACGCATCTCTCGCAGTAATTCTTTTCGGCGGCAAAAACAAAAGCTACCCGCTTAAGATTTTTAATATCGTAACATACTTCTGGGGACAAATAATGCTCGCTTCATCAATACTGTTTGTAAAATAATATTTATTAAAATCAGCCGCGACCGACGAATCATTACGGAATTCATCGGCTGCGGCTGAAAAATCATATTATTAGCCCTTGACTTTAAGGTGAATTAAACATATAATTGTATGGTTATTACGGTTTTATAAGAGAGTATTATTTATGGCAACAATACGAAAAGCGCGAAAAAACGACCTTAAAGAGGTTGAATATATTTGCCGAATGACTGCCGGAGAGGGTGCGAGAAGAGATGAGTACCGCGGCAGAATAGTTTCGAAAATATATTCCTCATACTACATAGAGCACGACTGCGATTGCTGCTTTGTGTTAGCGGACGACGGCGACTGCCCGGTGGGATATGTTCTTTGCGCGCCCGATGCTTTAAAATTCAAAAGGATATACAAAAAGAAATATGTACCCGAGATTTACTCTCTTTCGAAAAAAGACGGCAGAGAGGCGTTTTTCATTCCGTACTCATATATGCTGTTTTCGAAAAAGTACCCGGCGCATCTTCACATTAACCTTATGCCGGATTTTCAGGGCTCTGGCTACGGCTCAAAGCTTTTGAACGAGCTTTTTTCGGAGCTTGAGGCACGTGGAATTTGCGGCGTAATGCTCGGAGTTGATTCTTTTAACACGCGTGCAATGGCCTTTTACGAAAGGCACGGTTTTAAAAAACTTTTATGTGTTCACGGCGAAGTACTGATGGGCAAAATATTACAGTAATTTCCGGGCAGGGACCTGCCCTTTTATCGGAGAGATTTTTATGAAAAAGCCTGTTACGGCAATAATCCTCGGCGCAGGACATCGCGCCATGACATACGCAAACTATTCACTTGAACATCCCGACGAATTGAAAATCGTAGGTGTTGCGGAGCTTGACGAATACCGTCGCGGCTTTGTGCGCGAAAAGTTCGGGTTTCCCGAAGAAAATTGCTTTTCCTCGGCAGAGGAGCTTGCCGGTGTTCCGCGCTTTGCGGATGCGGTAATTAACGGAACAATGGACGAGGTTCACGTTGAAACCTCGATTCCGCTTTTAAAGCTCGGCTATGATATGCTCCTCGAAAAGCCGTTTTGCGTAAATGAAGAGGAAATGAAGAAGCTTCTTTCCGTAATCAAGGAGCACGGCAACAAGGTCATGATTTGCCACGTTTTAAGATACACTCCGTTTTACAGAACTATAAAGGAAAAAATCCTCGACGGTACGGTAGGCGAGGTTATTAATATTCAGACAATAGAAAACGTAAGCTATCACCACCTGACCACCTCTTACGTTCGCGGCAAATGGGGCAACACCGAGCGCAGTCACACGTCAATGCTTCTTGCGAAATGCTGTCACGACCTTGACATTATGATGTGGCTTATGTCCGAAACAAAGCCCGTTTCCGTTTCTTCCGTCGGTTCGATTTTCCAATTTAAGCCCGAAAACGCACCAGAGGGTGCGGGTGCTCGGTGCGTGGTAGACTGTCCCTTGTGCGACACCTGCCTTCAAAGCGCAAAAAGAATATATCTCGACCACCCCAACCGTTGGGAGGTTTACGTTTGGCAGGAGCTTGAAAGCATTAAAGAGCCGACTTACGAACAGCGCCTTGAGCTTTTAAAGCGCAGTCCCTACGGCAAATGCGTTTATAAATGCGGAAATGATGTTGTCGACCATCAAAGCGTGCTTGTTAATTTTGAAAGCGGCGCTACGGGAACGCACAATATGACGGGCGGCGCGGCGGCACCTCTTCGCTCTGTTCGCGTTATAGGCACAAAGGGCGAAATTTACGGCGAATTCGAAAATAATTATATTAGAGTTATGACGATAAATCCCGACCCCGGCAAGGATTTCGACCTCGAAGAAATAGATGTTTCGGATATAGAAGAAATTACAAGCGGACACGGCGGCGGCGACGAAAACCTTACAAAGGATTTCATAAAATTCATTCGCGGCGACAAAACGAGCATTTCCTGCACTACCATATGGGATTCTGTTGCGGGTCACGAAATAATTTTCCTTGCGGACAAATCAAGAGAACAGGGCGGTGCACTTGTTGAAGTCAAGCTTTAAGGCAAAACGCGCCTTCGGAATAGGCATAAGAGTCGCGTTTCTTGCGGCGGTTGTCGTAACCGTAATTTTAAAATACCGAGAGCTTACGAATCTTGACGTGCGCGAGCTTATTGCCTACACTGACAATATATACGCCGCGGCGGGAACGGTGCTCGGGGTATACGCATTAAAATCGGTGCTGTTTGTAATTCCCGCGTCTATGCTGTATATGTCCGCGGGGCTTGCCTTCGACTTTTTGCCGGGACTTTTAATAAATGCCCTCGGAATTTTCATTGAGCTCAACCTGACGTTTTTCGTCGGGAAATTTCTCGGCGGCGAAACGGTGGAAAAAAAGCTGAGATCTACGAAATACGGCGACAAAATAATCAAGCTGCGCGACGAAAAAACAGCGCAGATTTTCCTTGTGCGACTTCTTCCCGTTTTTCCGATTGACTTCGTAAGCCTTTTCTTCGGCGCTTCCGGGATGAAGTACGGTCACTATATGCTCGTATCCTTTTTCGGAATTATGCCGAGAGTTGTAATAATAACTCTTCTCGGAGACACCATTTACGATTATCTCCCGAGAAAGCTTATGATGATTCTTATAATAGCGGCAATAATAGCCGCCCTCGTTTTCACAACCGTTAAATACATTGCCCGTGGGAAGGAACGGAAATGAAAATTGCGATTTTGCGGTGAGGCGGCGTTATAAAAATTGCGATTTTGTAAAATTCGATTTATTATAAAAAACGACGATACAATCAAACGGCAAAAAGCCCGAAATTGTATCGTCTTTATTTTCAGGTTTTGTTCATTTATACAAAAACGAAAATATATGAAAAAAACCTTTACTTTAGTGCGCTAATGTGGTATTATATCACCACAACAAAGAAATGGAAGAGCAGACGGCTTTTCGGGAGGTAAATGAAAATGAAAAAGAAAGTAATCGCATTAATATCGGCAACGGTTGTTTTACTTTGTTCGGTGCTTGTGTTCGCTTCGTGCGGCGGCGAAAAAAACAATGACGAAAGCAGTACTTCGGCACCCGCGGCAAGTGATATTCAGTACATAAAAGACAAGGGCACACTCGTTATCGGCATAACGGAATATGCCCCCATGAATTATAAAGAAAACGGCGAATGGACCGGCTTTGATACGGAATTTGCAGAGGCTGTTTGCGAAAAGCTCGGCGTTAAAGCGGAATTCTTCCTTCTTGCGGATTGGGACGGCAAGTTAAACGAGCTCAACGCAAAAACAATAGACGTTGTTTGGAACGGAATGACAATTACCGAAGATCTCAAAAAGGGTATGGATATTTCCGACCCGTACGTCGTAAATCAGCAGGTCGTTGTTTGTAAGGCGAGCGATGCCGAAAAATATTCGACAGCGGATTCAATTAAGGATGCCGTAATTGCAATAGAAGGCGGCTCTGCCGCAGAGGAGCTTGTTGAAGGCTATGAAAATGTAACGAAGCTTCAATATCAAAGTGACGCGCTTCTTGAAGTGAAATCCGGCGCGGCGGATGTTGCGGTAATAGATATTACAATGGCGAACTCAATGACCGGTGAGGGAACAAGCTACGAGGAGCTTACAAAAACAGCGGCTCTTTCAACAGAGGAGTACGGCATAGGCGCAAGAAAAGGTACGGATACAATCGCGGCGATAAACGAGATTATAAAAGAGCTCAAGTCGGACGGCACTCTTGAAGCGCTTGCACAAAAGTATGAGCTTACTCTTGCATAAATATTTAGAATCCTTTTTATAAATTGCACACAAAAAACGGTCGGGCACGGCTTGTTGCCCGACCGGCTTTTGAAAAAATTTCACAAATTCGGCGGAATATATTATGTTTTTAACTGTTTTTTCTTCGCTTGCCGAGGGCTTCGGCGTAACACTTAAGCTGTTTTTCCTTACAATTTTGTTTTCGTTGCCGCTCGGGCTTTTAATATGCTTCGGATCAATGAGCAAGCTTAAGCCTTTAAAGCTTATTGTAAAGCTTTTTGTATGGATAATAAGAGGCACACCCTTGATGCTTCAAATAATCATTTTCTTTTACGGTCCCGGTCTTGTGGCAAATTGGGCGGCGGGCACAGGCAGTGATTTTTTTATAATCGAATGGATGGCATCCTGGCACGTAATGGACAGGTTTGTGTCGGTAGTAATAATGTTTTCCGTTAATTACGCCTGCTATTTTTCCGAAATTTACCGCGGCGGAATCGAAAGCATACCTAAGGGACAGTACGAAGCGGGGCAGGTTTTGGGACTTACTAAAACGCAGGTGTTTTTCAAAATCATTTTAATGCAGCTCGTCAAAAGAATCGTACCGCCCATAAGCAACGAAATAATAACACTTGTTAAGGATACGTCGCTTGCGCGAGTTATTTCCGTATACGAAATAATTTGGGCGGGTCAGGCTTTCATAAAATCCGAGGGCATTATTTGGCCGCTTCTCGCAACGGGCGTTTTCTACCTTGCATTCAACGGAATATTGACGCTTGCTTTCGGGAAAATCGAGAAAAAGCTCGGCTATTATAATTAAGGACGGACAAAACCATGTCGATTTTAGAAGTAAAAAACTTAAAAAAGAGCTTCGGTAAAACAGAAGTTCTCAAAGGCGTAAGCTTCACGCTTGAAAAAGGCGAGGTTTTAAGCATAATCGGTTCCTCCGGCAGCGGAAAAACAACGATTCTCCGTTGCATAAATCAGCTTGAAACAGCCGACAGCGGATATATCGCGGTAGACGGCACGGTGTTTTTCGACGGCGCGCCGAAGAAAGAATCCGCAAAAGAAAAACGCGAGCGACAGCTTGCGGTGGGTCTTGTTTTTCAGGATTTCAATCTTTTTCCGCAGTACAATGCACTTGAAAACGTCACTCTGGCGGCAAAGCTTCTCGCAAAGGAGCGCGAGGATTACAAGGAAAACAAAAAAATTATTTTAAAAGAAATAGAAGAAAAGGCAGTGTCGCTCTTGGAGCGCGTCGGTCTTAAGGATAAATTATACAGCTATCCGTGCGAGCTTTCGGGCGGACAAAAACAGCGCGTTTCCATTGCACGCGCCCTTATAGCCGACCCGAAAATTCTGTTTTTCGATGAGCCTACATCGGCTCTCGATCCCGAGCTTACGGGCGAAATTTTGAAAGTAATAAAACAGCTTGCAGACGGCAATATGACGATGGTAATAGTAACCCACGAAATGTCGTTTGCAAAAGCTGTTTCATCAAAAGTAATATTTATGGATAACGGAAAAATAGAAGAAGAGGGAACTCCCGAAGAGGTTTTCGTTTACCCCAAATCACAACGAACAAAAGAATTTATTTCAAAGTTCGAAGATTAATTCTTCAAACTTCCTATGGGTATAACAAACACGCCGTCGCGGCGACGGTATGCAAAGTCTCCCGTTCCCGTTAAAACGGCAAGGAATGAGGGTGCGTTCATTTTATCGGTGTCGATTTTCGCTTCCATTGCTTTAAGGCTTGAGGTGCCTTCTTCGATAAGCTTTTCGCCGCCGAGTTTTATTTCGAAAAGTCCGTATTTGCCGTTGCGAAGATGTACAACCGCGTCACATTCCTGCCCGTCCTTATCGCGATAATGATAAACCTCGCCGCCGAGAGAGTCGGCAAAAACGCGCAAGTCGCGAACGCATAGCGTTTCAAAAAGAAAACCGAAGGTCTTGAGGTCGTTAATAAGGTCATTCGGACCTATTCCCAAAGCGGCGGCGGCAATCGACGGGTCGATATAATATCGCGTATCGGAAGAGCGAATAGCGGTTTTTGAGCGCAGATTAGGATTCCACGCGGGCATATCTTCCACGACGAAGATTTTTTTAAGCGCATTAATGTATGATGCTACCGTGTCGTCGCTTATAGGCGATTCATCGTTAGCGGCAATGTCCTGCGAAAGGACGGCGTTTGATACCTGTGTGCCCTGGTTTCTCGCGTAAGAGCGCATAAGTCGCTTAACTCTTTCGGGATTTTTTTTAACATTGTCCGCACGGTTAATATCCGAACGAACGACGGCATCGTAGTAGTCGAATGCCTGCTCCAACGCGATTTCCTCGCGCATACTTACAGCTTGCGGCCAGCCGCCGCGGCAAACAAGAAAAGCCAAGCGGTCAATATCAAGAAGAGAAGAGCCGTCGATTTCTTTTTCTCCGTCGAACAACGCTTTAAGGCTTACTTCGCCTGTTGAGTCGCCCGATTCGTACAGACTCATAGGTCTTAATGTAAGCCATGAAAAACGTCCCGTGCCGGAATGAGTAATCTCCTTCGTATCTGCCGGGACGGCAGAGCCCGTTAAAATAAACTGCCCGAGCTCTTTGCGATGGTCAACCTCAAAGCGAATGGCATCCCACAGCTTAGGTGCAAGCTGCCATTCGTCAATAAGCCGCGGAGCTTTACCGCTTAACAAACGCTTCGGATTAAGCTCCGATAAAGTTATGTTTTGCTCTTTCTTTTCGGGTTCGTCCATATATAAAACGCTTTCGGCAAGCTGTTCGGCAGTTGTGGTTTTGCCGCACCACTTAGGGCCTTCAATCAAAACCGCGCCTTTGCCTTCTAACTTCTTTTTTAATATGCCGTCGGCTATTCGCTTTTTATATTCGTTCATTCAAAGCACCTCGCTTTATGTACATTATACACCCATTTTGCGAAGGTTGCAATACTTTTCTCCCGTTTGGCGAGATATTTTTCGTCCGGTTGGCGAGATATTTTTCGGTAATTCGGCGAAGGCGATTAATTTAAATTTTAATAAAGCATTTCACGCGCCGGGAAATCCGTTGCGGTTTCGCCGTAATAGGCGTATGTAACGATGTTTTCTTCATCCAAAACGGCAAAGACGGGGAGTGCAAGTGCGTATTTTCCGTCTTTTGTGTTTTCGCCGAAAATGAATTTTAAAAGCTCCGTGTCGAAAAGCGGTTTTTTATTGACGATAGAGGCTCTGTAATGTTCAAAAGTTTTGTCACCCGCAAAAAGCTGAACTCCCGAATTGCACGGGAAGCAGTTGTATTTTGAAAAAAGGTCACCGTTTTCGTCGGGAATAAGCTCATATGTGTGAAGTGTTGCTTCTTTTTCGACCTTTTCCTTTGCCGAAGGAACGAAAACGTATGTGTTTTCCTTTACGCTGTTCGGGAAGGAGTCTAAAAGGTCAAACAGTTCTTTTGAAAAATACGAGCCGAGAGGTCTTGAAAATACAACAAGCTTTTTCTTTTTGCCCTCTTTTGCATCTTCGAACTTCACGCCGTTTTTAAGCGTGATGTGAACGGGCTTTCCGTTAAGCTTTTCGTATTCACGGCGCTTTTCAACTCCGTTTTTAAAACGGATAAGCGCTTTTTCAAGCGTTTCTTTTGCGCAGGCGAGGTTAATTCTCTGGAAGCCTCTGCCCAAAATTCCGAACATTTCGCCGTTGTCGAGGAATATTTTTTCGCCCTCTAAAATTTCGCGCATCTCTTCGTGAGTAAAGCCCAAGGCGCGAAGATCTATCCACTGAAGATATGTTCCCTCAAGCGGCGAGCAAATAACCTCGGGAAAATTTTCCTTCATAAAGCCTTCCACAAGGTCGGCGTTTTCTTTTATTATCGGAATAAGCTCGTCAAGCCACGCCTCGCATTTGTTATACGCCGCTTCGCACGCTCTGTAAGCGAAAATGTTAAGGTGGTATCCGGAGGAAAGTCCTATGCAAAGCTGCATTTTTTCGCGGATATCTTTATTCGGGATTATTATATTCGAGCACTGAAGACCTGCAAGGTTAAAGGTTTTGCTGGGTGCGGTGCAAACGGCACAGGTGTTTTTAATTTCTTCGGAAATAGTAGCGAGCACCGTGTGCGTAACACCGGGCATAATAAGGTCGTTGTGAATCTCGTCGTCAATGACAAACACGCCGTTTTCAAGGCAGGTGTTACCTATAAACGTAAGCTCGTCTTTTGTCCAAACCTTGCCGACGGGGTTGTGCGGGTTTGAAATTATAAGCGCCTTGACCTCGGGAAGAGCGCATTTTTTCTTGAAATCCTCTTCATCCAAAGTGTAAACGCCGTTTGTGTTTATAAGCTTCGAGTAAACAATGTTTCTGCCCTTTGCCATAACCGACATATCAAAGGGATAGTAAACGGGCGTTAAAATAAGCACTGCTTCGCCTTCGTCTACAGTTGCTTCAACAAGAAGCTGTAAGGCGGTAACTACGCCCGGAGTTCTTAAAATCCAATCTGTTTGAACTTCGAAGCCGTGACGGCGCAAAAGCCAGGATTTAACGGCGTCGAAATATCTTTCGGTGGGATCGGTGTAGCCCAAGACGGAGTTTTGCGCCAAATCGGCAAGCGCCTCTTTAATTTCGGGCGCTGTGAAAAATTCCATATCCGCTACCGAAAGCGGAACAAATTCCTTTGTTGTTCCTTCGGTCCATTTTGCGGCACCGTCAAGACTTCTGTCGGGAATGCTTGTAAAATCGTATTTGCTCATAATAGTCCCTCGCAACCGTTTAATTATCGTTTATTATACTGCTTGTAGCCGCTCCACTTCTGCCCCCAGGCATTTGCCCAGGCTTCGCAGTAAAGTGAGTAGTACGAAATGTTTTTCTCTTTGCGCATTTTAACAAAATACGGGAAGTTGCACCAAACAGCCGACGGAAGCGCTATTACAAGCCAGTACAGCGGTCCTAAAAGAAGGCACTGTATTGTGTGACCGTATTCGTGGATTCTCGTATCGTGAAGCCAATCGAGCTTTTCCTTTTCGTCGCGGATAAAAATAAAAAGACCGAGAGAAACGCCGCCGAAGTTTTTCGGAACATATGTAATAAATGCGTTGCAGAATTTTTCGTGGCGGTGCCCCTTGTACATAATAAGGTATGCAATAAGCCCGATTAAGTTAACGGGAAGTCCCCAGGTGAACTGCCAAAGGTAAAAGAAAAATCTGTCCGCGCCCGAGCAGGCGATTTTTCTTGAATGCTGTTCAATCTGCTTTTTCTTTGTCTTTTTCTGTTTTGCCAATGTAAAAACCTCTTTCTTGATTATTCGGTTATTATTTACCGAGTATTTTTTCTATTTCCGCATTGATTCGCGTGCGCGTACAAAGTAACCATTCGTTATCGTGAGGATAAGAACGGAAGGTCAGCGGCTCGTTTAAGCCTTTTTCCAAAATTTTTAAAGCGTGCTCTCTTGACGAAAGCTTTTCAAGAAGCTTTAACGCGCCGAGATCGCAAATTCCCTCGTAAAAAACCTCGTGCCTTAAAGAATTTACGGGCTCTTTGTTTTTACCGGGATAAACAACAAAGGAATCACCCGAGGGGAATGCGCCGCCGGCATCTGTAGTATAAAACGGATCGATTTTTGAGACGGAATATTGCGTATACCAAAAGTTGTGCCCCCACTGAAGGAAGCCTTCCGCATTATACTTGTACAGCAGAAATCCCAAAATACGGTTGCGAAGCGACGGCATCGCAAAAAATCTGTTGGGTAAAAAGTCGTTCGACTGTGCACAGCAGCAGTATGTCCAGAATTTATCCGTGTGCGGGAAAAATTCATCGGCATGGTGCTCGTTCGGGATGGGTGTATCAACAAGCCCCGCCTCGTAAAACTCCAAATCGGAGAGAGCATCTATAAATCTGTATTTCGGGAAAAGTGAATGAAGAAATGCGGAAGCGGCACTGTAATTTTCAAAATCGTCAAACGACGGCTCGTCGGAAACGTGCATAAATATGCGCGTCTCTATGCCGAGCTTTTCGATTTCTTTATTAAATGATTCGGCAAAAAGTGTAAGGAATCGGCGGTATTCGTCGCCGCGGGGGTTTGTGTCCCAGCCGAAGAGCTTAACCTCGGTGTCGCCTTCCTTCCCGACAATTTTCGGTGCGGCATTTGCGCCCCATTGTGTGAAAAGATGCGAGATTTCAAAAGCCTCTATGCCGGAAGAAAGACACAGCGAAACGAATTTTTCGAAGTTTTTATATCCGAAGGTGTAATCCGTATTGTTCTTTGTTACATCTACAAGCTGAATCGTGGGACGCTCACCGCCGATTTTCGTGTCGATGGGCGGCGTGAAAATCGGGGTAAGTATCATATTCATACCGTGCTTTGCGGCATTTTTAACGTATTTTTCGAGAACCGCCCAATAATCGGGAGTAAACGGAGAAATGTTGTAGTGCGTGCAAAGGCAGTCGCTGTGAAGCCAGTTTGTGTACAAAAGCTCCTGCTTCGGAAGAGTGCAGTCGATAATGTTGAGCGTTATGCTTTTTTTACCGAAAATTCTGTCACCGAAAAAAATCTCGACCGTAATTGTTTCCTTTCCGAAAGCATTGCCCGTAGGTGTGTATTTAAACCACAGCGAGCTCCATTTTTCGGAAGGAAGCGTATAAACACCGCTCGCGGGCTCTAATATATCGGGGTAAGCGTCGCGGTTTTCATAGTAAAAATCATCGGCATTTTCGGGGACGGACAAACCGGAGGGAGCATCCTTTACCGAAAAAATTTCTATATCGCTTTTAAGCTCCGAGTGAATGCGGCAACAAAATTTTGTTTGCATATCGGAAGTCTCGGGAAAGCACGCGAGCTGAAACGAAAACGGCTCGTTTTTTAATATTGTATATTCCGAAAGCTCGGGTGAGCGGGGCTCGGTATTCGAGAACACTTTCTCAAGTGAGTTTAAAAGCTTTATTTTCATTCGGGATACCTCGTTTGTCGGAAGAATCAGCCTTCCGCCTTTTTGTCGATTCCTTTTTTGCGAAGAATTATGCAGGGAATGAGAAGAAGAATTGCGAAAAGACCTGCCGCAAGGAACATTTCGGCACACGGCTCGTAATTTTCAAGACCGTCTTCACCGATGTAAGAGCCGGAGGAAGCCGCCTTGCACACGGCGTCGCCTACCGTAGGACCGATAACCATGGGGATAAGCACGAAGAAAATCATACGGATTCCCTGGAAAAGACCTACCTTGTCTTCGGGTGTGTAGTCACGCACGGTTGCGTTTATCATTATGCCCAAAAGTCCGTAGCCCGCAAAAAGCGGAACGGCAGCTATTACGAATGTGCCGAGAGTGTGCGCAAACGATGCGCCGATAAGCCCGCCGACAAAGAGTGCGACAGCAACGAAAAGAAGTGTGTTTTTGCCGACCTTATCTATTAATTTGCCTATTAAAATAATGGCAACGCCGACTGCGGCAACACCGATAATTGCACCTATAACAAGACCGATTTTAAGCGAACCGTCCTCGTTGAAGAGATATCCCAAAAGGTTTTCTATTTTAAGACCCAAAGAGTGGTCGAGGTAAATGAGAAGGTAAGGGAAGAACACCTGAACGGCTGTTTGGAAAATGCAAACGCTCGCAAGTGCCAAATAAAGCTTGGAATTTTCCTTGACAACAGACGGCTTGAAGCCGTAAACAAGGTCAGACCAGTAATTTTTGTTCGGCTGTTTTTCGCCGTTTAACGAATCCTTCAAGGTGAAAAGACCGATTATTCCGCAAAGAATCACGAAGCCGCCAATGCAGAAGAAGAACACGGGATATCCGCCGATTAAATCAATCATTCCGCCGAAGGCAACAACAATAACCATAGCTACAACCGGCAAAATCGCAAGAACGCTTTCCGCAGTGGCGCGGTTTTTAACCGTTGTAACATCCGTGATCCAGGCATTAAATGCGGAGTCGTTGCTTGTTGAGCCCATAAACGTCATAACGCAGTCCATAACGATTATAACAATCGCAGTAGCCGTAACGGTTTTAAGAGGATCTGTTATGCCGAAAAGCGACGAAACATTTTCTTTTGTAATAAATCCGAAGGCGAAGGTGATAATACCCCAGATGATATAGCCCGCCGAAATGAAGATTTTGCGCTTGTTCATTTTGTCGGACAAATTGCCCATAATAAAAGTTGTAATAACCGCGGTAACGGCGCTTAAGGCTACCATAAGACGAATCGCGGTCATCGAAGAAAGCGTACCGGTAACCGCGCCGCCTTCGTAAACGGTGTTGTACATAAATGTATTATAGTACATATTTTCAAGATTCCACGCTACCTGACCGGTAAATCCGAACAGACAGATGTTAAACCATATTCTGCCCGAAAGCTTGTTTTCGGCAAGAGGCGATTTTGTACGTTTTCCCATAAAAACACTCCTTAATTAATGAGTTTTCGTTAAATACATTATAAAACGCCTTAAGGCATTTGTCAATCGGCAATGCATAAAGCCTCTTGAATAGCTCTTGAATACACGCTGAATTCAAGAGACGACAAAACGGGACCCCACTAATCGTGCGATCCCGTTATACTCAATAATCAATTGCAGTTTGATAAAGAGGCGATTTTATTTATCCAAGAGGAAAAGTGTTGGCAGTTCTCCATGATTACATCAATTCCCATATCCTGAGATAATATGCTGCCGTTTTTGACTTTTGCATATCCCGGCATCAGCGCCTCAAGTC
>CAZRXQ010000018.1:0-1673 GCA_964604065.1 uncultured Eubacteriales bacterium | reverse complement strand
CGTTTTTCATTTTGAGAGCCTGCCTCCCAAAATGTTCTTTTTCCAGAGATCGCCCAAAGAATAATCTTCTTCAAGCCACATCTCAAGCTCTTCGCTGTTAAGACGCTTGAATACAGATCCGTTTTCACTTCTGTCTACTACGATAACATCATCTGCTTCAAATTCATTGAGTAATTCGACAGACTGTGTGGAAATAATGATCTGCTTTTCATCGGATAGTTGCTTTACCATTTCGGCAAATATGGTTATAGCATACGGGTGCAAACCAAGCTCGGGCTCGTCGACAATTATCGTTGCAGGCTGTAATTCATGGGGTTGAAGCAATAATGTTGCCAAGCAGATAAATCTCAAAGTGCCATCGGAAAACTGAGAAGCATTAAATACATCATCACAACCTTTTTGCGCCCATTTCAAAACGATCTGTTCTTTGTTGCCTTCTTGAGGCTCCAAAATAAAATCATCAAAATACGGAGCAATAAGTTGAACGGTTCTTACGATTTCCCGATAACTCGTCTCATAATAGTTTTTTAATCTGTAAAGGAATGCCGCAAGATTTGCCGCATCAAACATAAGAATTCTATTGTTGGAAATGTTGTGTTCCTGCTTTACTTTTGCAGTACGTCCCGTATCGTGAAAATGGTACACTCTCCAATTTTGCTTTTCCAATATCGGCTTTACATAGTTGTCTAAATTGTTGTGAGTACCGGATTGCCACATCGCTTCACTGTGACCTCTTGCTACGTTGCTTTCATTATCAAACGCTCCGAAGTATCCGAAAAACTCCTTTTTGAACACAATTCGATTGTCGTCTGTTGGTATCAAATTAAACCCGTAAGAATTGTTTCCGAAAAAAACCTCGAAAGCAATTTCTTCTGTGGTTTTTCTTCCGTTGTAAAATAAAGAGTTTATACCGCTTTGAGCAACGGTTAGCTGCAAATTTTGAGTCAATACGTTTTGTAACAAAGAAAACGCGGAAATAAAATTGGATTTTCCGGCACCGTTACTTCCTATAAGTACATTGATTTTACCGAAGTCGATGTCGCATTCTTTTATGGATTTAAATCCTTTAATTTTTATTTTGCTGAGCTGATCATCCTTTAATCTCACGCTTATTCTCCTTTCCGTGTCAATCCTAAGACTCCGTCTCTTTTGCTTTTCGGAACATATTATAATATTTCACATATACATTATACCGCATTTTTTTGCAATATCAATAGCATTTGAGCAAAAAGAGCAAAAAGATGTTAACGCTTCTTTCAAGAGGCAAGGGTTCTTTCGTAGCTTTCGGTGTGTTCGGGCGGCGAAATTTTCGCAAAAACTCTTTACATACCGTGCTAAATGGGTTATAATGATAAATTGTAAAAATATGTACATAAATAATGTTAATACCCACAGCGAAAGGAAATTATATATGCTTCAATTTGAAGAATTACGACTTGAGCTTCTTTCGTACGAAGATAAGCTTAAGGACCTTGCGGAGGCTTTAGGGCTTTCGAAGATGAAGGAAGAGGTTGCGGCTCTTGAAGCCGAAAGTGCGAAGGACGGCTTTTGGGATGATATTGCGAATTCTCAAAAGGTGCTCCAGAAAACAGCCGCACTGAAAAATAAAATAAAGGCGTACGACGACCTTGCCGCATCGTTTGACGACAGCTTAACGCTTATTGAGCTTGCAA
>CAZRXQ010000017.1:0-17385 GCA_964604065.1 uncultured Eubacteriales bacterium | reverse complement strand
ATGTAATCCGCAACTTGTTGCGGTATGTAATCGGCACGAAGTGCCGGATGTAATCAACACGAAGTGTTGTATGTAATCAATCCGAAGGAATACTCGCTTACGCGAGATTACATACGCCTGTCGGCGATTACATACACGCTAAAGCGTGATTACATACCAATCCTTCGGATTGGATAAAAATTAAGCATCTGCTTTCGGCAGATGCTTAATTTTTGGCCCGTCCGGAGGGATTCGAACCCCCGTTCTTCAGAATCGGAATCTGCTGCGTTATCCAACTGCGCCACGAACGGATATCTTAGATATTATATCTGTTTTGCACTGCATTTTCAAGAGCTATTTTCAAAAAAACCGAACACTTCGAAGGTTCGTCGTGTTCGGTGGTTGTTTTTGTTAAAAATATTTAAAATTATTTTGTTCCGAAGATTCTGTCGCCGGCGTTGGGGAATATTTTTTTGTTCCCATTCGCCGTCGGCGTGAGCTTATGCGGGTAATTCTATACTTGATTCACCCGTTTCCGAATCAAAGTTTGCGAAGTAACGCCTAAGCAAAACAACATCGGAAGGAGTAAGCTTTCCGTCACCGTTTACGTCCGCACCGGGGAAAATCGAAATAGCGGAAGTTTCCGTCTCGGAATCGAAGTTTGCAAAATAGCGTCTGAGCAAAACAACATCCGAAGGTGTAAGTATTCCGTCACCGTTTACGTCACCGCGCACGGTAAAGAATCTTTCATTTGAAAGTAAAAACTCACCGAGTGTTGCGGTTTTGAGTACAAGCTTTCCGCCTGCAACTGTTGTATTTTCGGCACGATAAGTATCCGTTTCATTAATTCTGTAAAGAACCGGAGTTGTTTCGTTTTCTTCGGATTCGAACGGTATTCTGAGTGTAATGTTTTTAACTTCACCATCCGAATTTTCAACTTCAATATTGTACTTAAAGCCATCTTGTGCAACATCCGCGCTAACCTTCAAAACTGCATTTGATGAAAAATCGCCGGCAACGCTGACACCTGTAGCCTCATCCGAAAGAAGCACGCCTATAGGCGAAAATTTCACAGAGCAACTTTCGGCAGCGCTTTCCGCAACAGAATTTTTGTATCCGTAAACAATCAAATTTTTATTTCTGTTAGGGAAGGCAAATGAACCGATAAACTCTACACTGTCCAAAACAGTTAATTTTTCAAGCGACAAACATTCATAAAATGCCTGAACACCTATATATGTTACGGTATCGGGAATGTTGACGGATTTCAATTTTTCGCAACTGTGAAAACAAAAATCACAGATTTTCTCAACACCTTGTGGAATTACAACCTCTTCAAGATCAGAGCAAAAGAAAAACGCATTGTCAACAATCACTCTTGTTCGATTATTAATTGTATATTTTTTTGGTAACTCCGCTTTATTTACAGCGATTAAGCAATTATCTTTATATAACACGCCGTTCTCCCAATTACTCGAATTGTTATAATATGCGGTATCACCGAATGCACCGGCACCTATTACGGTTACACTTTCGGGAATTGTGAAGTCATACAACTTCTCGCAATTCCCGAAGGAATTACTGCCGATATACTCAACATTCCCACCAAAATAAAGTGATTCGATTTCGGAACAGCCGTTAAACGCATTGTCACCGATATATTCAAGACTGTCGGGTAATTTTATATTTTTAAGGTTAACGCAATTATTAAAAGCGCTATATCCTATATGAGTCAAAGATTCGGGAAATGTAATTGACGAAAGCTCCCAATTATCACCGAAAGCCTTATCTGCAATAACTCTTGTTCCTTCACGAACTGTAACGTTTTGAAATTCATCGGAGTAATTTGATTTTATCAGAATACCATCAATATACAACGCACCGTTTTCCCAATTGTTTTCGTAATAAGGAGTATTGTTAAATGCATTCTCTCCGACCTCTACAACACTTTCGGGTATAACGGTACTCAAATTATAACAACCCGAAAAAGCTTCCGTCATAATCCTTTTAACTGTGTTAGGTATTTCTACATTTTCAAGTTCGGAACAGCCTTGAAACGCGCCGCGACCGATTTCCGTAACGGGAAGTCCGTTATATTCTGAAGGAATTACCAAATCCCCGCTTATGTCGGTACTTACCGCTTTAACACTGTAACCGTCTTTCACCGTTTTCGCTAAAGTAAACTCCAAAAAGCCTTCGCCTTCCGCAGATGCAACAAACGAAGAAACCGGTAACAGCATTACAACCAAAACTGCTGTTAAAAGAACCGCCGTAATTCTCTTTGATATTAACTTTTTCATCGTTTTAACCTCCTAAATAAAAAAACGCAAAGATCAAAAATCCTTGCGGCGACCTGAATTAAATTGCCGCAATTCTATTGTACCTTAACGGCAAATTCATGTCAATACTTCAACAATCCCCTCGGGAAATCTTTGTGGGTTTGCACAACAATTGCCCGTTCTGTTTATGCAAAACCACCGAACACTTCGAAGGTTCGTCGTGTTCGGTGGTTGTTTTTGTTAAAAATATTTAAAATTATTTTGTTCCGAAGATTCTGTCGCCGGCGTCGCCGAGACCGGGAACTATGTAGCCGTGCTCGTTGAGCTTTTCGTCGAGAGCGGCAACGAATATATCTACGTCGGGATGTGCTTCCGAAAGAGCCTTAAGTCCTTCCGGAGCGGCTATTATTCCGAGGAATTTAATGTGCTTCGGTCCGCGCTTTTTAATCTGCGTAATGGCGTCAATTGCAGAACCGCCGGTAGCAAGCATGGGGTCTACAACGAAAACCTCGCGCTCGCCGATATCTGCAGGGAGCTTGCAATAATACTCAACGGGCTTTAAGGTTTCGGGGTCGCGATAAAGACCGATGTGACCTACCTTTGCGGAGGGCACAAGAGTGAGCATACCGTCAACCATACCGAGTCCCGCTCTTAAAATCGGCACAACGGCAAGCTTTTTGCCCGAAAGCACCTGACCCTTTGCAGTGCAAATAGGTGTGTGAATTTCAACCTCTTCAAGCGGAAGATCTCTCGTAGCTTCGTAGCAAACAAGGTTAGCTATCTCGGAAATAAGCGCACGAAACTCCTTAGAGCCCGTTGTTTTCTCTCTGAGTATAGAAAGCTTGTGCTTAATGAGCGGATGATCCATTATCAATATTTTTCCCATAATCAACATCCCTTTTCGGTTTTTGTATATTATAAAGCAGTAAAAACCGCTTGTCAACAAGCTTATGAATTTTTTTATGAATTTGCCGCACTTTCGAGCATTTCTTTTGCATTCAAAAGCTGTACATCGCTTATTTTATCGCCGCCGATTATTCTCGCTATTTCGTACACGCGCTCGTCTTTATTCAAAAGAGTTACCTTTGTATATGTTTTTCCGTCGTGCGAGGACTTTTCTATAAGATAATGGCTGTCGCCGCGTGAAGCGATTTGCGGAAGATGCGTAACACAAATCACCTGCTTTCCGACGGAGGCTTCGCCGAGCTTTTGCGCTATTTTAACGGCGGCGCGTCCGCTTACGCCCGTATCTATTTCATCGAAAATCATCGTTTGAATGCTGTCCTTATCCGAAAGAACGGTTTTTATCGCAAGCATAATTCTCGAAAGCTCACCGCCGCTTGCCGTTTTCGCAAGAGGTTTCGGCGCTTCGCCTACGTTTGCTGAAATAAGAAACTCAACGCCGTCAAAGCCTTTTTCCGAAAGCGGTGTTTCAAAAAAGCGTGCAAAGAATTTGACCGAAGGCATATCAAGAAAGCGAAGCTCGTCGCACACCTTGTCGCAAAATTCCTCTGCGGCTTTTTTTCGCTCTTTCGAAAGTTCCGCCGCGAGTGATTCCGCTTTTTTCAAAAGCCCGTCGCGCTTCGGAATAAGCTTTTCCAAAGCATCATCCGAAAGCGAAATCTCGTCAAGCTCCTTTTGCGCATCAGAAAGAAACAGAAGCATTTCCTCTTCGGTGTCGCCGTATTTTTTACTTAATCTGTAAAGAAGGTCAAGGCGGTCTTCAATATCGCGAAGCTCGTCCGGTGAAAAATCCTCGTCGCTTCCGTCTCTTAAGGACTCGCTAATATCCGAAAGCGTATAATACACCTCGGAAAGCTCGCCGCAAAGCCTTTCGGCATCGGAAGAAAAAGAAGAAACTCCGCTAAGCTCTCTTAAAGCGCCCGAAACAAGCGATACAGCGCCTTCGAAATCGCCGTCGCCGGAAAGTGCCGAATACGCACTGCCGAATGCCGACTGAATCTTTTCGAAATTACGAATTACCGAACGCCTGTTTTTAAGCTCTTCCCACTCCCCCGGAACTATCTCCGCTTTTGAAAGCTCGTCTATTTGAAACGCGAGCATATCCGCACGTCTTGCGCGTTCGGCTTTATCTGAGCTCATCTTTTTAATAAGATGCTGTGTTTCGGACAATTCCGAATAAACCTCTTCGAATCGGCTGAGAAGCTCACTGTTCGAAGCTAACGCATCTATATACGAAAGATGTGTTTCGGAATTGAGAAGCTCGCGGTTATCCTGCTGACCGTGAATTGAAATAAGCGTATTGCCGAGCTCTTTTAAAACAGTCACGTTTGTAAGCGCGCCGTTTATACGGCATACGTTTTTTTCGGGTGTGATTATTCTCGATATCAAAAGAGAGCCGTCCTCACACGGCGGCAAGCCGAGCTCTGTTAATTTTAAAGAAACATCGTTTCCTATTTCAGAAAACAACGCCGTAACCTCAGCCTGAGATTCACCCGTGCGAATAAGCTCGCGTGATGTTCTGAAGCCGAGAACGGCATTTATTGAGTCAAGTATTATGGATTTACCTGCGCCCGTTTCACCGGTAAGCACATTAAAGCCCCGCGAAAATTCAATCTCGGCGCTTTCAATGATCGCTATGTTTTTGATTTTCAAAACAGAGAGCATGGTTTTTTATTTCCTCATCATATTTTCGAGGGCGGCGGCAAATTCACGCGCCTCCTCGGGTGTTCTGCACAGCATAAAAATAGTATCGTCACCGGCAATCGTACCGACCACCTCGTTAACATTCATATTGTCTATTGCGGCGCAGGCGGCATTGGCAAGCCCCGGAGAGCACTTTATAACGCAAATGTTACCCGCATAATCGACCTTAACAAGCGAGCCTCTGAAAAGAGTTTCAAGCATTCCGGTATATCCGTTGTCGGGTGTTTTTTCCACGGTATAACGATAAACGCCGTTCGGACCGGGCTGCTTTAAAAGTCTTAATTCCTTAACATCCCTTGAGACCGTTGCCTGAGTTACGTCAAAGCCCCTGTCCTTCAAAAGAAGCAGAAGCTCATCCTGCGTGCCTACATCATATTCTTTAATTAAATCAAGTATCTGCCGGTGTCTGTTTCTTTTCATAAAAATTTATCCTTTTATACCGATATTTTTTTATTGAGAATTTCAATAAATCTGTCAGATTTAAGCTTAATAAACTCCGCATACATATCGGAGCGCTTCACGGTAACAACCGAACCCGCGGGAATTTGAACGGCACCCTGCCCGTCACACGAAAGAATCGCTTCGCCGAGATCGTCGTGACTTATTTCAAGCACCGACGCTTCGTTTAAAACGATTGAACGCGCAAAAAACGAATGTGCGCAAACGGGTGTTACCATAATGCTTTCTATGCCGGGCTCTACTATAGGTCCGCCCGCCGAAAGAGAATATGCGGTTGAGCCCGTGGGGGTGGAAACAATAACCCCGTCCGCCGAATATGTAATAAGCGGTGCTTTATCGCAAAGCACGGAAAGCTTCATAAGCCTTATACTTCCGCTTCTGGAAACCACGGCATCGTTTAAGCAGTGCGACGAATACAAAAGCTTTCCGTCCGCGGTTTTCACCGAAGCCTCCAAAAGCATACGCCTTTGCTTAACGAACTCTCCCTTAACCACCTTTTCCAAAAGCTCTGTTTCGTCCGCTTCAAGAGCCGCTAAAAAGGCAAGCTTTCCCGCGTTAACGCAAAGCACGGGCTTTTTATGGCGTGCGGCACGAAGCGCGCCGTTAATAAATGTACCGTCGCCGCCGACGGAAACGACTATATCGCATTTTTCAATGATAGAATCGTCTTCGCCGTAAATAATGTTGTATTTATCGCCGAAATAACGCGACTTGTCACTTTCCATATATATTTCACACGGCAAAGAGGAAAGCCTTGAAAGTACATTACTGCAAACGTCAAAGGCGTTTTCGCGTGTCATATTGGGTATTACGGCAAGCTTCAAAAATACCACCTCATTTATCAAGTGCTGCGTGCGAAGAGAGCACAAGCTCCGACACAGTCGGTATAATCTCTTCAATATCCGTTTTTACGGTCGACTCCGAGCATTTTTCTATGTACATTAAATACTCTATGTTACCCTCCGGTCCTTTTACCGGGGAAAAATCAAGTCCCAAAACCGAAAAGCCCGTATTCTCGGCAAGAAGAACGGTATTTACTATTACCTCTTTGTGAACCTCCGGGTCGCGCACAACGCCTTTTTTTCCGACCTTTTCGCGTCCCGCTTCAAACTGCGGCTTAATAAGGCATACCGCTCTGCCGCCTTCAGCGAGAAGCGAATGCATTACGGGTAAAATGTGCTTTAACGAAATAAACGAAACGTCAACCGAAGCAAAATCCGGCTCGTCGGGAATGTTATCGTGAGTAACATATCTGAAATTTGTTCTTTCAAGATTCACAACGCGCTCGTCGCTTCTTAATTTCCAGGCAAGCTGACCGTAGCCCACGTCAATAGAATACACCTTTTTCGCGCCGTTTTGAAGCATACAGTCTGTAAAGCCGCCCGTAGAAGCGCCTATATCCATACATATTTTGCCGTCAAGCGAAAGCCCGAAGGCGCTGACCGCTTTTTCAAGCTTCAAGCCGCCTCTGCTTACATATTTAAGCGTGCTTCCGCGCACCTCAATAACATCCTGCGGCTTAATATCTCTGCCGGCTTTAATTTCCTTTTGTCCGTTAACATATACAATGCCGCTCATTATAAGCGCCTTCGCTTTTTCGCGGCTTTCCGTAAAGCCCCGCTCGAAAACGGCACTGTCAAGTCTTATTTTATCACTCAAATTACTTTACTCCCCGTTTGCTTCTTCAAAAGAATTAACCATACCGAGGCAATCAAGCCCGTATTCTTTCAGTATTTCGAATACGCTTCCCTGCCTTACAAAGCAATCCGGGAAGGCTTTTATTTCGTATTTGCCCTTAAAGCCTTTTTCACAAAGAAGACTGCCGAATTTTTCGCCGATGCCGCCGCTTAAGACGCCTTCTTCGAAAAAGCAAGCCTTTTTGGAATTGCATACGGCATCAACTGCGCCGTCACACAGCGGTATAATTTTGTTAAGCTTAATTATTTTTATGCCGATGCCGCTGTTTTCGAGAATTCTTTTAGCCTTAACAGCCTCACCGAAAAGCCTTCCGTATGTAATAAGGGAAAGCTCCGAAGACTCATCGCCGTAAACATCGAAATCGTTTCCCGTTATTTCAAAATCAAACGGAGGCTCACTTTCGCCGCCTCGCGGATATCTTACGGCAACAGGTCCTTCTATGTGGTAAAGTGCCGTTACAAAATCCTTGTTAAGCTCCGCATAGTACGACGGAGAATAAACCGTTATATCGGGAATGCCGTTAAAAAACGCCTGGTCGTAAATGCCGTTGTGCGTTTCGCCGTCGTCGCCGACTATTCCCGCTCTGTCAACCGCAATAATCATCTTTACGTTTTGAAGCGCGCAATCGTGCATTATCTGGTCAAAGCACCTTTGCAAAAACGTCGAATATACAACGAAAACGGGAAGCATTCCACCCTTTGAAAGTCCGAGAGCGTACGGAATAGCGTGCTCCTCCGCAATGCCGACATCAAAAAATCTGTCCTCGTACTCCTCCGAGAATTTTTTAAGTCCCGTACCGAGTGACATTGCCGCCGTTATGGCGCAAATACGCTTATCCTTTGCCGCCTGATTGTAAAAGAATTCGCCGAATTGCTCCGAAAAGCTCGTGCCCTTCTTTTTAATTTCACCTGTTTCCCTGTCAAACGGGCCGACCCCGTGAAATTCCGACGGGAAGCGCTCGGCAGGTGCGTAACCCTTGCCCTTAACTGTATTTATGTGAAGAATTACGGGCGAATTAACCGCCTTTGCGCCCTCAAGAGCATTTGTTAACTGTTCTATGTTATGACCGTCTATAGGTCCCATATACCTAACGCCGAAGTCCTCGAAGAAATTGCTTTGATAAAGCATATTCTTAACATCGGTTTTAAGCTTAAATAAGCGGTTTGCAAGGCTTTTTCCGAAAAACGGAAGCTTTGAAATAGCCTTTTCGGTTAATGCCTTAAGCTTAAAATAGCCTGTCCTCGAACGCATTACGGCAAGGCTCTTTGCAAGGTGTCCCACATTTTTTGAAATGGACATACCGTTGTCGTTTAAAACTATTATAAGACGTGCGTTTTTCATTCTGCCGGCATTATTTATCGCTTCGTAAATAAGCCCGCCCGTAAGCGCGCCGTCGCCGAGAACGGCAATTGCGTAATCCTTTTTGCCGAGCGTGGCGTTTGCCGCGGCAATTCCGAGAGCAGTGGAAACAGAGGTACTGCTGTGACCACTGTAAACTATATCGTGCTCGCTTTCGTTCGGACGCGAAAAGCCGGAAATTCCGCCGGATTTTCTTAATGTGCCGAAGGAAGAGCGTCTGCCTGTTAAAAGCTTGTGAGTGTAGACCTGATGACCTACATCCCAAATTATTTTATCGTTCGGCGAATTAAACACGCGGTGCAAAGCTATTGTAAGCTCCACAACTCCTAAATTCGAAGCAAGGTGACCGCCGTTTTCGCTGACGGTTGAAATTATTTCCTCGCGCACCTCAGAAGCGAGTCGCGGCAATTCGTCCTCGCGAAGCTTTTTAACATCGGCAGGCGAATTAATTTTGTCAAGTAATTTCTCAGCCATAATAACTCCTCAGCTTTCGCGGCTTGAGAGATATTCGGAAAAGCTTATAAGCTCCGCATTGTCCTCAAAATCGGAAAGCGAGGCAAGCGCCGTAGCCGTAAGCTCCTCTACAAGAGCCTCGCATTTCTCAAGTCCCAAAAGTCCTACATAAGTAGCCTTATCGTTTTGTAAATCACTGCCTGTTTTCTTACCTATCTTTTCAAGACTTCCCGTAACATCGAGAATGTCATCCTTAATCTGAAACGCAAGACCCGTGCTGTACGCAAAGCCCTCCGCGCTTTTAATAAGCTTTTCGTCGGCATCCGCGGCAATACATCCGAGAACACACGCCGCCGAAATAAGCGCGCCCGTTTTAAGCTTATCCTGAAGCTCAAGCGTTTCCACGCTTACCTTTTTGCCTTCGCTTTCAAGGTCTATGTACTGACCGCCTACCATACCCTCTGCACCGGAAAGCCTTGAAAGAACGCTTACCGCTTTAACTGCGCTTTCGTATGAATACAGATTTTTAAGAGCACCGTCCGCTATAAGCGAAAATGCGGCAGTAAGAAGCGCATCTCCCGCCAAAACCGCATTGGCTTCGCCGAAAACCTTATGATTCGACGGCTTGCCGCGTCTGAAATCGTCGTTGTCCATACAGGGCAAATCGTCGTGTATTAATGAATAAGTATGAATAAGCTCAACCGCGGCGGCAAGAGGTAATGCGTTTTCGGGATTTTTGCCGCAAGCCTTGCAAAACATAAGCGTTAAAATCGGTCTTACGCGCTTACCGCCGTTTTTTACGCTGTAGTACATAGCTTCGTAAACGCCCCGAACCTCCGGAAACGGCGAAGTAAGCGCCTTTTCAAGATACGAATTGATAAGCTCGCCGTAGCAGCTTAAAACATCATTGCTCATCGCTGTCACCTTCAAAAAGTTTTTTTATTTTAAGCTCGGCGGAATCGAGATATTTTTCGCACTGAGAAAGAAGTGCTGTGCCTTCCGAAAAAAGCTTAAGCGATTCGTCAAGCTGAAGCCCGCCCTTTTCGAGCGCGGCGGTAATTTCTTCAAGTCTTTTTAAAGAAGCTTCAAAATCCATTTTAATCTTCCTTATTTATAATTTTTGTTACCTCGGCGCAAAACGCACCGTTTTTAATTCTTACACTGACCTTTTCGCCTACGCAAACCGAAGCGATATCGGTAATCGGCACACCGCCCTTAAAAGCGGCGGCATAGCCTCTTGAGATAACCTTAAGAGGGCTTAAGGCGTCAAGCCTTCCCGCCTGCAAAGAGAGCTTTGTCCTGTAAAGCCTTACGGTGTTTTCCGAAAGAGAGGAAAGTCTTTCGCCGTAATAAGCCAAAAGTTTTCTGTTATCGGATATTTTAAGAAGCGGATTTTTAAGCGCACCGTTTTTTTGAGTGGCGGCAAGCCGCTCTTTATAGCGTGATATTTCGGAGCACATAACGGAATAAAGATGTTGCCTTTGAGAAGAAAGTGAGCTTTTTACGGCACTCAAATCGGGAACGGCAAGCTCTGCCGCCGCCGACGGTGTAGGTGCTCTCAAATCGGCAACGAAATCGCACACGGTAAAGTCCGTCTCGTGCCCTACGGCAGATATAACGGGAATGTCCGATTCGAAAACGGCGCGTGCTACTGCTTCCTCGTTGAAAGCCCAAAGGTCCTCAAGCGAGCCGCCGCCGCGACCGACAATTAAAACATCCGCGGCTTTTTTTCTGTTAAAAAGGCGAATTGCACCGACAATATCCGAAGCGGCGCCCTCCCCCTGCACAAGAACCGATTTTACGATTATTTCACAAGTCGGACACCTTCTGCCGATGACGTTTATTATATCGCGAATTGCCGCACCCGTTTCGGAGGTTATTACACCCACACGTTTCGGGAAATGCGGAATCGGCTTTTTGTATTTTGAATCGAAAAGCCCCTCCGACGAAAGCTTCTTTTTTAGCTGTTCGAATGCCAAGGTAAGGCTTCCCGTGCCGTCCGGCTGCATATCGTTAATATAAAGCTGATAAGAGCCGTCGCGCTCAAAAAGGCTTACGCTGCCTATTACCAAAACCTTCATCCCGTTTTCCGGCATAAAGCGAAGGCGCGAGGCATTGCCCGCAAACATCACCGCCTTAACGGAGGCTTTTTCATCCTTAAGAGTCATATACATATGACCCGTGTAATGCGCTTTAAAATTTGAAATTTCGCCCGAAACGAAAACCGTCGAAAGATTTTCATTCGAGTCTATATAGCTTTTTACGTATTTATTCAGCTCTGTAACGGAATAGACCTTCGGTGAAGCTACAATCATTTTTCATCCCTTCGATATCCCAAAAACGCCGTTCCCACGGCATTGTCGCTTGAAAGCTCCGGCGATGCGAAATACACATCAAAGCGAGATTTAATAATATCGCGTATAATCGAATTCGACATTACGCCTCCGGCAAAAATGACGGGGCATTCGGGATATTTTAAAAGAAGCTCGCGAAGCATCTCACAGAGCGTGTCCGCAATATATGTTAAAAGAAATTTTGCGGTGTCCTCCTTCGACTCTCCCGAAGAAAGCATTTTAAGGCATTTGTTTTCAAGTCCCGAAAGAGAGCAAGAGCCGCCGTAAAGCTTTATTTTGTTTTTATATGTTTTTTCGGAAGCGAGCGCAAGCTTTTCAAGCTCTTTTCCGCAAGGAAAGGAAAGCCCCATTTTTACGCCTATTCTGTCAACAGCCTGCCCCGCCTTAAGATCGGTTGAATTCACAAGCTCCGTAACGCGCAAAGTGCCGTCCTCGGGTTCGCAAAGAATCGCCTCGGTAGTTCCTCCGGAAACGTGAAAGGCTATAAAACGCCTGTCGAGAAGCCACGGAACACCTGCCGAAAGACAAGCCGCCGCTATGTGCCCCTGCTGGTGAGAAAAGGAATAAACGGGAACACACAAGGCTGAGCCGAGCGCTTTACCGAAGCCCTCTCCTACAAGAAAGCAGGGCATATAAGAGCCCTTTGCCGTGGTAGGAAACGAGGATACGCAAACGGCATCTATTGTCTCATCCGATTGCGACATAAGATTGGAAAAAAGAGACGGATATGCTTTTGTATGATGAAAAACGGCATCGGACTGCCGAAGTCCGCGTTCGCCTTCTTTAACAGGCAAAAGCCTTCTTTCGGAAATATAGGAGCCGTCGCTCTTTATAAGCGCAACCGAGGTTGTGTAGTTACTTGTATCAATTCCGAGAACTGCCATTTTACGCTCTCGTAACAGCGCCGAGAACTCCGTTTATGTAAGAAGCATCGTCCGGCGTGCCGTATTTTTTCGCAATGTCAACAGCCTCGCTTACAGCTACGCTGTCGGGAATGTTGTCGCAATATTTAATTTCGGTAACGGCAAGACGCATAATCGCAAGCGAAACCTTGGGAAGTCGCGAAAGCTCCCAGCCAACTGCCTTTTCGCTTATAACAGCGTCTATCTCTTCTGAGTTGGGCTCGTATTTCGAAAGAATTTCCTTTGCAAAGCCGTTAAGCTTTATAAGGTCGTTTTCTTCTGCGTTTTTAATAATTTCGGTAACAGTCGCTTCGGTGTCGAAAATTTTCTCGAACAAAACCATAAATGCCTGTTCTCTCGCCTCTCGTCTTGTCATAACCGTTCTCCTTACAAGGTGCATTTTGGGTGGCGAGAGTCGTATGGAGTTCGACTCTTGCCACCCTAATTATAACACACTGCTGTCCGATTATCAAGAAGAATACAAAAAATATGCAGAGAATATTCATTTTTGAGAAAATAAAGTCGAATTCAATAAATAACCGAATATAATAATTTTGCATTTACTCCGATTTTTCGCTTTTTACACTTGAAAACGCCTTTAATATGTGCTACAATTAATAGGTAATCGCGAATGTAGTTCAGTGGCAGAACATCAGCTTCCCAAGCTGAATATGCGGGTTCGATTCCCGTCATTCGCTCCAGAAAAAAGCACGCCGAGGCGTGCTTTTTTCAATGAAGCGTTTTCTTCGAAAACGCTTCGCTTCATACGAGCGACAGCGAGTGCTTCATAGAAGACGAAGTCTTCTGCTTCATATTTGCGAAGCAAATGCTTCACTTAGCACGGATGAAATACGCCTCGCGTATGAAATCCGACTTCATCGGAAGTTAATATCTATCCGAATGAAAATTCAAAATATTGCTCAATTACAGCTCTTTAATATACTTCACTTCGCACGCAAAATGCTCTGTTTTCACAATCTGTTCATAAACTCTTCTGAAGCCGTTTTTCTCGTAAAATTTTTGTGCCGCCGTCATATTATCCAGTGTCTCAAGATAACAGCTTTTATAATATTTCTCGGCGTATTTTAAGGCTATACCTACTAATTTGTGAGCAACACCCGTCCCTCTTGCCTCGGGCAGGCAATACATTTTTTGAAGCTCGCAAATGCCGTCTGTTCCCTCAAGATTTCCTATTCCGACTCCGCCGACAACTTTTTCATTTTCATCAACGGCAACCCAATACTTATTGCCTTCCGTATTGTATATTTCGGAAAATCTTCCGAGGTCCGGGTCTGCCCAGGCAGTGCCCTCGTGGTTTCCGCCGAACTCTATAAGGCACGACCTTATTACACCCTCAACAGCTTTGTTATCCTTCTCTTCAATTTCTCTTATTTTATATTCCATATTCCTTCACCGATTATATTTTCACTTTTTTAAAAAGCCGACAGCTAAACACAAAGCTGTCGACCTTTTGTTTTAAAATTTAAAAGCCGATTTTCGGGAGACGAATTACTCCAATATCGTTTTAAGATAATCAATGCTCATCTCGGCACATTCGAAGGCGGTTTTGTTCATAGACTTGTCGTCCTGCTCAACAACAACCCACTTTGCGCCTGCCTTTTCGGAGGCTCTTAAGATTGAGTAAAAGTCTTGAATTCCGTAGCCGACGGGTCTGAACTCGAAGGTTGACTTTTTCTCGTTTTCTCCCCCGTCATCAATGCCTATAAGCTTGTAAAGAGGTCCGTTACCCTTACTGCCCGCAAAATCCTTAAGGTGAACGACGGGTGCTCTGCCGCTGTATTTAAGAACATACGCCGCGGGATTTTCGCCGCCCACGTTTACCCAGCAGGTGTCAAGCTCGGTTTTAAGAAGATCCTCGGGAACGGTGTCGTAAAGAACATCGAGAGCATATTTGCCGTCAAGCTTAATAAACTCAAAATCGTGGTTATGGTAAAGAAGCGTAATACCGAGCTTTTTCGCCGCCTCGCCTATTTTGCGAATTCCTTCAACGGTGTCCTTAAAGCCGTCCGTACCGGGGCGGCACTCCTCTGTAAGATAAGGAACGGCAACATATTCGCAACCGATTGCCTTGTAATCCGAAAGAACACCTTCGGGGTCTTTTAACATATCGTAATAAGGAACGTGCGCCGAAACGGGAACAAGCGAAAGCTCCTTAAGAGCCGCCTTTATATCCTCGGGCTTTTCACCGAAAAGTCCCGCGAACTCAACGCCCTCGTAGCCGAGCTCCTTAACTCTTTTTAATGTACCGTAAAAATCCTTCGACATATCGTCGCGAACGGAATAAAGCTGTAATGCTATCGGAAATTTCATATATAACACTCCTGATAAAATTTATTACGTCTTAATTTTACACCATTGCGTATTTTTTTGCAATAGATTTCATAATTTTTTGCAAACTTTCATTGACAGGATTTTTTTGAGGTTGTATTATATAAAAAAAGCAGATAATGAGGTGTTACCCTTGAAATATGTTGTTGTACTTTACGACGGAATGGCAGACTACCCCGTGGATGCCTTAGGCGGCAAAACTCCGATGGAAGCAGCGGTTAAGCCCAACCTTGACAGACTTGCGCGCTTCGGCGAAACAGGACTTGTAAGAACAGTTGCAGAAGGTTTAAAGCCCGGAAGCGACGTTGCAAATATGAGCGTTCTCGGGTACAATCCAAAGGAATGCTACACCGGTCGCTCCCCTTTAGAGGCTGTCTCCATCGGCGTAAAAATGCTCGATTCCGACATTGCCTTCCGCTGTAATCTCGTAACGCTTTCCGACGAAGAAAATTACGAAGACAAAACAATGGTAGATTACAGCGCCGGCGACATCTCTTCCGAGGAAGCCGCAGAGCTCATTAAAGCCGTTGAAGAGCATTTCGGAAACGATATCTTTAAATTTTACAACGGCGTTTCTTACAGGCACTGCCTTATTTGGCATGGCGGAACGCTTGATTTAGGGAAAATAACGCCGCCGCACGACATCTCGGGACAGGTCATAGGCGAGCATCTTTCAAAAAGCGAAAACGCCTTAAAGCTTATAAATATAATGAAGAGAAGCTACGAGCTTTTAAAGAATCACCCGGTAAACCTTAAAAGAGTAAGCGAGGGCAAGCGCCCCGCAAATTCCGTTTGGCTTTGGGGCGAAGGCACAAAGCCGGCTCTTCCCGATTTTTACGAAAAAACGGGGCTTCACGGTTCGGTTGTTTCCGCGGTTGACCTTTTAAAGGGAATCGCACTTTGCGCCGGAATGAATGCACCGACAGTCCATGGCGCAACGGGCTATATCGACACAAATTTCGAAGGCAAGGCAAACGCCGCACTTCGTGAACTCAAAGAAAACGACTTTGTTTACATTCACATAGAAGCGCCCGACGAATGCGGTCACAGAAACGAGCCCCACAACAAGGTTAAAGCGATTGAATTAATTGACGAAAAGGTTCTGGGCGTTCTTCTTGAAAAGCTCCCCGCCTTCGGCGATTTTAAAATTATGGCACTCCCCGACCACCCCACGCCTATTAAAACACGCACTCACGCCTCGGACCCCGTACCGTATATGATTTACAAAAGCTATGACGAAAAAGACAGTGGCATAAAAAGCTTTACGGAAAAATCAGCCGAGCTTTCGGGAAACTTCACCGAAGTGGGGCATACACTTATAAATCATTTTATAAACGACTGAAAGATGCAGAAGAGAGTCAAGCCTTCCCGGTTTGACTCTCTCGGTTTAATTAACATATTCAAGCAAGTCTGAAATATCGCAATCAAGAACATAACAAGCTTTTGCCAAAAAATCGAGGTCAACACGTTCTATATTTTCTCCCTTGTAATAACGGTCAACAACCTCATATTTTACACCGGTAAGTGTTCTCATTCTGTTGCGTGTAACGCCTTTTTCATCCATAACAGCTGCCAATTTCACATTAATTTTACCGTATTCTTTAATATCGATAATACTTTTAACTTCGTTCATAACATCACCCGAAATAATTCTATCAAACAGTTTACCTCTTGACATCTCCCTTTTTATGGGTTACTATATATAAGGTAACATAGTTTATTTCAACAATACTTTTAGGGTGATACAAATGTTTAAAAATAAAAAAAGAAATACAACCGATATAGATAAAGGGAATTTTTCATTCAAAAAGGAAAAGATGAATTTACAAACTGCAGATGAAACAATATCTGAAAATGCAAAAGAAACATCCGATAAAAAACACTTTATTTTAGAATTAACATTCGATAATTTCAAGTTCAAAAAAAGTAAATATGTATATTTTATACTCGTCGCCCTACTTTATTCGGTTCTTTTTATAATTTTGAGCTATGGCATTAATTCGGCAGTCGCCGCCGTAGCGGCGAACGCAATGCTTTTACTCTTCCTTTATTCTTTTCTTGTTGAAACAAATGTTATAAAACCGAAAAGAAAAAAAGCGAGTACAATATCATCTGTAATCGCTCTCATACTTATTATTCCGTTTTTTATGGGTATAATCGCCACCGGCGAAAAAAAGGACACGACCGATAAAACAAATAAGCCCGCCGAGATGCACACACTTGAAGAAATGAGAGTATTAGGCGACAAATTGGAAAACGAATTGAAACCGGTTATGGGTGCCACAATAAAGGATTTTGAAAACTATGTAAAAGAATGTGAAGAATACGGTTTTACGGTAGAAAGCCAAAAAGAGTATTCGAATTTTTCGGCATTTACTACAAACGGTTTTAAAATTACAGTTTCTTATAGTAACACTGTAATAAGAATTGATTTAAAAGAACCCATTACCGTTACAACCATAGATTGGACGCTTTATGATATTGACAAATACCTTCCCCTTCCCGAATCAACGGTAGGTAAAATTATAAAAGCGGATACAGAATGTCTTGAAGTGTATGTCGGAGAAACCTCGAAATCCGAACTTGAGAATTATGTAAAAAGGTGCAAGGAATCGGGATACGAAATAACAAATTCGTCTGTTTATGATGATTTTGATCTTGAGAATAAAGATAATATTAAATTAGAGTTAAAATATGAAGGCTTTAATATTATGTATTTGAAGCTTACAAAGCCCTCAAACGAATCCACCACGGAACCTTCATCTACAGAAGAAACAACCCTGCCCCCTGCTTCGGAAGTTGAAACAACAACTGAAGAATACAACGAAACGCAAGCAACAAACACGGACACAACCGCAGTGGAAGAAAACACCGAAGCTTCGCAAG
>CAZRXQ010000016.1:0-17593 GCA_964604065.1 uncultured Eubacteriales bacterium | reverse complement strand
CGCGAAGCGTAAAGCGCGAAGCGTTAAGTTATTTTCTTCCCTTGAACAAATCGAGAATGTCTACGATATCGTCATCGTCGCCGGAGGTCGAGGAAGCTAAAGAGGAATCCGCGCCCTGACCTGCTTTGTTTGCAAGTCCGTTAATATCCGTACCGAAGCCGGTTGCAATAACGGTAACAACGATTTCGTCGTCAAGCTTTTCGTCGAACGCAACACCGAAGATGATGTTTGCATCCGCATCCGCGGCGGCTGAAATAATGCTCGAAGCAACGTCAACATCGTCAAGAGTGATGTCGGGTGATGATGTGATGCTTATAATAACGCCCTTAGCGCCCTGAATTGTTGTTTCAAGAAGCGGGCTTGAAATAGCGGCATTAGCGGCAGCCTCTGCCTTTTCCTTACCGGAGGCTCTGCCTACGCCCATATGAGCGTGACCGGCATCCTTCATAATTGCCGTAACGTCGGCAAAGTCGAGGTTGATAAGTCCGGGAACCTTAATAAGCTCGGAAATGCTCTTAACGCCCTGACGAAGAACATCATCCGCAACGTCGAATGCGTTGGAGAAGGTTATTTTCTGATCCGAAACGAGCTTAAGTCTCTCGTTGGGGATAACGATAAGGCTGTCTACATGCTGAGCAAGCTCTGCAATACCCGCCTCTGCCTGCTGCATTCTTCTTTTTCCTTCGAATGCAAAGGGCTTTGTAACGATACCTACTGTAAGTATTCCGCGCTCTTTTGCGATTTGAGCAATGGCAGGTGCGGCACCCGTACCTGTTCCGCCGCCCATACCTGCGGTAACAAACACCATATTTGCGCCGTTAAGAGCGTCAATAATAGCGTCGCGGCTTTCCTCTGCAGCCTTAAGACCCATTTCGGGGCGAGCGCCGGCACCTCTGCCGCCGGTAACCTTTTCACCGATCTGGATTTTGTGGGTTGCCTTAGAGAACATAAGTACCTGCTTGTCGGTATTAATAGCTATAAACTCAACGCCCTGAACGCCCGAGCTTACCATACGGTTAATAGCGTTTCCGCCGCCACCGCCGACACCTATGACCTTTATTTGAGTAACGTCTTCAAATTCATTAGCAATCTCGAATGCCATTTTAAGTATCCTCCCAATGATATATTACATCTACATAGATATTTCGATTATTTATCTCTATGATGTTACCATAGATTTTTATCAATAGCAAGTTTTTTTTGAAAAAATTTATTTATTTTTTTATTTTAATTCAAATTTCAGGCATTTTATGCCTTTTTTTGACCTCTATTCGGCAGATTCCTCTAAAGGTTTTGTTGTTTCGTCGGATTTTTCGGTCGAGGCTTCAACGGCTGTCGTGTCGTCACCGGGCTTAAAATACGAATAAGGCTCGCTTCTTAAATCAAGTGTTCCTATGTTCTGCGGATTGATTTTGTCCTCCTCTTTAAGAACGGCTTTTGCGCGTTTAAGCTTATACGTTATATCGGAGGTGCTCCCGAGGCGAAGCTTGATTCTGTAATCGTACTTCATAGTAATATCCCCGAGGTCGCTTAAATTCACCGAAGAAATGCCTTCTATTCCGCTTTCGTCCATTCCCTTTAAAACATCCGAAAGTGCGTTCGTTTCCTCTTCCTTTTCGCACGAGGCGTATTCGCCTGCCGTCTTAACGGAAAGCGTTATGCCCTCAATAACCGCAACATTTTCTCTTAAGGTCTGTGCATTCTCTTCGAGAATTTTTCCGTCCGGCGCTATTAAAATATAGCCGCCCTCCGAGGGCAACGCCGCCGACTCGCGTGTTTCGGTGATTTTTATGATAAGCGTGGCGGGAAGCTTTTTTTCGATTTTAACACTGCCGATATACGGAAGTGCCGAGGTAAGCGCTTTCTCAACGCTTTTTTCGTCTATTCTTAAAAGATTCGTCCCGATTCCCACGGTGCTGTTTTCCGTAATAAGCTTGTCGTCGTAAAGCGAGCTTCCCTCGATTTTTATTGTTTCGGTCTTAAAAAACACCGTAAAGCTGAGCGCCGCACCTATCGTGCAAAGCACAAGCACCAAAACAAACGACATCAAAAGCTTTCTTATTTTACGCTTTCGTTGCTTTTTCCTTTTCATTTGTCGCCGCACTTCATCACGGGACATTGTTTTTTCCCGCTGGGCATTGTTGTTAAAAAGCGGTATCGGATTTTTACTTCCGTTTTTATTGTTTTCCATCATCACTCACCGTTCTGATATCAGCGTTCAAAATACACAGATTTTCGCTGAATTCCTCATAGCCGCGCTTTATGTGCTTTATTTCGCTTACCGTTGTTTTGCCCTCGGCGCAAAGCCCCGCAAGCACCAGCGCACTGCCTCCGCGAAGGTCGGGCGAAACAACCGCCGCTCCGTAAAGCCTTTCCACTCCGTCTATTACCGCAACCTTTCCCTCGGTGCGAATCCTCGCACCCATTCTTAAAAGCTCCGGCACATGCTTAAATCTGCATTCGAATATGTTTTCCACTATTACACTCGTGCCCTTCGCAACCGAAGCCGCCGTCATAAACGGCGCTTGTGCGTCCGTAGGAAAGCCGGGATAGGGCTGAGTAATTATTTTATCCATACGGGAAAGCCTTAGGGGTGCTTTAAGGCGAATTTCTTTGCAACGCACCGAAACCTTACAGCCCGACTCCTCCAAAAGCGGAAGCACGGATGAAAGGTGCGCGGGCACTGTATTTTTGACGGCAATGTCGCCGTGCGTAAGTGCGCCCGCAACAAGATACGTCGCAACCGCTATTCTGTCGCATATGACTGTGTGCTCAACCGGGGAAAGCTTTTTTACACCCTCTATAACTATTATGCTCTCGCCGCTCCCGCGGATTTTCGCACCGCAGGAATTAAGAAAATCGCAAAGGTCACATATTTCCGGCTCGCGTGCGGCATTAACAAGCGTTGTTGTTCCTTCTGCCGTAACAGCCGCGAGAATTGTGTTTTCCGTAGCGCCCACGCTCGGGAAGGAAAGCGTGATTTTTGCGCCCTTCAAGCCGTCCGGCGCGCAAAACGAAAGCTTTCCGTGCTCCTTTTTAACAATCGTTCCCAGCTTTTTTACGGCTGTAAGATGCAAATCAATAGGTCTTAAGCCTATTTCACAGCCGCCCGGGGTGGAAATTACCGCCTTGTTTATTCTGCCGAGAATCGCGCCCAAAAATATTACGGACGAGCGCATTTCGCGCATAAGCGTTTCAGGTATTTCAAAGCCGTCGTGGCAGGTGCTGTCAACCGTGAGAGTATCGCCCTCGCGCTTCACTTTGCACCCAAGGTGCTTTAAAACCTTTATTGTGCATTCAACATCCGAAAGCCTCGGACAGTTATGTATAACCGAAACCCCGCCGACGAGAAAAGCCGCGGCAAGTATCGGCAAAGCGCTGTTTTTCGATCCTTGCGCCTTTATACTGCCGCAAAGTCTTCTGCCGCCGTTAATTTCATATGACTCCATAAAAACGCCCCTTAAATCATCTTTACGGTTCATATTATGTCGTACGGCGTTTTTGTGTTACCGCGCTTTTCTTCCCTCTTTTGCAAGACCCAAAACTATATCCGCGATTTTTGCGGAAGCGTCAAGGTGAGCCATTTTACCGGCATTCTCTCCTATTTCTTTAAGCTTTTCTTTATCGTTTAAAAGAGTCCTGAGCTTACCGAGAAGTACTTCGCCCGTCAAATCCTTTTCCTCTATAATTTCAGCCGCACCGTTATTTACAAGCGCCATTGCGTTGTGGTATTGGTGGTTTTCCGTAACGTTCGGCGAAGGAATAAGAATCGATGGCTTCGAAAGCGCCTCAAACTCCGAAAGCGACGAAGCGCCCGCTCTGCATATTACAAGGTCACACGCCGAAAGGCATCTGTCCATATCGCTTATGTATTCGCGAACCTGTATGTTTTCGCCCTCGGGGTCGATTCCTTTTTCCTTTAAGGCGTCAAAAACCCAAAGTCCGTACTGTCCCGTCGCAACAAGGAAGTTGTATTTTTTCTCATTGTAAACAGAAGCGATTACATCTACTATCGTCTTGTTAACAGCCTCCGCGCCCAAAGAGCCGCCCATACAAAGAACGAGGGGCTTTTCGTCAAAGCCGAGCTCTTTTCGCGAAAGCTCCTTGTTTGCACAAAGAAGCTCTCCTCTTACGGGCAAGCCCGTTATAATCGGCTCTTCTTTATATTCAAGGTGCTTTTTCGCTTCCTCTACGGTAAGCATAACCTTGTCAACGCGCTTGGAAAGCGCCTTGTTCGTAACACCGGGGTAGGCATTTTGCTCGTGAATTGCCGTGGGTATACCCATTTTCGCCGCCATTCTCACAACCGGTCCGCTTACATATCCGCCGAAGCCCACCACAACATCGGGTGAAAATTCCCTGATTATTTTCTTAACCGCTCCGGACGACTTTAAAAGGCGCTCGACGGTTTTAATATTCGCTTTTATTGCCGCTCCCGAAAAGCTTCTTTTAAAGCCGCTCATTTCGATTGTTTTAAGCGGGTAACCCGCTTCGGGAACGATTTTCGCTTCGATTCTGTTCGGCGTGCCGACAAAGCATATTTCGGCATCGTCAAGGCGTTTTTTTATTTCGCCCGCAACCGCGAGCGCCGGATTGACGTGTCCTCCGGTTCCGCCTGCCGCTATCATTACTCTCACAACTTACACCTGCGCTTTCGAATTTTTTGTTTTATTTTTTGTTTTACTGTTAAAAGAATAAACCTTATCGAGATTTGCCTGTCTTGAGACGCTTAAAACAACGCCCATTTCCCAAAGGCAGAAGCAAAGCGACGTACCGCCGTAGCTGAAAAACGGCAAGCCTATTCCCGTATTCGGGAGAAGGTCACTTACAACGCCTACGTTAAGAAGCACCTGAAGAGCAAGCTGAGACATCATACCGAATGCAAGAAGCGCTCCGAAGCGATCCTTTGCGCGCATACCGATGTAAAGTCCGCGAATTATCAAAAGCGCATAAAGAAGAAGTATTGCCACAGCGCCCACAAAGCCGAGCTCTTCGCAAACAATGGCGAAAATAAAGTCGTTTTGCGGCTCGGAAACATAAAGATATTTTTCCTTCGAATTTCCGAGTCCCGAGCCCAAAAGCCCGCCCGAGCCTATTGCGTAAAGCGACTGATTCGTCTGCCAGCGCTTGTCAAGCGGAGAAAAGTCCTTGTCAAGCCACGACTGAATTCTCTCTACCATATACGGCTTTAAAAACGGTATATCCTCAAAATTTTTCGCCTTAATGTATATAACAAACAACGTAACACCGATAACCGCAACGCTTCCGCCGATTATAAACCAGCGCGCTCTGCCCTCTCCGAGCCACAGCATAACAATGCCTATTCCGAGAATAAGGATAGTACCCGAAAGATGACTTTCAAGAGCCACAAGTGCCGCTATGAAGAGCACAACCGCGGCGTGCTTGAAAAGCGTAGTAGTGCCTTCGGTAATTAAAATACTTTTGTTAGAATACCTGTATATGCTTCTTGCAAAGCCCACAGAGGAAAGCTTTTTACTTGTAAGCTTTTTGCTGTCGCGTTCAAGCCCGCCCGCAAGAAAAACTATAAGCATAAACTTCGCAACCTCGGAGGGCTGGAACTGAAAAGAGCCGATATATATCCAGCGCTTGATTCCGTCATCCTCCGCGTTGGGAATAAGAAGAACCGCTATTAAAAGAAGCACCGAAATACCCATACCGAGAACTCCGAGAAGCTTAAGGTATTTGTAATTGAGCTTTGAAATTATTATCATCGTCACAACGCCGAATACCGAAAAAATAAGCTGGCGTTTGAAAAAATACATACTGTCGCCCGTTTTGTAAAAGGCGCTGTAATAGCTTGAAGAAAGAAGCATTACAAGTCCTATTACAAGAAGCGCCGAAAGAAGCAGTAAAAACGGAATATCCATACTGTTCTTCACAAACAGGTCGTTAAACCTTTTTTCTTTTTTCACGGTGCGCATTCACTCTTTTCATCTTAGATTTCCGAAATGTACGAGAAGTATTGCCAAAGCCCCTCCGAGAGCTCCTATAGCCGAAAAAGCTCTTACTATTTTTTGTTCCTTCCAGCCGCACAGCTCCAAATGATGATGAAGCGGCGCCATTTTGAAAAAGCGCTTTCCGTGCGTGGATTTAAAATATATTATCTGAATTATGTCCGAGCCGAACTCAATAACGTAAACTATGCCTATAAGAAGTATTATGAGAGGACAGTCCAAGGCGTAGGAAAATGCAATTACCATACCGCCCAAAAACATTGAGCCCGTGTCGCCCATCATAACCCGTGCGGGGTATTTGTTCCAGATTAAATATCCGAAAAGTCCGCCCGCAAGCGACGCGGCAAGTATGCTCACGCCGAAGCAGCTTCTCAGCGCCGCCGTAATGCAAAAGCTCACCGCGGCAACTGCCGTAACGCTTGAGCACAAGCCGTCTGCTCCGTCCGTAAAATTAACGGCGTTGACCGTACAGTATATCGTAACAAGTCCTATTGCCCAAAACAGCACACCTGTTTCTATCATTCCGAAAAACGGAACGAACATACTTCCCGTAGGGTCGTTTATAAAAAGCGTTAAAAGATAGCCGAGACTTACAATAAGCTGTAAAACGCTTTTTTGCATTACGGTAAGCCCGAGATTTCTTTTGAATTTCACCTTGATATAATCATCCGTGAAGCCTATGAACGCAAAGCCGAGAGCCATTATTATGCCGCCGAAAAGCTTAAGCTTTGTTTGAGCGTTTAAAATATCGTTTGAAAACACAAGCTTGTTGCCGGTGATTTTATCAATACAAAGAACTATTACAAATGCCGCAAGCGTCGAAAATATAAACATTACGCCGCCGACCGTGGGCGTGCCCTGCTTTTTCTTATGCCACTTAGGACCTATATCAAGTACAGTCTGCCCGAATTTAAGCTTATTTAACAGCGGTATTACAACGAATCCCGAAACGAACGATATTATAAAGCTCAAAACGGCTGAAAGCGCAAGTGCCGTATAAAGGCTCATACTCCCCACTCCCCGTAAAGAGCGTTGAATATATCCTCCGTTCCGACAGAACGGCTTCCTTTAAACAAAACCGTGTCCGAGGGCTTTAAAAAGCCCTTCAAGTACTCTGCGAGCGCTTCTTTTGTTTCAAAGTGCAAAACAGCGGGAATGCCGCCTTTTTTCCCCGCGGCTGATGTGCAGCGCGAATATTCGCCGAAGGTGAAAAGCGCATCCGTTTTTAAATCGGCGGCAACACTGCCGACCTCGGTGTGTGCTTTTTCAGAGTAAGCTCCGAGCTCCATCATATCGCCTAAGACCGCTATGCCGCGTGTTGTCTTAACGGAATTAAGTGTCGTAAGAGAAGCGCGCATACTGTCGGGGTTTGCGTTGTAGCAATCCTCGATAAACGTGTACTCTTTCACCTTTTTAATATTCTGTCTCATTCCCTCGGGAGCGAAATTTTTAAGTCCCTCCCCGCCTTCTTTTAAAGAAAAGCCGAAAACCTTTCCTACCGTAAGTGCCGAAAGTGCATTGTAAACATTGTGAATTCCTACTGCGGGAACGAAAATCTCTTCTATTTCATCGCCGCAAACGGCGCAAAAGCGCATACCGTCCGCTTCGTTTCTTATGTTCTCGCCCTTAACGTAAAGGTTTTCGCCTTCTATGCCGAAGGTAAGAACCTTGTACCCCGGGAATGACGCGGTCGAAAGCATATCATTGTCGCCGTTTATTATGAGTGGCGAGCCTTTTTTCATACCGTCGAGTATTTCCGATTTTGCTTTTAAAATACCCTCACGCGAGCCGAGGTTTTCAATATGCGCCGTTCCCACATTCGTAATAACGCCCACGTCGGGCTTTACGGATTTTGAAATACGCGATATTTCGCCTGCGTGATTCATACCCATTTCTATTACAGCCGCGCCGTATTCCTTTTCGAGACGAAAAAGTGTTTTCGGCACGCCTATTTCGTTATTAAGATTGCCTATTGTTTTAAGCGTATTAAAGCGCACACTTAAAACAGAATGAATCATACCCTTCGTTGTCGTCTTACCCACGCTTCCCGTAAGCGCTACAAACGGAATATCGAAGTGTTCTCTGTATATACGAGCTATATCAAGAAGCGCCTTTCCCGTGTCGGGAGTGTAAAAAATTCTCTCGTCGCACAAGTCTGCCCTTGAACAAACAACAGCCTTAACGCCCTTAAGAAGTACCTCCGGCACAAAGTCGTTGCCGTCAAAGCGTTCGCCCTTTATTGCGACAAATAATGTTTTTTCGTCCACATCTCTGCTGTCAATAGAGACCCTTTCTATGCAACCGTCAAGAGAGGTCTTTTTTGAAAACAGCTCTGCAATTTCGGAAATCTCAAGCTTCAAACCGATCAAACCCTTTTTTTAGTATACTTTTCACTGTTTCTTCTTCGTCAAATTCATATTTAACGTCGCCTATTTGCTGATATTTTTCGTGCCCCTTCCCTAAAAGAAGCACCGAATCGCCGAAGGAAGCGTGCTTCAGCGCAAGCGCTATCGCATCCTTTCTCAAAGGCACAAGCGCCGAAAGCTTACATCCGCATTTTGCGCCCTCGTAAATATCATCAATAATCGAATCGGGATTTTCTTTTCGCGGATTGTCCGAGGTGATAATCACAACATCGGAAAGCTGTGATGCCAAAGCCCCCATAAGCGGACGTTTTCCGCGGTCGCGTTCCCCGCCGCAACCGAAAACCGTTATCACTCTGCCGCACGTTTCCTCCCTTATTGCGCTTATCGCATTTTTCACTCCGTCGGGAGTGTGCGCGTAATCTATAATAACCGAAAAACCGGTTTCAAGCGAAAGTCTTTGAAGTCGCCCATTTACGGGCAAAACGCCTTTAAGTGATTCCACTGTATTTTTTAAGGGAAAGCCCAAGGCACAAAGAGCACCCACCGCGGCAAGACAGTTATATACGGAAAATTCACCCGGTGTATTAAAAACCGCATTGTATCCCGAAGTTTTAAAGCAAACGCCGCCCTTAAAGCATTTAATATCCTCTGCTATTAAGTCTCCGCACTCTTTTCCGTATGTTATTATTTCTCCAGAAAAGCCCTTCGTCATATACCGCGAGCTTTCGTCGTCACCGTTTACAACGGCTTTTTCGCACGAGGAAAAAAGCTTTTTCTTAGACTCTCTGTAATTTTCCCACGTTTTGTGGTAATCGAGATGATCCCTTGTAAGGTTCGTAAAAACCCCGACGGCGAAATTTATTCCGTAAAGGCGTTCGCCGTGAAGCGCCTGAGACGACGCTTCAAGCACACAGTATCTTACGCCCTTTTCTTCAAGATCCCGAAACATTTTATGAAGCTCATACGGGCAAGGCGTAGTAAGTCCCGTAAAAATACATTCGTCCGTACAGCACCCCAAGGTGCCCGAAACGCCGCATTTTATGCCGAACGCTTCAAGAAGACCCTTTATTATATAAGAGACGCTTGTTTTCCCGTTTGTGCCCGTAACGCCTATTAAAGTGAGCCTGTCACAGGAGCTTCCGAAAAAAGCCTTACACATTAAAGCGTATGTTTTTTTCGTGTCGCGCACAACGATTTCTTCGGGAATCCCGAGAGGCGTTTGTGTTATTATCGAGGCAGCGCCCGCTTCGAGCGCCTTTTTAAAAAGAAGATGTCCGTCTGTTGTGTTTCCCCTTATGCACACAAATGCACAGCCTTTTTTAAGGCGTGCGGTTGTGTCTGTAACGTCCGTGATTTCTCTGTCCGAAAAGTCTTTTAAAACCTCCGCATTTCGTAAGAGCTCAGACAGCCGCATATTACCTCCCGAATCAGTCGTCCTGAACGCCTGTAGTTGTTTTAAAGTAAACGGTTACCGTCGTGCCGAGCTCACACTTTGTGCCCGCTTCGACACTTTGTCTGTACGACTTAACCTCACTGCTTAAGGAAGCACCCGAGATTTTTATGTTAAAGCCCGCATTTACGGCTTTGTCGTTACATTCGCTTATGCTAAGACCCGTAAGATCGGGAACCGTGCCCTCGCCGCTTTCTCCCGAGGTATCGGTGTAAAGAATTACAACGCCGCCGTGAGAAATGGTTTGACCGCCTACGGGGTACTGCGAAACAACAGTCTCGCCGTCTCCTATAACACGCGCTGTAAAGCCCTTGGTTTCAAGTGCCGCCTTGGCCGCCGAAACCGTCATCTTCGTAACGCTCGGTGCTTCGGCGTTAAGCTTTGCAAGCTCCTCGTCCGTATAAGAAGGCTCAACATTCATATATTTAAGCGTCTGCTCGATTATGCTTCCCGCAACGGGAGCGGCAATTGTACCGCCTCCGCGATATTCCGATTGAGGCTCGTCTATAACAACAAGAACGGCTATTTTCGGGTCGTTTGCCGGTGCGCAACCGCAAAACGAAGCGATATACTCAAGTCGCTCGCCCTCTTTTTGTGAACCGAGCTTTTCCGAAGTACCGGTTTTTCCCGCGATTCTGTAGCCCGGGACGTATGCGTTTTTACCCGTGCCCTCCGCTACGACCTTTTCCAGCATGGCAATAACCTTTTCGCTTGTGCTTTCCGAAATAACCTGACGTCTTACCTCGGGCGTTGCCTCGTAAACGGTGTTGCCGTTTTCGTCAATCATTGATTTTAAAAGATAGGGCTGCATAAGCTTGCCGCCGTTTGCGACACAGCAAACGCCCGTAATCATCTGAATGGCGCTTACCTGGAAGGTCTGACCGAAGGCGCAGGAGGAAAGCTCCGCTATACCCATATTGTCCTCGGTATAGTATGTAACGTTTGCAACCGAAGACGCTTCGCCGGGAAGGTCTATACCCGTTTTCTCCGTAAAGCCGAAGGCTTCGAAATATTTACTGAAGCGCTCCGTGCCGAGCTTTTGACCTACCGTTATAAAGAAGGGGTTGCAGGAGTTAACAAGTCCGTCGGTTATGGTCTGCGTTCCGTGACCTGCGAGGTTGTGACAACCTATTGTGTTGTCGGCAACTCTTATAGAGCCCGTGCAGTTATAGGTAAAATTGTCGTCAACGACGTTTTCTTCAATAGCCGCCGCGGCTGTGAATATTTTAAATACCGAACCGGGCTCGTATGTATCGCTTATGGCTCTGTTACGCCACATCGTATATATTTTTTCGTTATACGCCTTCGCGTATTCCTCGTCATCCGTTATTTTGTCAAGCTCCTTAAGAGTCTCTTCATCGGTTATTACCGTAGGAGAGTTAAGGTCGTAGTCGGGCATTGTAGCCATAGCAAGAATAGCACCCGTTTCAACCTCCATAACAATGCCGTAAACGGACGATGCCTTGTTATCCTCAAGCGCCTGACTTAAGCCCTTTTCAAGGTAATACTGTATGTTTTTATCTATCGTCAAAACGTGACTTACGCCGCGCTTTGCATCGTAGATTGTTTCGTAATTGCTCTTCATCGCGATATTCTGTGCCGTTTTTGCGGTTATGATTCTGCCGTCAACACCCGTTAAGCTTTCGTTATACTGAAGTTCTATTCCCGCTCTGCCGTTGTCCTCGTCACCCGTAAAGCCTATTACGCTTGAAGCGAGAGTCGAATACGGATAGTAGCGCTTTGTGTCGGGGTCGATAGCTACGATTCCGTAAAGGTCGTTATCGTATATAAAATCAGACACGGCTGTTTTTTCGGTATACTCAACCTTTCCCGCTATTTTTACATAGCCGTACTCGGGGTTGCTTATTTTATTTTTGATTTTTTCCGCGTCAAGAGAAAGAATTTCGGCAAGTCCGTTTGCTATTACGCTTCTTTGAGCGTCGTCCTCAATACGCGACGGGTCAACATACACAAGCCACGCCGACGCGCTTTCCGCGATAACATTCATATTGCAATCGTAAATAATTCCTCTGTCCGCGGGGTCTGCCGTATCGCTTAACTGCTGTGACTCCGCCTTCATTTTAAGCTCCTCGCCCTTAATTAACTGAAGATAAAACAGCTTTCCTATATCCGCGCCGAAGCCCACAAGAAGTAATATCGCAACAGCAGAAAGCGCTCTGCGTTTTAATTTTGAAGTTACCACCGAAATCACCCGATTACCTTAGAATTGTAATTATATAAAAATGGACAAAAAGGAGTCGAGCATTCTCAACTCCTCATTAATAATATTTACCCTTTAAAAGATATATGCAAAAAGCTTTTTGACCTTCCCGAAAAACGAAGAATCGCCGTCAACGGTCTTTTTGCCGGAAACAACAATCTCATCACCCTCACTGAGATCTATGTACGATATCTGATACCCTTCGGCTTTAACCATACCGAGCACATTTTCGGCATAGTCGTCGATTTTCTGCGAGGACATTATTGCCGAAAGCTCTGCGTTAAGCCTTGTGTATTCACCGTTTGCAATATCAATTTCCGATTTAACATCGGCTATTTTCGAAGTAAGGCTGTCGGACTGCGCTCTGAGACTTAAAAGACAGCTCATAAGCACAAAGCACACAACGCCGAAAGCGATAAGCTTTTTAAAAACAGGCGAAATAACCGAAACAGCCGCGTTTCTGTTCACCGTTTTCTGGTACGAATCGGCTACGGCGTACGCCTTGGCGGCGGTTTTCACGGCAGTATTGCCCCTTGTTTTGGGCGGTGCGGGTCTTGCCGTATTTTTCTTTACGGGTCTTGACGCGCTTTTTTCGGCAGTTCTTGCCGACGGTGTTTTGGGTGAAACCGCAACCTGCGGCTCAAAGAGTGAAAAATCATATGCCGATGAATCTCTGTACCCCGTCATCCTTAAGCTTCTCCTTTATATTTTAACAGCCGTTCTCAGCTTTGCACTGCGGCTTCTCTTGTTTTCCTCGATTTCTTCCTTTCCCGCCTTTGTTCCGCCCGAGCGAACAACGGCTTTCGGCTTTTTGCCGCAAACGCAAACGGGAAAATCCTTCGGGCAGGTGCACCCGGATTTGAGTGTATTAAAGTAATCCTTTACTATTTTGTCTTCAAGAGAATGGAAGGTGATTATCGCAAGCACGCCGCCGCTTTTTAATACGTCAAACATATCGGGAAGCGCGTCCTCAAGGGAGGTTAGCTCGCGATTTACTTCTATTCTTATTGCCTGGAATGTCTTTCTTGCGGGATGTCCGTCGCGTCTGAATTTTGCGGGAACGGAATTACTTACTATATCCGAAAGCTCGCCCGTTGTTTCTATGGGTTTTACACTTGAAGCATTCACTATGTTTTCCGCTATTCTTCTTGCAAACTGCTCCTCGCCGTAACGGAAAATGACCTCCGCAAGACGTTCTTTTGAATATGTGTTCACAACATCGGCGGCACTTATGCCCTTCTTTTCCATTCGCATATCAAGCGGTGCGTCGCGGTGGAAGGAGAAGCCTCTTTCGGCGGTATCAAGCTGGAAGCTCGAAACGCCGAGATCCGCTATGATGCCGTCTGCCGACTCTATGTTTAAGCTTTGTAAAATGCTCTTTATGTTGCAAAAATTGTCGTTTACTATAATAACGCGGCTGTCGCCCGAAAATCTTTCCTTAAGAACCGAAACGGCATCAGGGTCGCGGTCTATAAGAACCATTCTCCCCGAGGGTGAAAGCCTTTCGAGTATTTTTGCCGAATGACCGCCACCGCCTGCGGTGCAGTCTACATAAACGCCGTCTTCTTTTACGCCGAGCGCGTCAACCGATTCACGAAGCAAAACGGAAATGTGATTAAATTCCATACCTTCCACCGTTAAAATTCGATTTCAAGCTCTTCGACGGAAATTTCGGCAATAGCCTTTTCTTCCTCAAGCCAAGCGGATTTCGACCAAATTTCGATTCTGTTTGTAGCACCGAGCACAACAAGCTCCTTTTCAAGCCCCGCGAACTCTCTTAACTGTTGGTTCACGGTAATTCTTCCGGACTTGTCCACCTCGGCACTTACGGAATCTGCGGTAAAGCGTCTTTCAAGAGCTCGTCCCATTCTGTTGTTGGGAAGCCTCTTCGTAAAGTTTTCGGAAATTTCAGCCCAGCGCTCCTCGGTATAAAGGAAAAGGCAGGGCGCTTCCTTGTCGGGAGATTTAAACAGCACAACGCTCGTGCCGAGCTCGTCGCGGTACTGCGCCGGCAAAAAGAATCTGTTTTTAGCATCAAGCGTAGGATAGTACGTTCCGTTAAACATTGCCGACACCTCCGTCCGAATTTCTTCCACTTTGATACACAGCACAACACTTTACTCCATTTTGCGCCACATCGTCATTATATATCAACCTTTTTTAGATGTCAAGCACTTTTGTATTTATTTACATTTATTTCCTTAAAAAAATTATAAATTCCGTTATTTCGCAAAAAACGCGAAAAAAAGCGCAAAAAAAGACCGAAACCGTCCGAAGACGGTTCACAGGTCTGTTTTTTCGTAAAATTCTATCAGTTCATCGACTGTTTTTTGAACATTCAAACAAAATGAACAAAACTTTTGTGTCGGACAAATCTCTTCATTTGCCTCGGCAAACAGTAAAATATCATCACCGTACATTGCCGCGGTAATATAAAGCGCGCTGTTTTTCGAATTTCTTTCGGTGAAGAACATCTTAGAAAAATCCGAAAGCCCGCTCCAATAAGGCAAGTCGAGATTAAAAAAGTCGAACGTGAAAAATCTTTTTGAAAGCGCGGTGTAGTTCTTCGCAAGCCTTTTTGCGGCTCTGTTTTTGTAAAGTCCCGCTTCGACAAAATGTGCTCCCAGCGTAAGAGACGGCGAAAGTCCCGACAAAAACACCTTATCGTAATACGCATAAAAAACATTCGTCAACTTTTTGTAGCAGTTGTCGTGAAACGCTTTCAACTCGCCCTTTTGCTTTATTTCCTTTTTTCTGTCCTTTACAATGCTCACCCTTGAAAAGAACGGGCCCACGCCGAACTTTGCGGGTTCTTCTTCGAAAAGCCTCAAATCAGAGCCGATATACACGGGCTTTCGTATATATTTTTCAAAAAGCTCATTCTCTTCGGCTGTTTTTTTACAGGCGTAGCAAAGCAGGGTAAGAACGTCTATGCTTTTCTCTTTGCAGTACTCCTTAATTGCCTTTGTTCTTTCCTTGCCGAAATGAACGTCCTTAAATATTCTCTTATAATCGGAGTCTTGCTGTTTTTCCGAAAGCCTAACGTAATCGCTCTTTTTAAAATGCTTCGGATGCTTTTGCCATTTCATTTCGAGGTCGGAGGAAAGCTTATCCGTCACAACCGAAAATGCGCTTTTGGGGATATCCTTATTATCGGAATAAACGAAAACATCGGACGGCGTTATATTAAGAGTCTTTTTGTTATAAAAATCAAGAAGTCTTTCGCTTAAAAGAAACAGCGACTTAACGTCTGCCACGGCACCGTTTGCCAATATCATAAGCGATTTTCCGTTTAAAACGTAAAATTCGAAAAGATGTGAAAAAGTGTCGAACGCCCCGTTCTTTTTAAGACAATAAAAATCCTCTTCGTTGTCTACATTCAAAAAAACAAGCTGTGCTCTGCTTTCGCCCGTAACGGCGTATACGTTGTTTTCTTCGTCAACTTCCGCAAACGCGCCGACAAGCGGCTCTTTTAAGGAAAGCATTTTAAAAGCCTTTAAAAGCTCGGCTTTATCGAATTCCTCTTTGTATACTCCGAAAAAAGACACAAGCGGAGTTGCCGAAAACATAGCCTCTCCCGAGAGAGCCAATTTGTATTTTTCCGACATAGCTTACCTCTCAAACGAAAACTTTTCTATAAGCGACTGCTTAATGCCCCAAAGCTCGCCCGAGAAATCGACGTAATATCTGTGCGGATTCTCAAAGCGCGTTACCTCTTCCCAAAGCGTGGAAACCTGCTCACTGCAATACGCTCTTGTTTTTTCAAGCGACGGAAGCTCGTATACGCACTTGCCGCCCGAAAATACGGGAACGAGAAGCTCTCGCGCAACGAAATTGTCGACGGTTTTGCGCTTCCAGGTAAAGTCGGGGTCGAAAAGCGAATAAGTTTTGTCGTTCTCTATGCTTTCTTTTTCAAGCGTCAAAACGTCTGCAATAGCCTTGCCGCTTTCCATATCGAAAAGACGCCAAACCTTTTTCGCGCACGGCGTTGTAATTTTGCTTACATTGTTGCCGACCATAATGCAGGGCTTGCTTTCGCCGTTTTCGCGTGTTTCGCAAAGCTTGTAAACACCGTCAAGTACCGGTGACGAGGCGGAGGTTATAAGTCTTTCACCCACAATAAAGCCGTCTATCTTAGCACCCTGACCGAGCATATCCTTTATTAAAATTTCGTCAAGCGAATTCGAAACGTATATATCGCAATCCGGGAAGCCCGCTTCGTCGAGAAGACGTCTTGCGCGCTTTGAAAGATACGTCATATCGCCGCTGTCTATAATTATTCCCGCAGGTCTCAAGCCCTTGGGAACAAGCACGCTTGAGAAAGCCTTCACGGCATTTACCACGCCGCTTTCAAGTGTGTCGTAGGTGTCAACGAGAAGCATTCCGTTTTCACCGTGCTCCTCAAGATATGCGCAAAATGCCTCGTACTCCGAAGAGAACAGCTGAACCCAGCCGTGACTCATCGCATTAAACGACGGTATGCCGTACTTGCTTGACGCGTTGTAAAGAGACGTTCCCGCAACGCCGCCTATGTATGCGGCTCTCGCGCCGTCAACGGCACTGTATGTACCCTGCGCACGGCGAGCACCCATCTCGTAAACACGCCTGCCCTGCGCCGCTCTTACAATGCGGTTAGCCTTTGTGGCTATAAGAGTCTGGTGGTTTACGGTATTAAGCAAAATCGTTTCTATAAGCTGAGCCTGAATCACGGGACCCGAAACCTTAACTATAGGCTCGTTCGGGAAAACGGGCGTTCCCTCGGGACAGGCGTAAACATCGCATTCGAATTTGAAATCGCGAAGATAGTCGGTAAGCTTTTCGGAAAAGCCGAGCCTTTTAAGCTCCGAAAGCTCCTCCTCGGAGAAGGAAATATTTTTAAGCTCTTCAATAAGCTGACCGAGTCCTGCCATCACCGCAAAGCCGCCCTTGTCCGGCAGCTCCCTGAAAAACATATCGTACACGGCTGTTTTATCCTGCATACCGGCATAAAGAAGTCCTTCGGCAGTGGAAAAGCAACTGCAATCGGCAAAAAACGCATTTTTAATACTCATTTTTAACGCTCCCCGTAAAATTTAAAACCAATATTATAATCAATATATAATCATTCTATCACAAATTTTCGATTATATCAATCGAAGAAGCAAAAAAAATCGTCCGAAAGCATCACAAAAACATCATTAAATCCGCAAGTTGTTAAAAAGTTGTTAATTAATACCGATATTTATCAACTGAATATTGCAAAATCGAACAAAGTGTGGTATTATATCGCATATTACAGCTTTTTTTGGGGGGCTGTGTAAATTTTTATTACGGAGGAATCCAAAATGAGAATAAGAAAACAACCTCTCGGAGACAGAAACGTATGCGGAAAGCGCATTGAAGCTTACCGCAAAAAAATCGGTATGAAGCAAAAAGACCTTTTAACACAGCTTCAAATACGCGGAATCGACCTGAACGCCTCGGGGCTTTCAAAGCTTGAAGGGCAATACCGTTCGGTAACCGACGTTGAGCTTATTGTGCTTGCGGAGATTCTTGACGTTTCAGTCGATTGGCTGTTGGGTTTAGAGGAAAAGAAGTAATT
>CAZRXQ010000015.1:13843-18060 GCA_964604065.1 uncultured Eubacteriales bacterium | reverse complement strand
TATAGCAAAACCCTATTAAAAAATGACTGAAAAATTATATTACAAAAGCAGTAAATATGCGGCGCAGTTTGTACTCGCTTCAACACTTCTTATAGCAAAACCCTATTAAAAAATGACTGAAAAATTATATTACAAAAGCAGTAAAATCAAAGAATTTACCGCAACCGTGCTTCATTGCGAAAATGCGGGAAAATCATTTAAAATAATCCTCGACAAGACCGCCTTTTTCCCCGAAAGCGGCGGTCAGGCTTCCGATATCGGAAAAATAGGCGATGCTTTTGTTTTCGATGTCAAAGAGGAAAACGGGGAGCTTGTTCACTACTGTGACAAGCTCCTGCCCGAGGGCTCTGACTTTCCCTGTAAAATCGACTGGGAGCGTCGCTTTGCGTTTATGCAAAATCACTCGGGTGAACATATCGTCGCGGGGCTAATTCACACACTTTACGGCTTCGAAAACGTAGGCTTCCACCTTGAAAATAATACGGCAACCGTCGACTTTGACGGCGAGCTTACAAGAGAACAGCTTGATCTTGTCGAAGCTAAGGCTAACGATATCGTTTTTTCGAATGTGAATTTTACAACGTCTTTTCCAAAAAAGGAAGAGCTTCCTTTTTTAGAATACAGAAGCAAGCTCGATTTAACGGACAATGTGCGCCTTGTAACAATAGAAGGCGTGGATGTTTGCGCCTGCTGTGCACCGCACGTTGAAAAAAGCGGAGAAATCGGCTTAATTAAAATACTTGACTTTACACGTCACCGCGGCGGCATACGCCTTACCATGAAATGCGGCTCGTGGGCTCTTTTCGATTATCGCGATAAATATGAAAATATACGCGATATATCGAATCTTCTTTCGATAAAGCAGGATGAAGCTTTTTTGGGAGTGGAAAAAGAGTACGAAGCGCTCTCGCTTTCAAGGCGAGAGCTGTATGAATTTAAAATGAAGTGCGTTCTTTTTGACCTTGAAGCATCGACGGTTGACGGCAAAAAAGCTTTCATTTTAAATTCTTATTATGACGGCGATATGCTTCGTGAGTTTGCAGACGGTGCGAATAAAAACGGCGCCTTAATAAGCGCGGCTTTTTCCGGCGACGATGAGAACGGCTATATGTATGCCGTTTTAAGCACAAATTATGATATGAACTCATTCTCAAAGGAAATGAACGCGGCTCTTAAAGGTCGCGGCGGCGGACGAAACGGACTGATTCAAGGTCGCGTTTCGGCAACAAAATCGGAAATAATGGAATATTTCAATAATATATAAACAGGAGACAATTTATGGATTTTTCAAACAAACCCCCGAGAGGCTCAAAGAGCACTCCCGACCACATTTTTATAAGCTTCAACGGTGACCCGAAGACCTCTATGAACGTCACTTGGCGTACCTCTGTAGACGTTACGAGCGGCTATGCGCTTTGCCGCAGAGAGGGCTCAAGCGAAGCCGTAAGATACGACGCGACAACAGATGTTTTCGAAAGCGATATTGATATAAGCAATATGTTTTGGGCTAATATGACAGGTCTTACGCCCGACACAAAGTATTATTATACCGTCGGTAACGATGAATACAGAAGCGAGGAGTTTTATTTTACAACAGCTCCCGAAAAAGCGGAAAGCTTTAAATTTATTTGCGTTTCGGACCAGCAAAAGGGTTCGCCTCACGATTTACCCGATTATTCCACATTTAACGAGGAATTGAGAAAACAGCTTGAGCTTGACCCCGATATCAAGTTCATTCTCACGGCAGGTGACAATACCGACTGCGGGCAGCACGAGGTTCAGTGGAACGGTGCGTTTGAGGGCTTGAAGGGTATTGTCGAGCATATGCCCTTTATGATGACGCTCGGCAATCACGACAACCGCGGCTTTAAGGATTACAAAAACGGTATAGGCAGATATTATTCGGAGCCTGCCGAATTCTTCGGAAAGCAGTTTAAGGGCTCGTATCCCTTTAACGGCCCGAAGGGCTGGGAAACCGAAAACTATACATTCGACTACGCGAACACGCACTTTGCCGTTCTCGGCGTTAATGAGCCCGAGCTTGTTAACGAGTGGCTTGTAAAGGATTTGTCCTCTACCGATAAAACATGGAAATTCGGCTCGTACCATTTCCCGATTTATTACGCCGGTCCGGAGCTCAGCAACGACGATGCATACCCCATGATGCGTGAAGGCGTTGAAATGCTTGACGTTATGTTCTCGGGACATGAGCACAACTTTTCAAGAAGCTATCCCATTAAAAACGAAGAGCTTTTCGACAGACCTTCCGAGGGCACTGTTCACTATGAGATCGGCAACAGTAACTTTAACCCTCCGGGAACAATGACCGTAAGAAAATTCTGGCACGCGGCACACTTCCCGCAGGCGGAATACGTTGCGGCTTTCGCGATTGTCGAGGTTTTCGAGGATAAGGCAATATTCACCTCGCGCCTTAACGACGGCAGAATAGTAGACCAATGCGTTATAGATAAGAAAAACGACGTTATTCTCCCGTATTCGCTCGCGCCGAAATTCAGACGTACGCGTATGCTCTACAAAGGCGTTGATATCGGTATTTCGCAAAGAGACCAGTCTCCCGAATATAAGGACGGCGTTTGGTTTGCACCTCTTGCAATACTCTTCCAGGCTGTAGGTGCAGAGGTAATTAAAGAAAAGGGTAAAGTTACTCTCGGTATTTACGGTCATAAGGTTACATATTTTGAGGATTCCGATGTTGCTGTAGGCGAAAAAGGCGAAATCAAGCTTTCCGCTCCCGTTTACCGCGGAAACAGAGGTCAGCTTTATATGCCCGTTGATTCCGTTGTGCCCGCCTTCGGTATGAAGTGGGCTTATGCCGAAAGAAATAACTTCATTTCGTTTGAGCACGTAACCGAAGAAATTCCGTCTACCGTTCAGCCGTAACAAAGTTAAAAAAAGAAAGGGGAGGTAAGCGTGAAAAAGAAAAAGCTTTTACCGAAAATTCTCGAAGCATACATAAAATCCGCAGGAAAAAAAGCCGTGCGAAAAAATCCCGTGTATGATTTAAAAGACGGTGAATTCGATTATTTAAGCGAGCCTGTTTGCGATAAATTCACGGCAGGCTTCGGTAAGTGCGTAATGCTTCCTCCCGATATTGACAGCAAAAAATATTACATTGCCGGCTACGGCGAAAACAATCCCGCACGCGGAGTTATCGACCCGCAGTATGCACACGCTTTTTATATCGACGACAATTCCGGACGCGGCGGTGTACTGTTTGTTTCGCTTGACGCAGTGGGAATGTTAAGGCAGGATGTTTTAAAAGCGAAAAAACGTCTTGAAGCGTTTAAAGAAAAATCCGGTTGCAGAAATATTACGATATTTTGCACGCATAATCACGCAGGTATTGACACCATGGGCGTTTGGGGCAGACTTCCGTTTTCCGGTAAAGACCCCGCTTTTATGGAAATTGTATTCGGTGCGATTGAAAGCGCCGCGAACGAGGCTTTCGAAAGTGCTAAAAAGGGCGATTTGTTCTTGGGAACTGCCGAAGTGCCCGATATGCAGGAGGATATAAGAACGCCTGTTGTGTATTCCAAAACGCTTACGCGCTTAAGATTTGTGCCCGACGACGGTTCAAACGAGATTTGGCTTCTTAATTTCGCCTCGCATTCCGAATCGCTTCAAGGCTGCAATCACCTCGTAAGCGCCGATTTTCCGTGCTATATGCGCGAGCGCATTAAAGAAAAAAGCGGCGCGGATGTTATATACGGCGTCGGAGCTATCGGCGGTATGATAAGTATGAATATCGACGGTGAAAACACTTTGAGAAGCGAGCACCGACTTTTGGAATCTACGAGAAAAATCGGCAAAAAGCTCGGTGATTATGCGCTTTCCGTCAATAACGATACAAAGCTTTCGCCTGTAATCAATTTCATCAACACGGAATTTTTCGCGGAAGCCGATAACACGGTTCTCGCTCTTGCGTGCAATGTCGGAATTCTTTCCGCGGAAAAATTCGGCGACAAAAACGCTTCGAAAAATTTCGCGCTTAAAACGGAGCTTACTTATTTTGAAATAGGTTCAAAAAAGCTTCTGTTTTTGCCTTGTGAAATCTTCCCCGAGCTTGTTTTCGGCGGATGCCTTTCTTCCGAAGAATCGGCTACGGGAAAAGGTTCGGAAGCAAACCCCGAGCAACTCTCTGATATTTTCGGTGATAAAGAGCTTCTTGTTTTCGGTCTTTCAAACGACGAGCTCGG
>CAZRXQ010000015.1:0-13743 GCA_964604065.1 uncultured Eubacteriales bacterium | reverse complement strand
TCGTGCGTTTCGAGAAGCGGCAAAAGCTTTTCCCAAAGATCGACATTCAGCGCGGGCTTTTTGTCCGCTTTTTTCCAACCGTTCCTTTTCCACGAATAAACCCAGCGCTTTAAAACGGCATCGCAAACATATTTCGAATCTGTTGTAAGTGTTACACTGCACGGCTCTTTAAGCGCTTTAAGTGCTTCGATAACCGCTGTAAGCTCCATTCTGTTATTCGTGGTATTTTCCTCGCCGCCGCTTAATTCTCTTTCTTTTTTATTGTAACGGAGAATTGCGCCCCAGCCGCCGGGACCGGGATTCCCGGAACACGCACCGTCTGTAAATATCTCAACATTTTTCATTTATTATCACCGTGAATGTTTTTTTACATTGTAACACAAACCCCCCGTTAATTAAAGTGTATTTTTAAAATATTCGGTTTATTTTCTTCTTTCGCGGAAATACTTCTTTTGCAATACCGCTGTAATTTGTTGATTGTTCTAAGGGAGTTGTTTTAATGAGGGCGATAATAATCGCAAACGGCGAAGGTGAAGCGCTGAAGCCGCTTACATGTACACGGCAAATGGTATCACTGCCGCTGTTCGGTAAACCGATGCTTTTTCATTTGCTTGAGAGCTTATCGAATTCCGTATTCAAAGAGGTAATACTTATAACAGGCTACAGAGCCTTAGATGTTCTATCCTTATTCCCGGACGGAGAATACGCTTCTCTTAAAATAGAAAATATCACAACAGAGGTTATAGACGGCTCCTTGCTTTTGCCAGAGAGTGAGGGCGAAGAAACGCTTGTTATATCCGCAGAGTGCCCCGTGCTTCCCGATATAGACGACTTTTTATCATTTCACAAAAATAACGGAAACGACGTTTCATATACGGAAAATCCGCACGGTATCTTTTTACTCGGGCATTCGGCTGAAATAATAGGAGATGTGAAATTCACCGATTTAAGCTCCGAGCTTTTAAAAATATTTCTTGAAAGTAATCTCAGGCTCGGTGCATATAAAACCAACTCTTTCTTCGAGAACATTACGGACGATTCTTCATATAAAAGACTTCATTTTGATATACTTGATAATAAGCATTCTCTTTCTCTTCCGAAAATTGCCGACGGCTTTTACTGCGAAGGGAGTGTGCCTTCGGGCGAATATATAGCAGTGCCGCCGCTGTGGCTCGGCGAAAACGTGCAAATCGAGGCAGGCGCGGTAATCGGTCCGTATGCCGTTATTTCGAGCGGCTCGCTTATTTCACGCGGGGCTAAAATACGCGAAAGCGTGTTGCTTGAAAATACGTATGTATCATCAAAGGCAAGCGTCTGCGGCGCTGTTTTGGGCGAGGGAGTCTCCGTAAAGCACGGTGCCGAGGTATTCGAAAATGCCGTAATCGGCGCGGATTGTATAATAGGCGAGGGGGCTGTAATAGAACCGTCCGTCAGAATTTGGCCTAAAAAAACCGTCCCCGACGGCGAGAAGGTCGAAGAAAACATTAAATACACCTCTAAAAAATCGTATTTACTGAAAATCAGCAGTGTTATAGCAGGAGATTTCGGCGTTGAATTAACACCCGAAAAAACGGCAAAGCTCGGTGCGGCACTCGGAACTCTTTTCGAAAACATTAAAATCGGAGTAGGAATTGACGGGGAAGCTAATTCAGTCGCTTTAAAATGCGGACTTCTCGGCGGTCTTATTTCCACAGGAGCAAAAAGCTTTGACTTCGGCAAATGCTTCAATTCTCAGATGTATTACTATTCAGCATTTTGCGACCTTGATTTTTCCCTATTCATAAGCGGCGGGAAAAACGGTGCGGCGATTTATATGTCCGAAAAAGGCGGCATTCCCTTCGGGAAAACGTATTTACGACAGCTTGAGCAAATTATGACTCAAAATGAATTTAACAGGTGCTCCGGCGGCGATTGCAGAAACGTAAGCGTTTTAGGCGGTATGGGGGAAATGTATATTGCGGAGGTTGTTCGTCAGTACACCCCTTCCGATAAAGCCGATTTTGAAGTATCCGTTTTTTCATCTAACGAGCTGATTTTAAAAACCGTCGGCGAATGCGTACAAAAAATCGGCATCACTCGGGAAAGTGACACTCTGATTTTTAAAATTAATAAGGACGGAACTCAGCTTTCGGCAATTGAAAACAATAAATCCTTTTCAAATGAAAAAATTCTCGCGGCGGTGTCGTATCAGGAAATGCTTTCGGGAAATGATATAGCTCTTCCGTGGGATGCGCCCGAAGTCATAACCTCGCTCGGCGACAGCGTAGGAAGACACGTCTACAGGTTTACCGATACGGTAGATAAAAAATCAGCCGTATTTTCTCTCGGTGCAAAACAGCTCTGGTCAAGAGATGCCGTTTTTCTTCTTTTTAAGCTGCTCTCCTTTATGCACTCAAAAAGCAAAACACTTTCCGAGCTTACAAAAGACCTGCCCGAATTTTATATTGCGAAAAAAATTATCGAAATAGACACTTCTCCTACCGCACTTTACGAAAAGCTTCTTGAAGCGGATTTTAAAAAGAATGATTTTGAGGATGTTATTTTCAAAAAGAATGTAAAGGTAAAGCCCGATTCCGACGGAAAAGCACTCAAAATTATAGCGGAAGCCGTCTCACTCGAAACGGCAAACGAGCTTTGCGACGATACTTTAAGGCTATTAGCTCTAAGCGGTATTGACAAAGCCGAATAATAATAGTAAAATATATGGGTTAAAGTAGGATATTTTGCCGCGTTTGCGGCGCTACATATATATTTAAGAATTAAACTGATACGGAGTAATTATGCAAAACACTAAAACAAGAAACAAAAAAAGCGCTGTTCCCGAAACGGATTTGCTTTATTATGACACGCAAAAGAAAATGTCAAAGCAAAAAAGCCTTTCGCAAAAGCGCAAAACCGCGAAAAAGGATTATATGAAGGATTACGTTTACGAAGAACCTGTTCGCGAGAAAAAACAGACAAAGCAAGCGGAAACAAATACCACCCAGAAAACTGAGCGTGCACCGCAAAAAAAGAATCCTCAAAGAAAAGCTTACGATAAAAACGATTCGAAAAGCTCTCGCAAGTACCAAAGAATTACACCGCCGCCGCGTCTTATGCCCGTAAAGATTTCCTTCTTGGGCGGACTTAACGAGGTCGGTAAAAATATGACCGTTTACGAATACAATAACAGTATGATTATTGTAGACTGCGGTCTTGCTTTCCCAGAATCCGATCAGCTCGGCGTTGATTTCGTAATACCGGATTTTACCTATGTAGAGCGTAACGCAGATAAAATCAAAGGTATTTTAATTACACACGGGCACGAGGATCACATAGGCGGTCTTTGCTATCTTTTAAAGAAAATCAAAGCACCCGTGTATGCAACGCTTCTTACCGCGGGACTTATAAAAGGCAAGCTTTTGGAGCATAAGCTTGAAAACGAGGTTGTAATAAACATTGTCAATCCCGGTGACGAGGTTACTCTCGGCGATTTTAAAGCGGAATTTATTAATGTTAACCACTCCATTCCCGGTGCTGTGGCGCTCGCTTTAAAGACGCCTGCCGGTACAGTTGTTCAAACTGGCGACTTTAAAATAGATACAAACCCGATTGACGGTGGCATAATCAACCTTTCAAGACTTGCTCAGCTCGGCGATGAGGGCGTTCTCTGCCTTCTTTCGGATTCCACAAATGCCGAACAGCCCGGGTACTCTCAAAGTGAAAGCAGAGTAGGCGATACGTTCCAAAGTCTGTTTTCAAAAGCGGGTAACAGGCGAATTATAATCGCAACCTTCGCTTCGAATATTCACCGCGTTCAGCAAATTATAAACATTGCCGCAAGAACGGGACGAAAAGTAGCTCTTTCCGGCAGAAGCCTTGAAAATGTTACGGCAATAGCCGCAGAGCTCGGATATATCCACATCCCCGACGGCACGCTTATAAGCGTAGATGAAATAAAAAAATACCCCGACGACAAGCTCGTAATCGTTACAACGGGCAGTCAGGGTGAAGCAATGTCGGCTCTTTCGAGAATGGCTTCGCGAAGCCACCGTCAGGTTGAAATCACACCTAACGACTGCGTTATTATTTCCGCAAGACCGATTCCCGGCAACGAAAAAACAGTTTACAAGGTAATTAACGACCTCCTTCTTTTGGGAGCGGAGGTTATATACGAAAAAATGTACGATGTTCACGTTTCGGGACACGCCTGCCAGGAGGAGCTTAAAATTATGCTCTCTCTTGTAAAGCCGAAATATTTCATTCCCGTTCACGGCGAGCAGAAGCATTTGCGCCATCACGCGGCTCTTGCCGAAGAGGTTGGAATACCATTTAACAATATTCTTATCGCGGATAACGGCTTCGAGGTTTCTCTTACAAATGACAGTATTGCCGTTTCCGGTACGGTTACAAGCGGTAAGGTTTATGTTGACGGTTACGGCGTAGGTGACGTAGGTGCGCGTGTTATGCGTGAAAGACTTCATCTCGGACAGGACGGTATTATAATCATTTCCGCAACTATAGACGGTGCGTCGGGCGAATTACTGTGCGGACCGAATGTATTCTCAAGAGGCTTTGTTTACGTTAAAGAAGCCGAGCTTTTAATGAAGGAAGCCGTTGCTCTTTCCATGAATGTTATAGACAGCTTCCCGCCGTACAGCTTCGACGTTAATTCAATGAGTAATAAGCTTCGCGACGAAATATCGCGACTTATGTACGAAAGAACAAAACGAAGTCCCATGATATTACCGATTATTATGGAGGTTTAATCTCCGAAGGATTTTAAAAGGCGGTGATTCGATTTGAAATTTAAAGCTCTTTTACACAGAGCACCCGTTGGATTTTTTGCGTTTTTGATACTTCTTATAATTTCAGCATTACTCATTCGAGTTGATTTAACGTCGGGTGTGCTGTGCCTTGCGGCGGCGGTTCTTATTCTTATTATAGGAATTTTGTATTCCGTGCTGTCGTTCGGTTCGGCAAAAAAAGCCGTCCTCGATATTAACAAAAGCTTTATGCCCGGCGAAACCGAGGCGGCATCATCCTTCCCGATTCCCGGTGTTGTGTGCGATCCGTACGGTGCCATAGTCTGGTATAATAAAGAATTCGAAGATACCTTCTTTTCGGGTGCAAAGCATTTAAAATTAAAGGAGCTTCTTTCGGGGCACAGCTTTTCGGAATTGACCGAAATAAAAGAGTTCGATACATCTTACGCCGGAAAGAAATTCACCGCTTATGTTTCAAGACTTCACAGCGGTAATATGCCTCTTGTTTCAATTTATTTCATAGACAATACCGAGCTTAAAAGCATTAAAAACGAATTCGAAGAGTCGCGTCCGTTTGTTATGCACATTACAGTTGACAACATTGAATTGCTTTCGCGACAGCTTTCGGACGGTAAATTCGCCATTATCACAAGCGGCATAGAAGGTCGCATTGAAAACTGGCTCAAAAACAAAAATGTCATTTTCAAAAAGACCTCCAACGGCAGATTTTTGGTAATCGGCGAAAAAAGAAGCCTTGATAAGCTTTGTCTTGAAAAATTCAGTGTTCTCTCAAAGGTAAGAGAATACAAATACAACAACTCTTCGGTTGATGCAACGCTTTCTATCGGCGTGGGCTTCGGCGGCGACTTTTCCGTTTGTGAGGAGCGTGCGAAAAAAGCGCTTGATATGTCGCTCGGAAGAGGCGGAGATCAGGCGGCTGTTCTTGACGATGAAGGCTATACATATTTCGGCGGTATGTCGAACCGCTCTAACGATAATTCAAAGGTTTCTCCCAGGCAAACCTCGGCTAACATATCAAACCTTATTAAAAAATACGACAAGGTTATGATAATAGGTCACAAATTTTCCGATTACGATTCAATCGGCGCAGCACTCGGTATGCTGTTTCTTTCTCAGGCAAGCGGTGTAGAGGCGAGAATTGCTGTAGACAGAAATAAGACGCTTTCAAAAGAGCTTATAAGCATTGTTGAGGAGGCAGGGCACGACCTTTTTATCGAGCCCGAGGAAGCAATTAAAATGTGCGACCAGCGAACACTCGTCGTTGTTGTCGACACACACAGACCGTCGCTTGTGGAAATTCCCGAGCTTTACGAAAGCTCTGCTGCGCAAATAGTAATTGACCACCACAGAAAAATGGAAGACTTTATTTCCGATGCCGAAATTTTTTATCACAGACCGGCACAGTCTTCAACCTGCGAGATGGTTTCGGAACTTATTGAATACTCTTCTATTACGGAAAAGCTTCCGCCGATTATCGCAACCGCACTTCTTGCGGGTATTGTTCTCGACACACGCGACTATGTTTTAAGAACATCCAAAAGCACATTCGAAGCCGCGGCGTTTTTAAGAGATAACGGCGCAAATACCGTTACTGTTCGCAAGCTCTTTGCAATAGGCGATAACCTCATTTCCTTAAAAAACGAAATAATCGCTTCGGGAGTTATAACAAACGGATTTATGGTTTCCGCAACCGACAGCACAGACGAAAATCTCAGAATAGTTTCGTCGAAGGCGGCAGACGAAATGCTTAATATCGAAGGTGTAAGAGCCTCGTTTGTTATTTCGCGCTTAGGGGAGAGTGTAAATATTTCGGCACGCTCCTTAGGCGAAGAAAACGTTCAGCTTATTATGGAAGAATTGGGCGGCGGAGGTCACAGCACAATGGCTGCCGCGCAAATTAAAGGCGCAACCTTAGAAGAGGCGCAAAAGCTGCTCTCCGGGGCGATCAGAAAATATTCCGATGCAAAATAACTCAGAAAGAGAGATAGATTTATATGGAAGTTATATTGAAAAGTGATGTTAAAAAACTCGGAAAAAAGGGCGAAAAGGTAACCGTTTCCGAAGGCTACGCAAGAAATTTCCTCCTTCCGAGAGGTCTTGCCGCAGAGCTTAACGCTCAGCTTATGTCCGAGCTTAAAAACAAGGAATCCTCCGAAAAATTCAAAGCCGAGGAGGAGCTTAAATCCGCAAAGCAAAGCGCCGAAAAAATAGGCGGTACTATTGTTACGGTTAAAGCCAAGGGCGGCGCAAACGGTAAGCTTTTCGGCTCTGTTACGGCAAAGGAAATTGCCGCTGAGCTTAAAACCTCATACGGCATTAACGTAGACAAAAGAAAAATTGCCGTTGACGATATTAAGGCTTTCGGAACATATAACGCACAGGTTAAGCTTCATCCGAAGGTTACTGCCGATTTTAAAGTTAAAGTAACAGAGGTGTAATTAATGGCAGACAAAGACATCTCCGCTTCAATTGACGGGCTTAATATGCCCTTCAGTATAGAAGCAGAGCAAGCCGTGCTCGGTTCGGTGCTTATTGATCCCGAATGCTTAAGCACGGTGCTGACTCTTGTTCGTTCCGAGTATTTTTATTTGGCTCAGCACAAGAAAATCTTCGAAATATTCGTCTCTCTTGACACGCTCGGCTCAAAAATAGATGCCTTAATCGTTCTTGAACGTCTTAAGGAAAGCAACACCTTTGACGATGCCGCGGGCAAAAATTATCTTGTTCAGCTTGCGCAGTCCGTTCCTTCCACCGCCAATGTGGAAAACTACTGCAAAATCATAAAGGACAAGTTTTATTTAAGAACTCTCATATCCGTTTCGCGTGATACCATTGACGACGCAACCTCGGGAAGCCTTGAAGCAGACCGAATTCTCGACGCCGCCGAACAACGTATTTACGATATAAGAAAAGGCAAAACCTCGGGCGGATTCCAGCGTCTGAGCGACGTAATTTCCAACGAGGTTTATCCCACGCTTCACAATATTACCTCCGAAAATGCCGAGGAATTCAAGGGAATACCCACAGGATTTTCAAAGCTTGACGATATGATTTCGGGTCTTAACCGCTCCGACCTTATTCTTATCGGTGCAAGACCCGCTATGGGTAAAACGAGCTTTGCTTTAAACATAGCGCGTAATATTGCAATGCGCGGCAAAAGAACGGTGTTTTTCTCGCTTGAGATGTCTAACGAACAGCTCGCTTCAAGAGTTCTTTCCACCGAAGCGCGTGTTGAATCAAACAAGCTTCGCTCCGGGCAGATTTCGCAGGAGGAATGGATGAGAATAGCGGAAGCTACGGCGCTTCTGAGCAGCTGTGAATTGTATTTTGATGACACTTCGACGATTACCGTACCCGAAATGAAGGCTAAAATTCGCCGAATGAAAAACATTGACTGCATAATCATCGACTATCTGGGATTGATGCAGTCCGCAAAGAAGAGCGAAAACCGCGTTCAGGAGGTTACGGAAATTACAAGAAGCTTAAAGCTTCTCGCAAAGGACCTTAAAATCCCCGTTGTTGTTTGCTGTCAGCTCTCGCGTGGACCCGAAAAAAACGGCAAAGCGTCAAACAGACCTCAGCTTTCCGACCTTCGTGACTCCGGTTCTATTGAGCAGGATGCCGATATAGTTCTTATGCTCTACAGAGAAGGTTACTATAAAAACGACAAAAAAGACGCCGAAGATGTTGATATGACAAAAGCCGATGTTGATGTTGCCAAAAACCGTCACGGACCTACGGGCGGCGTTAAGCTACATTGGGATGCGCAATACACACTCTTCTCAACCTTGGTGGAATATGGCGATGAACCGTAATACAGAGCTTTTTTTAAAGCGTCAGAAAGCATTTTGCGACGAATACAATATGCTCTCTCCGGGAGATACCGTTATTGTCGGTCTTTCGGGCGGGGCCGATTCTGTTTGCCTTTTACACAGCCTTAATTTTCTTAAATGCGAATTGTCTCTGAATTTAACGGCGGTTCACATAAACCACGGAATAAGAGGGGACGAGGCAAAAAGAGATGCCGAATTTTCGCGTGATATTTGTAAAAACCTCGGCATTCCGTTCGAAGTGTTCGAATACGATTGCCCAGGTATTGCCGAAAAAAGCGGCGAAAGCGTCGAAGAATGCGGCAGACGCTTAAGGTACGAAGCTTTTTCCGAAGCCGCAAAAAAGTACGGCGCTCAAAAAATCGCAACAGCCCACAACGCAAACGATAACGCCGAAACGGTTTTGTTTAACATAACACGCGGCTCGGCGCTCAAGGGTGCTTCGGGCATTCCGCCCGTAAGAGGTAACATAATAAGACCGATTCTTTTTGCTTCTCGAACCGAAATTGAGGATTTTTGCAAATGTAATTCGCTTGAATATATAACCGACAGCACAAATCTTTCGGACGACTACACGAGAAACAGAATAAGGCACCGCGTCTTGCCGGAGCTTTTAGCGCTCAACCCGTCCGGGATAGAGGCATTTGAACGCTTTTCACGCGCCGCGGCTGTTACCTCGGATTATTTAAACCTTGAAGCGAAAAAGGCGATAAATGATTCAAAGCTCTCAAAGAACGAATATGACCGACGAAAGCTTTTAAAGCTTCACCCCGCCGTTTTAAACGAAGTGTTGTTTTTACTTATTAGAGATTTTTGCGGTGTTTCGCCCTCTTTCGAACGAATTTCGGAGGCATCCGATGTAATTAAAAGGGGAGGAAAAGTACAGCTTTTTTCCGATTGTTTTTTTAAAACAACGGAAATCGGTGTTGTGTTTTATACAAGCACTCCGAAAGAAAGCCGCGAAAAACCGTCGTGGGTTTCACTTGATGATATTACTTTTGACGGAAATTTCGGTGAATTTTACGTTAAAATCGAAAAATACACAAATAGTTCAAAAAAAATTAACCGATTTGTATTGGATAATCTGATTGATTATGATAAAATAGTCGGTATTCCGGTGCTGAGAACACGCGCCGAGGGTGACACCTTTTCGTTTTCGAAAAGAAAGGTTACCAAATCCTTAAAAAAGCTTTTTAACGAGGCGAAAATTCCGCCCGAAGAAAGAGCATTTATTCCGTTGATTTCCGACGACCGTGGGGTTGTTTGGATAAAAGGCTTCGGCACAAACGCTCGGTGTAAGCCGACTGCCGAATCCGAAAATCTGATTATAGCAGAAGGAGAAAGATTATGATCGGGAAAATAATGAAGGACGACATTGAGCGTATCCTTATAAGCGAGGAAGAGCTGCAGCAAATTGTTTCGCGCCTCGGCAAGCAAATAAGCGAGGACTATAAGGATAAAAACCTTTTAATGGTCAGCGTTTTAAAGGGTTCGGTAATATTTATGGCTGATCTTATGCGAAATATTTCGATTCCGTGCAATATCGACTTTATGTCCGTTTCAAGCTACGGTAACGGCACAAAGTCGTCGGGCGTTGTAAAAATCATAAAGGACCTTGATGTTTCGATTGAAGGCAAGGACCTTCTTATAGTAGAGGATATCCTCGACAGCGGCAAAACGCTTAATTACATTCAGGAAATTCTTCTTGCGCGCAATCCCAGCAGCATAAGAATCTGTACGCTTTTCGACAAGCCCGAGCGTCGCGAGGTTGACCTTTACGCAGAATATGTAGGCTGTAAGGTTCCAAACGAATTTATAGTAGGCTACGGTCTCGATTACAGCGAATACTACAGGAATCTTCCGTATATAGGTGTGCTAAAAGAGGGCGTTTATAACGACTGATTCGGCACAAAATATATATATTGTTTTAAATTCGGAAAAAAGGTGAGTTACGATTAATAAAAATAACGACAAGCTCCGAGTACTGCTTCCGTATATTATAATTCCTCTTGTGTTTATTCTTGCTATTGGATTTATGTATTCCGGAACAGACGGTACTGTTAACCAGAAAAAGCTTCAGTATTACGAAATAGTGGAAATGTTCAACGAAGGACAAATTTCCGAGTATGAATTGAATTTAGGCTCGGGAACGCTTAAATATCAAACAAAAGACGGCGGCAAGTACAAATACACCGTCCCGAATGTTTCGATATTTGTTGCGGATATCCACGATAATGTTGTTGAATACAACAAAACCCACAAAGACAATCCCATAAAAGCCGATTACGTTTCGGGAACATCCTCATATTGGGTACAGTATATTCCGATTATCCTTTCCGTGGTGTTAATGGTTGTATTGGGAATTGTATTTTTCAAAAAAATGAGCAATTCCATTTCAAGCGAAAACAACCGTGCAATAAGCTTCGGCAAGGCACGGGTAAAATTCGGCAAGGATGAAAAGCGTAAAACAACCTTTAAGCAGGTTGCCGGTGCAGACGAGGAAAAAGAAGAGCTTCAGGAAATAGTAGAATTTCTTAAAGACCCGAAAAAGTTTACCGACCTCGGCGCGAGAATCCCGAAGGGTGTACTTCTCGTAGGACCTCCCGGTACAGGTAAAACCCTTCTCGCAAGAGCTGTTGCGGGCGAAGCCGACGTTCCGTTTTTCTCTATTTCCGGTTCGGACTTTGTTGAAATGTACGTCGGTGTAGGCGCTTCAAGAGTCAGAGACCTTTTCGACCAGGCAAAGAAGAGCTCTCCCGCAATTATATTCATTGATGAAATTGATGCCGTAGGTCGCCACAGAGGCGCAGGTATGGGCGGCGGTCACGACGAGCGTGAGCAAACGCTTAACCAGCTTCTTGTTGAAATGGACGGCTTCGGCAATAACGAAGGCATTATAATAATCGCCGCAACAAACCGCCCGGACATTCTCGACCCCGCGCTTTTAAGACCCGGCAGATTTGACCGTCAGGTAACCGTCGGCAGACCCGACTTAAAGGGCAGAGTTGAAATTTTGAAGGTTCACGCGAAAGGCAAGCCCTTAAGCCCCGAGGTTGATCTTAAGAGCATTGCCCACGCAACAGTCGGCTTTACGGGTGCGGATCTTGAAAACCTTCTTAACGAAGCCGCACTTATTGCCGCTAAGAATAACAAAAAGTCGATTTCCATGGCGGATATCGACAGTGCAACCATGAAGGTTGAAGCGGGCGCAGAGAAAAAGTCGCACAAGTACACCGAGCGCGACAAGAAAATCACCGCATATCACGAGGCAGGTCACGCAGTCAGTGCATACTATCTTAAGCACAGTCACCCCGTTTACGAGGTTTCGATTATTCCGAGAAGTATGGCAGGCGGCTACACGCTTTACAGACCCGAAGAGGATTATTCTTATCTTCTTAAGAGCGAAATGCTCGACAACATTGTTTCTTCAATGGGCGGCAGAGTTGCCGAACAGCTGATGCTCGGAGATGTTTCTCAGGGTGCTTCGGGAGACCTTTCTCACGCTACGGATATAGCAAGAGGTATGGTTACCAAATACGGTATGAGCGACACTCTCGGTCCCGCAACATATGCAAAAGAGAGCGACGAGGTTTTCCTCGGTATGGATTACAGCCATACAAAGAATTATTCCGACGAATATGCCGCAAAAATTGACGACGAGGTTAAGCGCATTCTTACGGACGGCTACAACAAGTGCACGGACATTCTTAAGGAGCATTCCGATAAGCTTGAGCTTATTGCCAAAACGCTTCTCAAGGAAGAGAAAATCGACCGCGACCGCTTCTTAAAGCTTATGGACGACGCATACGATCCGAATAACGATGACTTCGATTCCGACAAAGCGCTTGATGAAGCCTTAAGCGAAGGCGAGACGGCTTCCGAAAACACCTTTGAAGAAAAGTCCGAAGCGGATAATAACCCGGAAATTTAAACCGTATAATAAAAAAGCAGTGATGCCGAGTGTTTTTCGACATCACTGTGTTTTTTTATTTAAATATTTTTCAGTTCTTCTTTGAAGCCTTAGGCTTTTTTGGAATAAGACAAATTAAAACGATAATACCGATTATCGGGAAAATAGCCGCAACGAGCATTCCTGCCTTAAAGCCGATTTCGTCAACAGTAAGCGAAGTGCCTGAAACCGCGTCAAGTGCGAATTTTGAAGCGGAAACCTTGTCCACAACAACACCTAAAAGCTGAGGCGCTACAGACGAGCCGAAATCGCCAGCAGCTGCCATTAAGGCAAATGCGGCAACGCCGGGTGCGGGAACTCTGCTTTCCATAAGTATAAGCGTTCCGGGCCAAAGCATAGAGGTGAAAACACCGATTAAAATGCAGGCGATAAACGAGATTATTACATTCGACGAAACGCCCGTAATAATGTAGCAAACAGCCGCGCCGCTCATACTTACTATAAGCGTTTTTAACACGTCGGGCGTGTATTTTGCGTAAATGCTTCTGGTTGCAGCCAAAAGAAGTGCAAAGCCCGCAAGACCTAAAATATCACCGACTGATTTAGAAAGCCCGAGAGCGCTTTCCATAAAGCTTGAAATCCAGTTTGTCATTGTGTTTTCAGCGGCAGCACCGAGAAAAATGCACGCAGAACAAAGCGCAAGAACCTTAACATTTGAGCCTTTTTTACCGGTAGCGGCACTTTCCTCTTGTGTTTTCGGGATAGGGGAAATAAAGAACAAAAACGAAGCGATAAGCGGAAGCACAGCCAAAAACAGCGTTAAGTACATCCATTTTTCCGTTCCGAATATTTTAAAGAAGGCACTGCTTACAATTACAACGCTTACCACACCCCAGCCGTAAAGCGAATGCAAAAGACTCATATCCTTTTCGGGAGTGGCAGAAGGAATCAAAGCTACAAGCGGGCTTAAAAGCACCTCGCAAAGTCCTGCCGCAACGGAGAAAACCACAGTTCCCGCACAAAGTCCCAAAAAGGCGTGCTCGGGGAAAATATTCGGAAGAAGCGCGTAAAGCACAAGTCCCGTAAAGGTTAAAAGCGGCATAATTCTTACCGTGAGAGCTATGTTAAAATGCTTGGACAAAAATGTAAAAATCAAATCAATTACAAGCTGAGAACAGAAGTTAATAAGAACAAGCGTTCCCAAAAGCGTGTAAGAGATGTTGTACATTTCGTGAAA
>CAZRXQ010000014.1:0-18806 GCA_964604065.1 uncultured Eubacteriales bacterium | reverse complement strand
ATTATAAGAGAGCGTTCCGAAAAAAGTAAACACTGATTAAAATAACAAACCGACAGATTTGAACCCGCCTTAAACGGCGGGTTTTCGGCGTTTTGCGGTTTGAATCCGCTTGCAAGAAAGCGATACCGATAAAAATTCCCCGTCCGACGGCTTGTCCGTACAGGCGGGGGTTGTTGATTTTTAATTTTGATTATATTCCCCAAACAATCCAAGTGAAGGCAGAGCCCGCGAGAACAGCGGCAAGAGTGAAGGGAACGCCGATTTTTAAGAAATCGGATGTTTTTACCGTTTCGCCGTTCTTTCTTAAAATGCCTATACCGGCAATGTTTGCGGAAGCGCCTATAGGTGTAAGGTTGCCGCCGAGCGTTGCGCCGATAAGAAGTCCGAAGTAGAAAACGTACGGCTCACAGCCCATGCTTGAAGCAAGACTTGTAACAACGGGAAGCATTGTCAAAACATAGGGGATGTTGTCTATAAACGCCGAGAGAATTACCGAAGCACCTACTATGAGAAGATAAAGCACAAACGGGCTGTCGCCGGCTATTTTGTAGAAGAGGTCGGCAATTGCATCAATAACGCCTGCCGCGGTAATGCCCTCAATTACAATGAAAAGACCGAAGAGTAAAAGGAGTGTTTCTCTGTCAAGGTCCTCAAGAACTTTTTTGAGGGGAGTGCTCGTTTTATTTTTGGTGCATTCGTAAACAACGCCGATTATGCAAAGCGCGAAGCAAATAAGACCGCTTCTTAAATTGTAAAGCACAAGAAGTGCGCCGCCGTCGGGCTCGGGGATAAAGGAAGCGAAAATAAGGAAAACAACGGTTAAAATCATAAGAATCGAAGGAACGTAATCCTCGACGGTTGTTTCAACCTTTGCGTCAACCTTGCCCTTGTCCTTTCTGAAAATGAAAAGGAGTGCGAATACCGAAGCGAGTGCGCCGAGCTCTGTTGCGAAGAATATGCCGGGCTTGCCGTTCATAAAGAAGAAGTCCAAAAAGTTCATATTCGCTTCACTGCCGAGAAGAATACTTGTGGTGTCGCCAACAAGCGTTGCCGCGCCCTGAAGGTTTGACGAAACGGCAATGGAAATAATAACGGGAACAGGCGAAATTTTAAGCTTTTTCGAAATCGCAAGACCTATGGGCGCAACCATTAAAACAGTAGCAACATTGTCTACAAAAGCGCTTATTACACCTGCGAAAAGCGAAAGCGCCGTAACAGCCCACAGGACGTTGGGGACCTTTGAAATAAGAAGCTCCGAAAGGCGAGCGGGCATTTTGCTTTCAACAAAAAGCGTAACCGTACCCATTGTACCGCCTATCATCAAAAGAACATTGTAATCCACGGCTTTTAAGGCGGAAAGAATGTTCATATCGAACATACCGCACATACCGAGTACAATGTAAACCGCGGCAGACGTCAGAGCTATCCACGGTCTGTACTTTTGGAAGGCAAGCATCAAAATGTAGGTTATGATGAAAATGATTAATGCAGTTAACAAACAAAAAACCTCCGTTTACGGGAAAATTCAACAAAAAAATTTTATCACAAACGGCGTAATATGTCAACAATTGATAAGTTGTTAACACTAAAGGTTTACGAAGAGTTACGAAGGATGTTTACGAAGGTTTTACGAAAGGCTTCTCGGTTGCTTATTCATTGGAAATCATGGCAACCGAAACAAAGCGGTTGTCTTTATAATCCATTTTTAAAGAGCCGTTGTGTCTTTCCGCGGTGTCGCGTATTATTTTAATTCCGAAGCCGTGAGTAAGACTTTTGTTTTCTTTTGTGGTGGAAAGCGTTTCGGAGTGCTTAAAGGGATTTTCGGAAACGGTATTTGAGACCTTGAAAAAAACCAGCGAGTTCTTTTGAAATATTTCCACGTCGATGCTTCTTTCGGAAGTGTTGTCGGCGTTTTCGTCGGCTTCCAGGGCATTGTCAAGCTGATTCGACAAAATCGCGCATATGTCAATCATGGGAATATTAAGCCTTGAGGAAAGATTTATTTTATAGGTGAGTCTTATGCCCTTGCTTATAGCTTCGGTCATTTTGCAGTTAATAACGGAATCTATTACATCATTACCGCTGTTGCAACGACCCGCTTTTTGATACGATACCTCCAAAAGCTCGGAAATATATTCTTTTGCCGGGGAACTATCGGGGAGCATACCGCTGACTGTTTTTAAATGATTTTTAAAATCGTGAACCTGTTTAAAAATAACATCCTGCGAATTGTTTATATCGTTATAATTCTTTTCGAGAAAAGAGCTTGTAAGTGAAGACAATTCGCTTTCCCGCTCGTGACTTCGGTGCTTTGAATCCTTTGAAACCGTTACGACGGCAACTGCCACGGCGGCAATGATAAAGCCTAATAATAATGCGATAGTAAGTCGCAGTGTTTGCGGGGATTTTGAGGCAATTAAATCGGTTGATGCTAACATTAAAGCATACGAAATTCCGACGACAACAGACAGGAGCTTCACGCTTTTTTTACTCAAAAAAACAAAATCGCGAAATCCTTTTTTCAGGGAAAGCACAACAAGAAGCTGTAACAGTCTGCTTATGAGTATGTAAAAAATTCTTATATTCACCGTTTCGGATAATAGAGAAATCCCGTTTTGAATATCCGAAAAGCCCGACGTGCACATTATTACAAAACAGGCGGTTATGCAGTTTAAGGCGCTCATAAAAAACCAGGTAATCAACGAAGCGCATATTTTATGGACGACATTTTCCGTTGAAACGGCAAATGTTGCCGTAAACGTCAGTAATACGGAAAACGACACCGTAACAAACGGCGAAAACATAAATTGCCCCAAAAGCGTCGTTGTAAGAGTATAGAGAGCGCAAAACGACAGAATGTACATATAGGTTTTTTTGTTGAACGGTTTTTCGCTTGTGAGCTTTAAGGGGACAAAAAGTGCAATAAAGCCTTCCGCGAACACCGCAAACAGCTCGGAAATTTCGAATAAAATATAGTTGCTCATTGCTATACCTCCCCTCGCTACATTCCCCAATGCTCTAAAAGCGTTTGTTTAACGGTTTGCATTGAGCGTCTGCTTACGGAAAGCGATTTTCCCGTTGTTAATATTACATCTAAACCGCTTATTTGCGAAACATAGTCAATGTTTATAAAACAGCTTTTGTCAATAAATAAAAAGCGTTCATCATTTAACAGTGCGAAAAACTCCTTTAAGCCTCTGATATCGCTGAGCTCTCCGAAAAGACGGGTTTCTATTATCAGCCTTCTTGAAACCTTACTTACGGAAATAACATCGCCTAACGGGATTTTGTAATAGTCGTTATAACGGCGTAAAACGACAGTTTTTTCGTCTTCGTTTTTCACTTCGGCAATTGCCGCATCCAAAGCTTCCGCTATTTCACCTTCAAGCTTCAGCTTTATTATGTATCTTAAAGCCTTCACCTTGTAGCCGCTTAAAGCGAATTCGTCGTGAGATGTAAGAAAAATAATAACGGCATTTTGCGAATGCGTACGTATTTCATCGGCAATTTCAAAGCCGTCGACCTCTGGCATTTCAACATCTAATATATAAATATCGCCTATAATGTTTTCTTTAATTTCGCACATCAAAGCCTGCGGACTCGTGAATTCGGAAATATTAAAATCAAGTCTTTTTTTCTTTGCGTAGTCTTTAACATAAGTGCCGACTGCCTTTGCATCGCTTTCGCTGTCGTCGCAGATTACTATTTTATACATCAGTTTCACCTCGTTTTCTGCCGTTTAAACCGAAAATTCAACCGAAAAAACAAAAACCGATTTTAAAAACGGCGATTGTGATAGTATTACATTGCTTGGAAATATATTAGTTGAACGGTAGGCTGCGAAGCCATTCTATCACAAAGCATTAAAATAATCAATAGAGGGGTGACGGTAGGGTGAGGAGAGACGAACTACATACGCCTAAAATTTAATCTTTCGGCGCACCAAGGCGTTTTTCGCCTTGATATACGACAGTATAACTGCGGCGAAGAAACACCTTGCTGCATCCAAAATCTTTAAATTTTAGGTGCAAGCAGTTTTGAAAGAGCAATTTTCAAGCAAGAACAAGGAAAAAAGACGAGTAATACTTTCGTATTGCGAGGCTTTTTGACGCAGTAATTGCGTAAAATTGCCTTTCAAAACCGTATGGAGTTCGACTCTCCTCACCCTAAGATGATATTGTGTCGAATCAATACACTTAACATGCCGCCGTAGTGTGCTCGGTGATTGACTTGTTGGTTGAAAATATGTATAATACGGGTTTGCGGCAACCCGACGTTGCGGAGGTTTGAAATGAAGAGCAATTTATCGAAAACGGTTAACAAGTTGTTTTTTAAAACAAAAATATTAAAATATTTAAGCGTGCCCGCTCTTGCGGTTTTACCCGTTGCATTTGCGGTTATGTGTTTTTTGTCGGGTGGGTCGGCGCTTTATTTTCAGTCTTATTCTCTTAAGGTGTCGGTAGTATATTACACGCTTTTTATGTTTTTGTCGTTTGAATACATTTACAAAATAAGAGCGGAACAGCTTTACGAATGCATTTCGGCAACACCGTGCGGGCTTAAAGCGGTTGTAAGGAATAAGCTTTTTCTGTTGTTTAAAATCGCATTTGTCGAAATGCTTTCGCTTGTCATAATATGTTGTATGTTTTCGGCTGCTGAGGGCAGTTTTACTTTTAAATATTTAATTTACATAACACTTTCGTATTTTCTTAATATATTTCTCCTGTCCGTTGCGGGAGTTTTTTCGGGCGCATATGCCGCACTTAGGCTTGAAAGAACAGGTGCTTATTTGATGATGATATTTTTCCCGATTATGACAAGCAGAATTCTTAATGTTTTGTGGGAGGGCTTTTATGCCGCTACCGGCATTGATATATTTAAAATAACGGATTTGTTTTCCCTGAGCGCTCCGTCGACGAATTGGACACCGAATACCGCATTCGGATATTCTTTTTTGCCTTATCGTTTTGCAACTGTGCTTTTTTGGATATTTATATTTGCGGCTCTCATTGCGGCGACTGTAGAAAACAGTAAAAGAAATGTTAAGGCGGTTTTGAGCGCGGTTCTTGCCGCTTTGTGTTTTGTTACATATATTACGCCGTCATCAAAGGTTATAATGGATCAAAGAAATTCGGAAGGTCCCGGTGCGGATTATGAGTATTATACGAGTCTTGAAAAGTCCGGGACGGATTATGAAAACGGCGGCTTTAACATTACCGATTTAAAAATCGATATTACACTTTTCAATAAGCTTACGGCGAAGGTTGAAATGAAGGTTGATAATAAAAAGCTTTCGAAATACAAATTCACGCTGTATCACGGCTACACTGTTAAGAGCGTGAAAATAAACGGCAAAAAAGCGGAGTTCAACAGATTTTCCGATTATTTTGAGGTGGTAAATGACGGCGGTGCGGAAATTGAAAATATTACGGTGAGTTACGCCGGTTATTCGCCGAGATATTATTCCAATATTCAGGGGTGCATTTTGCCGGGCTTTTTCCCGTATTATCCACAGCCCGGATACCGTGAGGTTTACGACGTGAATTATCAAAGCTTTTCTCCGAACCGTTTTGAAAATGGAGTTGATTTTGATGTAACCGTAAAATCCTTAAACCGAATTTATTCAAACCTTACAGGCGGGAGCGGTAACAGCTTTACGGGAAAAGCAAAATCACTTACATTAGTCGGGGGGCTATACGAGGAACGAACTGTTGCGGGTGTTACCGTTGTTTATCCGTACACCGATAAAACCGAATTATCCGATGATGTTATATGTGACAATATAAAAAAATTTAAAGCTTCGAATGCAGATGACGGCAAGGTGAAGAAAATTATAATTGTTCCGAGCTTAAATCAGGGGCAATTCGAAACTGTTTACAGCGACAATGATTACATAATATCAAAATGGATAGTGGATTTACAGGAGGATTATGCATATGTTGAAAATTGATCATTTAACCAAAACTTTTAAAAAGGTCAAGGCGGTTGATGACCTGAGCTTTGAATTTTCAGGCGGAGTTTACGGGATTTTGGGCGCAAACGGTGCCGGGAAGACCACGCTGTTGAGATGTATCGCTGGGCTTTATCCTACGGAAAACGGTGTTGTTTTATATAACGGCGCAAAGACGGGTGGAAACAAAGAGTATCTTGAAGCTATAGGCTATCTTCCGCAAGCCTTCGGAATGTACAAAGAGCTCAGTGTAAAAGAAATGATGCTTATGTTTGCTAACTTGAAGAACATAAGCTCGAAAGAAAGCGAGAGCGAAATAGAACGTGTTTTGACGCTCGTTAATCTTGAAAATAAAACAGCTTCAAAAGTCGGTACACTTTCGGGCGGTATGGTAAGGCGGCTCGGTATTGCTCAGGCGCTACTCGGTTCTCCGAAAATTATTATTTTCGACGAACCCACTGCAGGGCTTGACCCGGAAGAACGTTTGAGATTTAAAAATATCATTTCGGAAATACCTAAAGACGTTACGGTTATAATTTCAACTCATATCGTTGAGGATGTTGAAGCGGTATGCGACAAAGTGGTTATTATGAACAAGGGCAAATTAATCACAAGCGGCAGTAGTGAAGATGTTAAAAATATAGCTGCCGATAAGGTTTATTTTGTCCCGGAGTACCTTGTTTCGAATATTTCCGAAGAGCATACTGTCGAAAAGTATTTTGAAAAGCACGGCGAAAAATATGCGCGTGTTTTATCGCGTGAAAAGCTTCCTTTTGAAAAGGGCGAGCCCACGGTTGAGGACGGATATATATGTGTCGTAAAAAATATTTAGGGCTGTTGCTTCAAAGAAGTGTTTTGAACCTTAAGGCGTTAAGAAAAGCGGTATTCATTCCCGTTGCGCTTGCCGATGTGCTGTTGCCGATGTTACTGGCGATAAGCTTTAAGCGTTACGGAGCGGGAGAGCATTTTCTTTTGGATGTAAAGAACTATTGCTTTATGCTGTTGCCTGCCGCGGTTTCTTTTGCAAGCATTTTTTCAATGAAGAATTATGTCGGGGAAATCGGCGAAGAGGTGCTTTATGTGTGCCGTAACCGCGTTAAAATACTTGATTTTGCGGTACTGCTTCTTTTGGGTAGTGTTAATACCGTGATTCCCGGTGTGTTAATATGCTTTGTAACAACCGAGGCAATACACGTTTTAATTGCCGTAATGTGTGTTTCGGTGTTTTTGGTCGGGCTGTCGTATTTTCTTTTATATGTGACAAAATCTTTAACTGCCGTGATAATGACCGTCTTGCTTTATGTAATAATAAGTCTTATGCTGGGCGGGTATTATACGGTATTTCCGTTTTATGTAATATCGGATACCGTTACATGTTCGGCTGTTTTAAGGTTTTATGTGCCGCTTTTCTTTGTCGGTGTTGTTTTTTCCTTTTTGGGTATAATAAAAAACAGAAAAAGCTTTATACATTGAAAAAATAAATGGGCTGTAGAAAACAAGCGTTTTTACAGTCCATTTGTGATAAAGCTTACGTTTGCTGTTTTATTGTGAATTTGAACGCATCTTAAAGCTTTCGGTGTGCGCTTGGAATCCGTTACGTTATACCGTCTGCTTTTTCGGCTTCGGCTTTTTTGTTTATTGCGGATTTAAGGCTTAATACGGCTGAGATACAGCAAAGAACGGATATGAAGTAAACTATTGCAAAACCTATTTTCACATAATATATTTCGTATCCGAAAAATCTTGAGGTTGCGTTCAGGATGTTTAACATAGTGAGAATGAGTGTTTGAAGCGTTCGGCAGCCCTTAAGCATTTTCGAATGCGTCGTTTCGGGCGAGTGCTTTTTCGCAACGGAGGAAAGGTTTGTTAAAAGCTGGAACTGATAATAAATATTTATTACCGCGAAAATCAAATCTATCGGTTGCAAAAATGCGATATCAAGCTCTGCGATTGTAGCGACAAAAATCGCGAACCAATAAATGAACTGATAATAGAACAAAAGGTCCGACATTTTGTAAAGAAGCTTTAGCTCGCGCTCCTCTTCGGAGAGCGTTTCTATTGCTTTTGCGAACATATAGTATCCCAAAAACGTGGGGATTACCGAAAAGCCTTCTATATCAATATGGAATGTCAGAATGATGAAGCCCAACGCGATTTTTCTCAGCGCGCCCGAGATTTTTTCGTAATCGGTTGTCATTTTGTTTCCTCCGTTTCTCTCGTCATTCCGGTACTTTCTTTGTATTCCCCGTTAATGTAAAAGCTTGCCGCAAAATATTCGGGGAAGCTGTTTACAGAGGATGCGGATTCGGCACTTCCGCCGCCGAGAGAGAAGCTCTCGTTTTCCTCTAAAATGCCGTTTTCGACGGATCTTGAAGAAAAGCTGTTGCCGTTCGAGATTCTTAAAGCTGTATCGACGTCATCCGAATCGGAGATTTCCAAAACCTCGGGGAACGGCTCGCCCTCGTGTACGGGCATATATGAAACGCCTATGCTTGTTATGTTTTTTGCGCTGTCGGAAATATTTGTAACGGCGATTTCGTCGGAGGTCGAGCAATATTTAAACTTCGCGTTCGGCTCGGGACAATGCTTTGAGTAATACGTGCAGGTCGGAAGCACCCCTTGAACCATTTCGGAGGAGGCGGTGTAAAACGTCCGATAAGTGATTTTTAAGAGGTAATCGCCGCAAGGTGCCGTGTATTCAATCGACGGAAGTCCCGTTGCCTCTAAAAAGGAATAAGCCTGTCTTGAATATACCGTTTCAAAAGCTCCGCATTCGTCCACAAACCATCTGCCGGCTTCTTTTTTAACAACAACCGTTTGAGTAACAAAGCGCACAGCATCCGAGTTGTAAATTAAAAGCGCCTCTTTTTCTTCGTCGGTAAGCTCGTAGCCCTCTGCGTCTTGCCACGGGCAGAAAAGAATCGTGCCTCTGTAGCTGTTGGAATCGAGCTTTTCGAGATTCAAAACGGCGTATTGATCGCTTATTCTGATATCAATCGGAAAGCCCGAATCCCATACGAATTCCGTTTCGCCGAAGGAAAGCGATTTTGCTTTGACGGAAAGCTCCTGCCTTAATTCATCCGAAGCGCACATCATACGGTAGTAGCCGTTGCTTCTTGAAACAGCCGCGGCATATGTGTCAAACGCGCCGGCGTATGTGGTGCACGGTGTGCTTTTTGCGGCGGCGCTCATAATCGACTGCGGAAAGCCCGAAAGCTTAAACGCGGAAGCCGTTGTGCCGGTGAAAAGGAAAACGGTGAGGCTCAGTGCAATGCACACCGAAACAAGCTTCATACCCTTCGGATACAGCTTGAATTTTGCAATTGTTTCAATGCGCTTTTTTATATTTTTACCGCCGTTGTTTACGCAGGTGGTGCAGGGCGTTTTTGTAAAGCGGTCGTTTGCCATGGAAAGAAGTATGTGTCCGTAATCGCGCCTTTCCTCTCCGCTTAAAAATTCGAGAACATATTGGTCGCAACGGCGCTCCATATCGTTTGTGGCAGCGCTTGCGCAGTAAACAAGAAACGGATTGCACCACTGAAGGCTTCTTAATATGCAAATTACAACGCTCCAAAGTGTGTCTCTGTGCTTTAAGTGATAAAGCTCGTGCAAAATAACCTTGCCGTTTTGCGGCACATTTTCGGGAAGCACCAAAACAGGCTTTATTACCCCGCAGACAAACGCGCTTTTTATTCCGTCAAGCTCTACAACTTTACAGGGCTTAACATTGATTTGTCCGCAAATTTCTTTGATGCATTCGAGCGCTTCCTCTGAGGGCGGAGTGCATTTTTTTAAAGTGATGCGAAGCTTTATGTAAGAAGCGGCGTAAAAGGCTAAGTGAGCGAAAACGCCGAGGGCGTATACAATAAAAATATAATCGGCCGCAGAGTCGGGCTTTTCGGTAATTATCGGGAAGGGTGAGGTAACCGCTGTTGCGCCGTATTCACCGAAAGCGCCTTTTAAAAGCTCCAGAATAAAATTCTCGTTAAAAAGAATATATGTGCTTTTAATGCTTGCGGGTATAAGCGTAAAAATCCCGACAATGCCCCACATTGCAAAATGCCATTTCGGCGGCAGGGTGTCTTTAAAAACCTTTTTAAGAATAATTATTATTAAACCAACCGACGATACGGTGAGCGTTTGAAGAAGAAAGCTCCAAATATCCCGCATATTTATACCTCCATTTCGTCAATAAGCTTTTTGAGGTTTTCAAGCTCCTTTTGTGAAATTTGTTCCTCTTTTAAAAATGCGGCTATTAAGTCGCCGGCAGAGCCGCTGTAAACATTTTCGAGAAAGCTTTTACGCTCGCCGCGCCTACAGCTTTCACGGTCGCAGGCGGCACGGTAAATGTGCGGCGTAACGCTTTTGTCTATGGTAACAAGCCCCTTTTTTTCCATTCTCGTAAGATATGTAAGCACGGTGTTTCTGCTCCAGCGGGTTTTCGGCGAAAGCTTGTTTACAACAGTGCCGAGCTCCGCGCCGTCTGTTTCCCAAAGAACTCCGAGCACCGTCCATTCGCGTTCGGATAAATTCATAAAAAATCATCTCCTACAATTGTAGTATCTCTATCTATATACTACAGCTGTAGGAGTGCTTTGTCAATAGGTATTTCGGATTTTTGTCTGCTAAAATTTCATTGAAATAGTTATCAACTTGAAAGTTAGGGTGTTTTTACCGTAAGTTTTAAGTGGATGTTGATTTTTTCGGTTTGTTGTGGTATACTACACTTAGAAGTTAGGTGACAATACACTTAAGTTTTAAGTGAGAGGAGTTTTTCTGTGGAGAATATTATAAAAAGAGACAGCTATTTAAATAAGCTTGCGGACAAAAAAGATAACGGCTTAATAAAGGTTATTACGGGAATCAGACGGTGCGGCAAGAGCTTTTTGCTGTTTAATTTGTTTTACGATTATTTAATCGAATGCGGCGTAAAAAAAGAACAGATAATTACCGTGGCGCTTGATGATGACCTTTACGTTCGCTACCGCGACCCGGATGAGTTGTCAAGGTATATTCGTTCGAAGATTGTAAACGAGAATATGTACTACATTATGATTGACGAGGTGCAGTACGCCATTTCAAGAGATGAAATTAAAAACCCCGACAGCATAAAGCTATACAATGTTTTGAACGGTCTTATGCGCCTTCGCAATGTGGATATTTACGTTACCGGAAGCAATTCGAAAATGCTGACGAAGGATGTTCTTACCGCATTTCGCGGAAGAGGTGACGAGGTTAGAGTGTATCCGGTTTCCTTTAAGGAATACTACGGCTTTTGCGGCGGCGACAAATCGGAAACTTACGAGGAATACGCGCTTTACGGCGGAATGCCGGTTGTTCTCACAAAGAAAAACGATGTGGAAAAGGCAAGCTATCTTAAGAGCCTGTTTGAAGAGGTATATTTTAAGGATATTGTCGAGCGGTATGAGATAGCGCTTCCCGATGTGCTTGAAGAGCTGACGGACGATCTGTGCTCATCCGTGGGCTCGCTTACAAATGCAAATAAAATAGCAAACACCTTAAAGTCGCTTAAAAATATTAATGTTTCAGGTACTACCGTTTCTAATTACCTGAACTATTTAACGGAATCCTTTCTTTTTTCAAATGCCAAAAGGTACGATGTTAAAGGGAAAAAATACTTCGAATATCCTTCAAAATACTACTGCACCGACATAGGACTTCGCAATGCGCGGCTTAATTTCAGGCAACAGGAAGAAACTCACATAATGGAAAACATTATTTATAATGAGCTTTTGCGTCGCGGATATTCGGTTGATGTGGGTGTTGTGGAGGTTGTAGAGAATAGCGACTGCGGCAGAACGAAAAAGCAGTGCGAGATTGATTTTACGGTGAATGCCGGAGCAAAAAAATACTATATTCAATCGGCATTGAATGTTACAGACCCCGACAAAATGGAAACGGAGTTAAGACCCTTAAGAAATACGAAGGACTTTTTCAAAAAGATTATCATTACAAAAACTTCTATGAAGCCCTGGTGGGATGAAGAGGGGATTCTTCACCTCGGCTTGTACGAGTTTTTATTAAACGAGAATGCCTTGGAGCTTTAAAACGAAAGCCTCCCGTCGCAGAAAATGCGAGGGGAGGCTTTTGACGAAGTGATTGTGGGAATTTGTTTTTCAAAACCGTGAAAGCCTATTCCGAGCTTCCGTCACTGCCGCCGTTTGCTTTTCTGTATGCTATGGGCGTCATACCGGAGAATTCTTTAAACACATTGCCGAAATAGCTTAAGCTGTCGTAGCCTAAGATGTTCGAAATTTCGAGTACGGTAAGATTTGTGGAACGCAGAAGATGGCAGGCGCTTTCGCATTTGTAGGCTTTAAGGTAAGCGTTCGGCGTCATACCTGTGTATATTTTGAAAAACTGTATCATAGACGGCGGCGAAAAACCGCCTAAGGCGTAAATATCCTTAGCCGTGAGCGAGAGGTTTTCGGGAGAGTGAATGGTTTCGAGCAGCGCCGTGAACCATTGCGGCGGCGAATTCATACTTTCGCTTTGAACGCGGTTGATAAGTGTTAAAGCTTCTGCAATAAGCTCGCAAATAAGCGTGTTTGCGCGTGAGGAGTTAGTGCGCATAAGGGGATTGAGGGTGCGTGCTCTGCTTACGAAGAATTCGAGCTCCTCGGGTGTTAAATTCACCTTTCTCGGGAACTTTTCGCAAACTGTTTTAAGGTTAAGCTTAAGCGCGCCGCAGATTTTTTTCAGGTGCTTTTCCGTTACGCAAATGTTCATATGTACGCACGAATGGTCTTTTTCCAAAATGAATTTGTGAACATCCGTCGGACGTATCATATAAAGCGTGCCCTTTTTAAGCTCTTCTCTTATGCCGTTAATTTCGTGAAGCGTGCGATTGTCCGTTATAATAAAGAATTCGTAAAAATCGTGCATATGAAGAGAGGTTGCCCCGCTTTGCCACCAATGGAAAGAAATGTCGTTATTTTTAAGTGCGGGATTGTTGTAATAATGTACCGTGCAATCGGGATTTGCCGAGTACCGCAGGTTTTTTTGTGCAAAATTATTCAAAAAAATCCCCTTCTTTTAAATTTATTATTGAGAATATAATATCACGCTTTGACGGTTTAAACAAGCATAATATGCGAAAATTTTAAATAAATTTAAAAAAATCACGTATCTATGTAAAAAAAGCGCAAGAAAAATCGAAAAATATGTCATATAATAATTATGAGAAGATATGAAAGGGGGATTATATGAAATTTACGCATCTTGTTACAAAGGATAAAGAGGGCACGTATTACACGGTGGATTTTGATGTTCCCGAAAACGTAAACTCTTTAACCGTAAAGTATTCGTATGTGCAAAAGACAAAGGGTCTTTTGGGGGACCTTGTTCCGACTGCTACCATTGATATAGGTCTTATGGACGAAACCGGCAGATTTTTGGGCTGGTCGGGCAGTGCTCACCGTAAAATAACTGTAGGCGAGTACGGCTCTACGGCGGGTTATTTAAGTGAGCCCGTGAAGCCCGGCAAATGGAAAATAATAGTCGGCGCATACCACGTAATGCCCGAGGGTGTAAAGGTCGATTACGAAGTAACCTTCGACTTCAAAAAAGAAAGACTTCTTTTCGGCGATTTACATATCCACACAACCGCTTCGGACGGCGCTTTCAGCGCGTTTGAAATCGGAAAAAAGGCGAGAGAGCAGGGGCTTGATTTTGTCGGTCTTGCAAACCACAACAATTTCAGCGAAAACTTAAATTTACCGCATATTGACTCACTTACCTTTGTGCCGGCTGTCGAGTGGACTCATTACAAGGGTCATATGAATTTCTTCGGTGTAAAAGAGCCGTTTGAAAACTCTTTTATAGCAAACTCCGAGGAAGAGATGAAGGCTATTGTTGATGCCGCAAGAAAGCGCGGTGCGGTTATTTCCGTGAACCATCCGAAATGCGGAATTTGCCCGTATCTTTGGCAGAGCGAGGATTTTGATATGCTCGAAATCTGGAACGGCCCTATGCGACCGACGAATGTAAGAGGCATAGCATATTGGACGAAGCTTTTGTGTGAGGGAAGAAAAATTCCCGCGGTGGGCGGCAGTGACTACCACAAGCCGAAAACTCCCGTAAGGCTCGGCAATCCCGTAACGGGCGTTTACACACCGTCGCAAAGCGCCGAGGATATTTTAGCTTCGATTAAAAAAGGTCACGCCTTTGTTACTTCGAAAAAAGAAGGAGTGCACCTTTTAATAAAATACGGCGAGGCTGTTATGGGAGACAGCACCGAAAGCGTTCCCGGAGATCTTCTTGAAGCTAAAGCGGAGAACCTTAAGGGCGAGAGCCTTGTTCTTGTAACGAATCTCGGCGAAGAGGTTATATTAAAGGGGAAACGCGGCACGGCGAGCTGTACTGCGGCTCTTGAAAATGTTAAATTCGCCTACGTTAAGGCGGTTAAAAAAATGTTCGGCAAGGAGATAATCCGCGCCGTAACAAACCCGATTTATTTTAATTAGGAGGATGTAAGATGCCCGAAAACAAACTTACAAGAAAAAAGACATCTCCGTTCAGGTACGGCTTCGGTATGTTCGGAACCTCTATTCCGATCAATATGTTCAAGTCGTTTGCCGCGGCTTATTACATTAACACTTTAAGCCTTATTACAACGGAGCAAATGGCAAGAATCGTTTTCATTTACACATTTGTAGATGCAATCGACAACCCCGTTTACGGCTTCCTTTCGGACAGAACGAACACAAAATGGGGCAAGAGAAGACCCTGGCTTGTTATAGGCACGCCGCTTCTTATTCTCTCGTTTATAATGTTCTTCAATATTCCCTCGGGGCTTAGAATCGGCGGAAGCACGGCGGCGTATGTGTACATATTACTGATGTACATATTAACCGGTACGCTCGATTCCTTAATTAACGCGAACTACGGTGCGCTGTTCCCGACACTTTTCAAAACGGACGAGGAAAGAGCGAAGACAAATGCCATAAGACAGGTTTGCCAGCTTCTCGCAATGGTAATTTCAATAGTTCTTACCCCCATGGTTACGAAGGCATTGGGCTACGGTCTCACATCGCTTATTTACGGTGTTATCGCACTTGTTGTTATTCTTTATATGACCTTCGGCTGTCACGAGGACATCGAAGCGGAAAACGAAGAATACAGAACACAGGAAAAGCCCGACCTTATAAAGGCTATAGTCGCTCTTATTACAAACAAAAAATTCTGGATATTCGGCTTTGCCGGCGCATTTTATTCGGCGGCATTCTCGCTTATTTCACAGGCAATTTCGTTCTATGTAACGTACACCTTGGAGCTTGACAGCGCCATGACGACCGTTATGCTCGGCGTTGTATTCGGCTGTGCGCTTATAGGTATTGCCGCATTCTCGTTTATAGCAAAAAAGGTCGAGGTTATTAAAATCTGGCGTCTCGGCTTTATGATTATGGCAGTGGGCTTTATTCCGCTTTACTTTGCAAATTCTCTTGCGGTTGCCATTCCCACGGCTTGCGTTATGGGTGTCGGCGTTGCGGGCTGTCTTATAACAATGGACTGCATCGGCGCAAAGATTATCGACGACGACTACGCTCGTCACGGCGTAAAGCGTGAGGGTATGCTTACAAGCCTTATCGGCGTTATGAACAGACTTAACGGTCTTTATGTTTCATTGGGCTTTAAAATTATGGCAAGCGTTTACGGCTTCTACAATGCCGAGAATCCCGGACCGAATCCCGGTCAGGCTTCAAGAGTTCTTATGTGCGTATTGCCGTTTGTTGCAATGCTTCTCGCAAGCATTTTCTCAATGTTCCTTCACTTCGGCGACGAGAAAAAAGCGAAGAAGGCAGAAGAGAAAACCGTTATCGCAACGCCCGACGGTACAAATTAATGAGCAAATACCTTATAATCAATGCCGACGACTTCGGGTATAATAAGGAGCAGACAAATGCCATTACATACCTTTTGAAAAACGGCTTGATTTCATCAACATCTTTTTTGAGTGTTACGCCTTATTCCGAAGAAGCCGCAAAAATCGCGAGGGACGAAGGCTTTTCGGTGGGAGTTCATTTAACGGTGAATTCCGACGGCGGCAACGAGCAGTGGCGTTCTTTAAGCGGCAGTGCTTCCATTTGCGACGGAAACGGTCTTACCTTTAACCAAAAGGATTTAACCTTCGGCGCAAAAAGAAAGGAAGTTGCAGCCGAAATAGAAGCGCAGTACGAATTTCTCACGTCTCGCGGTGTTACGGTTGATCACGCCGACAATCACTGCGGCACGTTTTACGGAATAAACGGCAGACGGTTTTACATTGACGCTTACGAGTTTTGTAAAAAACACAATTTGCCGTACCGCTTTCCGAAAAGTCCCGCGTTTATACGCCGCCAGCTCGGACTTAAAAGTGTTCCCGGTGTAGTTAAGGCTTTTCAGGGGCACATAGTAAAAGAAGGCACAAAGCGCGGTGTGAAGCTTCTTGACGACCTTGTTTCGAATCCCTGGGGCAAGGACAAAATCACAAGCTGTGATGCACTCAAAAAATATTACCTTGACGCTTTGGACGAATGTCCCGAGGGTGTTACGGAATTCTTTTTGCACCCCGCAGAAGAAAAGGACGACCCGACGGGTAATTGGAAAAAGCGCGTGTTCGAATATGATATTTTAAAAAGCGGCGACCTTTTGCAAAGGGCAAAGGAGAAGAATATTAAAATCATATCCTGGGCTGAATTCGCCCGAATGAAACAGGAGGAATTAATATGAAAAAATTTATAAGCATTTTACTTGTTGCGGTTATGCTGTTCACCTCCTCGGTTACGGCATTTGCCGCGGGAAAGAGCGAAACGGGTATTACCGCAAATGACCCCGTTATTCTCGTTCGCGGAATGGATTTTACAAATCTTTTACTCAATCCCGGAACCTCAAACGAGCACAAGGCGTTTGAGCTTAATACGCAGGACCTTGTTGTTGCCGCGGGCAAATCGCTTTTGCAGTGGCTTGCGTTTGACGATAAGGACGGCGCGGTTGACACGCTTATCGATGCCGCATACGAGCTTCTTAAGTACAACTCAATGGCGGAAAACGGTGATCCTGCATACAACACGGGAATGATTAAGTATACCGAAAGCCTTGCAAGCTATCCCGAGCTTATCGGCGGTACTAACAACGAAATGGGTATGCTCACGACCTTTGCCGAAACCTTCGGCGCAGACCACGTTTACTACGTTAACTACGACTGGCGTATAGACCCGCTTGTTGTAGCCGACGAAATAGACTACGCCGTAAGAAAAGCGAAAGCCGATACCGGTGCAGACAAGGTTAACATTGTTTGCGCGAGTATGGGCGGAATTATGAGCATAGCGTATTTTACAAAATACGGTTATGACAGCGTGGGTCGTTGCCTTTTCTGCTCCTCTACCTTCTGCGGCTCGGAGATTGTAGGCGATGTTTTAAACGGCAGAGTGGAAATTACCCCCGAAAGACTTTACGAATATCTTAAGAGTCTTGTAAGCGGCGATCCTTCTACAAAGCTTCTTCTTGAGATTCTTTACAAGGTAGGTCTTTTCGATTGGGCAACGGGTATTACCGACTACATTCTCGAAAATAAAAAGACCGAGCTTTACGAAGAGGTATTAAAGCCGGTATTTGCGTACTCACCCTGCATTTGGGGACTTGTTTCCGATGACGGCGACTACGAGGATGCAATAGCTTATATGTTCGGCTCAAGAGAAAACGTAAACGAGACCTTCTTAAACAGAATAGACGCTTTAAGAGATATGATGCACGGCAGAGATGCACTTTTAAACGAAATGATTGAAAACGGCGTCGGCATTTCCGTTCTTTCAAATTACGGTTCTCCGCTTATTCCCGTTTACGAAAGCGCTTGCCTTTCCGGCGACAGAACGCTTGAAGCGTATAACACCTCGGGCTTTGCAACCGTTGCGAAATACGGCGAAACCTTGGGAGACGGTTACGTTGCTTCGAATCCCGCGCTTGTTTCTCCCGATAACTGTGTAGACCTTTCAACGGCGGTTCTTCCGGAATACACCTATATGATAAAGAACGCACCGCACGTTTCGGGCTCTTACGGCACGGACTACAGTAAATTTATCGTATACCTTCTTACAAACACGGGCGACTTTAAGGCGGGCTCAAACCCCGATTACCCGCAGTTTATGATTTCCGACCTTGAAAATCAGTCATTAAAGCCCGCAAAATAACCGTAATTAAATAATAAAAAAGTCTCGGCTGTCACCGAAAAAGGCGGTGGTCGGGACTTTTCTTTTTTGTATTTTATTTGAAGTATATGTATATGTTTTTTCGTTATGTTGTAAATTTAAGAGGAATCAAATGCTTATTTTGCGTTCTGCTTTCAACCACATACGATAAAATGCTTAATTCAAATGTATTCGATTTCGTGTTCGGCACGCCAGATACAGTCTTGATCCGGCACACCGATTTTATATTTATCGTCTTTCTCAATAAAGTAAAGCGGCGGTTTCGTCCCACCGTCAGTATCTTCAGCTACGATAACACCGGTAATATCTGTACCTTTGATTTTCACACTTTCGTAAAGTTCAAACTTGTTTGTCATCGTTCCTACCTCCCTTTGCGGTCTTTATATGCCGTTATAAAACGGGGTATGTTACTACCTATTATACCACATCCTTTGTGTTTTTACAACGGTTTCGGATGCTTTCCCGAAAAGGTGTAAACTGAAAACTGAATTATATTTTGCGAAATTGTTTTGCGAAAATAGCGCGGTTTTCAGGCTCTACGGATAAAAAAGAAATGTGTGCGGAACTTTGAAACTTTTGAATTTTTTCGCAGGATAAAAAATAACCAAAAATTTCAGTCGAAGTTTGGTAAATCCTTACGCTGTAAAGCG
>CAZRXQ010000013.1:0-19093 GCA_964604065.1 uncultured Eubacteriales bacterium | reverse complement strand
GATTTTGCGAAAAGAGGAAGAAGGCAAGCCACATTGCCATATCTATAAGCTTTTTCTGAAGAAGCACAACGGCAACTACTATTACCGTGAACTTTTGAAGAACATCTATAACGGAAACAATACCCGTAGCCATATTGTCCGAATGGACCATTTTCATATTCGCCTTCAAAAGCTCGCGAGCGGCGTTTTGTCCGTTCTCTTTTTCTTTTTCTTCGTTTGTATAGCTTTTTATAAGCGGTAAATTGTTAATTCTGTCTGCCAAAAAGCCCGTAAGAACACCTATGCGCTCATAAATCGTAGTAGAGGTTTTTTCAAAGCGTCTGCCCATAATAAGCGCATAAAGATATTTAAGCGGGAATAAGACGAAGCAGGAAAGCGCGAGAATTATGTGATACTCGCTTATGCGCTTCATTGCCATTACAACGTAATATATGTTGGGAATAAGGTATATAATGAGATTCACAAGACCTTCAACGCCAGAGCCAACGTCGTTAATAACCGTGCTTATGGTTTCCGAAGGGTCGTTTCTGTCAAAATACTCCATTTTCATTCCGAGCATTTTCTTCCAGGTATTGTCACGTGCTTTTCTTACACCGTAGGCTTGCGCCTGTGCTTGACCGGCAACGGCAACAACCGAGCTTACGCCGTACAATACAAAATAAATAATCGCATCGAAAACGGCTGCACCCGAAATATCTCCGCTCAAAAGTCCCGCGGTTGTATCGGGCAAATCAAGCAATAAATCGTTTACAACAAGATTTAACGAAAGTCCCACGAAAATCCAAATCCACGGAAGCCTAAGCCTTTTTACGGCAACAAAAAGCTTTTTCCAGCTGTAACTGCCGTTTTTCTTCCTTTTTTCTTTTTTCATAATATATCACCGAAATAAAATTTAAAAAGCGGATGCCGAAATAACCTTATAACGGCATCCGTCTGAAATTTATCAGCAAACTACAGAGAAGAAGGTTTCCTCAATCATTCTTGTGTAGTCCGCAACAGAATCATCATTAAGAACATTATAGCCCTTATATGCGGTAATTGTATCTTCAAGCGTTTGACCCGAAAGCGCACAGCCTACAACCGTATCGGAAACACGTACGGCACCGCTCATATCGCTTACATATCCCATAAGGTGGTCGGCGGCTTCCTTTGAATTGCATACATAATATGTATTATGCGCAACTACCTTGCCGTCCTTGCCGTAAACAACATCTGTAACGCTTGTAACATCTTCAACATACTCTTCGTAAACGGCATATTCTGCGCCGCAAACAAGAACAACCTTTTCGTCGAACTCAACATCCGTGGGTTCTTCGTAATCCTCGTAGGGTTTGTAAGCATTCTCGCCCTTGTACTCTACCATCCCGTAGTCGCTCATAAGAAGCTGTGCATAATCCGCGGCTGTTCTGCCGAGAACGGTTTGACCCTGAGCTACAATATCCTCAAACTGCTTGTCGATATCTTCGGCACTGTATTCGAGAACGTAAACAGTTTCTGTCTTTTCGGTAAATTCAAGACCGTAAACATCCTTAACGGCGTTTAAAACTACATCCTTTGCCGAAGCGTCGGGAAGGAATATGTAAAGATATGCCGCCGTGGATTTTCCGCCGTTGCCGTATACAACGCCGCCCATGGCAACGTCTTCGGGAATGTCAACCATCTTAGAAGCATCGGGCTTGCCGAGGTCAACCTCTTCGCCTGCGGGGTATGCCATATATGTACCGTCCGCAAGATTCGTCCAGCCCTTTGCAAGACCGGTTGCTTCGTCGTAATCGTACATACCGATCATATTGCCTTCGGCATCATATACCATATTGTCGGGATATGCCGCGGCATTTGCGTACTGTTCAAGAGTGCTGCCGAAGCTTTTGCCCAAAAGAGCGATTCTCTCGTCATACTCAAGCGATGAAGGGTCTTCGTGTGTGTAATAGTCGCCGATCTTAACAACGGAAGCGTCGCTGAAAAGACTGCAGCTTGCAAGCGTTACAACCATAACGGCTACAAGAACTATCGAAATTAACTTTTTCATAAAAAATCTTCCTTTCAAGATTTATTTTTCTTTGTAATAGAGCTTGCAATGGCAAAAGCCTTCAAACTCGGGGTCTTGAATCTGCGCCTTGAATTCCTCGCAAACGCATTTGTTTTCGGGCGTTCTTTCGGTACGGCAGGGGCAATAGCCGCCTGTTCTTTTTAAGCCCTCTTTTACTTTCGCAACAACCTCGGGGTCGCTGTTAAAGCGCACCTTACTCATAAAAAAGCCTCCTTATTCGCCGTATAAAAGACTTGAAACAAGCTCTAAAAGCTGTTCGCGATCCATACTGCCTATAAATTTATTTACCAACTCGCCTTTTCTGAAAAACAACAGCGTAGGCATAGCGGTTATGCCGTATTCGTCGGCAATTTCGGGATAGTGAGTAATATTAACTCTGCCGAAATGCACCTCCGAAAGCTCGTCTGCCACTCCGTCGAAAACGGGCTCAAGCATTACGCATGCCGCGCAAAAATCGCCGTAGCAGTCAATAACCGCATAATCGTTTCCGCGAAACGCTTCGTATTCTTTTTCCTTTAATTCTACAGTTGCCATTACGCCTTGGTCCTTTCTTTAACGTATTCGAAAAACATATTCATATATGCGCCCGAAACCTCGGATTCGAGAAGCTCCTCTCGCGAAGGTGCTTCCTCACCCGTAAGCGCCATCATCTGAAGCAGGCTGTCAACATCGCCGTTTATTGCGTCCATATCGGGCTTAAAGCCTTTTTCCTCGCAGAACGCCTTTACAGCACAGCTTTGCTTTGTAAAGCTTTCTATGGAAGCCTTCATATCGTCGGGGTCTTCCTCGGCAAACTCCTCGCCGTACATTTTAACCGACTCGGCATACGCTTCCTCAACATACGCCTTCATTTGCGCTTCGTCGTAAGAAAACTCGCTTTCGTTTATAAGTGTCTCCATAAAGAAGTGATTTATAAGATTTCCTTTTTGCGCTTCGAGATTCTCTTTTATTGAAGCTCTGATATGCTCTTTGTACTCGGAAACCGTGCCAACACCCTCAAGAGAAAGTGACTTTATAAATTCATCGTCAATTTTCACGGGAGTAAGGTGAACGATTTTTTTTACCGTAAGGCTTGCCTTTTTGCCGCAAAGCTCCGTATTAAAGCTTTCGCCGACACACTTGCCTACACCGTCAGCTGCGGCTTTTTGGGCACCGGGAACAGCAGTTCCGGTAAAAATCAAAACATCACGCCCGTCGGGGTAAAGCTCGCCGCCGTCGCAAAACAAAATGTCGCCCTCACCGCAAGCGTCAACCTCGGACTTTTTCGCATAACGAAGCGACATACCGTTAAGCGCGGCATCGACCTCGCTCTCGTCAACCTCTGTAACGAGAAATTCCTCGGGTATTTTCACACTGTCAATATAACAAAGCTTTTTAACCTTTATATCCATAGCTTTTCTCCGTAATTTTAAATATTTGAAATCATTATAATACAACATTACACGAATTGCAATGCTTCGAAAAAATTTTTTATAAAGAAAAAACGCATAATGCATCTCGGCACGAAAACCGAAACAGTCTCGATTTTCGTGCCGATAAACATTTATTTTACAATACTGTAAACCTCGGGAACGGGCTCGGGCTTTATGTCCGAAAACTTAAGTGCCGAAAGGTATTTTTTCGCGGCGTTTTCGAAAAGCGCTTCATTTGACGTGTAAAGTGTTGCCAAAAGCTCGCCCTTTTTAACGTAATCTCCGGTTTTCTTTTCAACGCGAAGACCCGCGCTCATATCTATTGTATCGCTCTTTTTCTCTCTGCCCGCACCGAGCATTACAGAAGCTATGCCTATAGCTTCGGAATCCATAGAGCTTATATAGCCCTCGTCATCGCTTAAAATGTCAAAGCTGTATTTTGCCTTCGGGAAAAGCTCGGGCGTATCTACCCACTCGGCGTCACCGCCCTGGCACGCAACCCATTCCAAAAGCTTGTTGTATGCATCCCCGCTTGAAATAGCTTCCTCAACCTGAATTCTCGCTTCCGCTTCGCTTATGTTTTTCGAAAGCGAAACGATTTCGGTTGCAAGAGCGACGGCTACTTCCTTTAAATCCTCCGGACCTTTGCCTCTCAGAACCTCTGCGGCTTCGATAACCTCAAGCGAATTTCCTATATTTTTACCTAAGGGCTTTGCCATATCGGTAATAAGCGCAGCTACGTTTCTGCCGCAATTTTTGCCGATTTTAACCATTTCACGCGCAAGCGCCTCGGCTTCTTCGGGTGTTTTCATAAACGCGCCCGAGCCGTATTTTACGTCAAGCACTATTGTATGCGAGCCTGCCGCAAGCTTTTTGCTCATTATGCTCGAAGCTATAAGCGGCACACTGTCAACCGTGGCGGTAACATCCCTTAAAGCGTAAAGCTTTTTATCCGCAGGGGTAAGATTTCCCGTTTGACCGATTACGGCAATACCTATTTTGTTTACCTGCTCGAAAAACTTTTCGGGCGAAAGAGCGGTATTAAAGCCGTCTATTGATTCAAGCTTATCTACCGTGCCGCCCGTGTGCCCCAAGCCTCTGCCGGACATTTTCGCGATAACGCATCCGAGAGACGCAACCGTCGGTGCGACAATAAGCGTTGTTTTGTCGCCGACGCCGCCGGTGCTGTGCTTGTCAACGCTTTTGTTGCCGAAGGACGAAAGGTCTACGGTATCGCCCGAATGTGCCATTGAAAGCGTAAGGCAAGCCGTTTCTTTCTCCGTCATACCGTTAAAATATACAGCCATACAAAATGCCGCCGCCTGATAGTCGGGAATCGTACCTTCCGTATATCCGTTCACGAAAAAGCGGATTTCCTCTTCGGAAAGCTCTTCGTTGTCACGTTTTTTCTTTATAATATCGTACATTCTCATAAAGAAACCTCATTTATAAAAGATTGTCGGGTTTAAATGAATTCGGCAGAAGCTGTGAAAGCGTATGCTTTTCAAGCGTATTTTCGTCTTTTACGAAAATTATCTCGAATTCATCCGAGCAGAATTCGCGCATAACCTGTCTGCAAACTCCGCACGGTGCGGCAAAGCCCGAAGGCTTACCGTCTTTTCCGCCCACAACGGCAATTTTAGAAAACTCGCGCTCGCCTTCGCTTATCGCCTTGAAAAACGCCGTTCTTTCGGCGCAAACGGTAGGCGTAAACGATGCGTTTTCTATATTACAGCCGGTGTAAAGTTTACCCGATTTTGTAAGAAGTGCCGCGCCCACTTTGAATTGGGAATAGGGCGCATATGATTTTTTCATAGCCTCAATAGCCGAGAGTGCAAGCTCTTTATCTGTCAAGGGACAACTCACCCTCACTCTCAAGAATTTTCTTTACTGTTTTCGCAATAAAGTCGAAGCCCTCTATTGTGCCGAGGTTTTCGGGCTTTACGTTTTTGCCGTACAGCACAAACGGAACGTATTCTCTTGTATGGTCGGTGCTGTTGTCTGCCGGGTCACAGCCGTGGTCCGCGGTAATTATAAGGTAGTCGTTTTCCTTCATACCGTCAATAAACTCGGGAAGCCAAGCGTCAAACTCAGCAAGTGCCTTCGCATAGCCGTCCGTATCCTGACGGTGACCGTAAAGCATATCGAAATCAACGAGATTTACAAAGCAAAGTCCGTTAAAGTCGGTTTTTTGATACATGAGCGTTTTGTTCATACCGTCGGTATTGCCCTCGGTGAAAACAAAATCGGTAAGACCGCGACCTGCGAAAATATCGTGAATTTTACCCACGCCGAGAACGTCGAAGCCTTTGTCCTTCAAGTCGTCAAGCATTGTGCTTTCGGGCGGCTCAAGTGAAAAGTCGTGACGGTGCGCCGTGCGCTTAAACGGGTGCTCGCCCTCAAACGGTCTTGCAATAACTCTGCCAACGCCGTATTCGCCCGTCAATATTTCACGCGCTATGCGGCAATATTCGTACAGCTTTTCGGGAGGCACAAGGCTTTCGTGTGCGGCAATTTGAAAAACGCTGTCTGCCGAGGTGTATACAATAAGGTCACCCGTTTTAAGGTGTTCTTCTCCGTAATCGCGAATTACATCCGTACCGGAATACGGCTTGTTGCACAAAACGCCTCTGCCGGTTCTTTTTGAAAATTCCGAAAGAACCTCGTCGGGAAAGCCGTTCGGGAAGGTAGGAAGCGGCTTTTTCGAAACAATACCGGCTATTTCCCAATGTCCTATCGTAGTGTCCTTGCCGCGTGACTTTTCTTTAAGTCTTGCAACACACGAATTAAGCTCGCCATCGCCCAAAAACGAAAGTCCGTCTATGTGGGTGTAGCCCAATTTTTTAAGATTTTCTATATTGAAAAATTCCGAATGCGAAATGCTTCTTATTGTACTGCAGCCCGCATCGCCGAAATCGGCTGCATCGGGCGCTTCGCCTATACCGCAGCTGTCAAGCACTATAAGAAATACGCGTTTATTCATTATTTATTCCCCTTTTCGGCAGCTATATCAAGCGCCAGCTTCATCATTTCGGTAAACGAATTTTGTCTTTCCTCGGCAGAGAGTGACTCTCCCGTGAGAAGGTGATCGGAAACGGTTAAAATCGCAAGTGCGTTCTTGTTTGCTCTTGCGGCATTCATATAAAGTGCCGCCGCTTCCATTTCAACGGAAAGCACGCCCATTTTCGCCCACTGCGGCGTTGTGCGCATACTTTCGGGAAGGTTACCCTCATCGTTATAGAACGTATCGGACGAAAGCACGTTGCCCACAACATACGAAAGCCTGTCTTTTTCGGCAATATTTGCGGCAGTTCTCAAAAGGTCAAAGCTCGCAATAGGCGCAAATGTCCCTTGGAAGCCGAAATTGTGCGCATAGTTCGAATTTGTGCAAGCACCCTCGGCTAAAATTATGTCGCGAATTTTTACTCTGTCGCACATACCGCCGGCAGAGCCTACGCGAATAATGTTGTCAACTCCGAAAAAGTTGAAAAGCTCGAAGCTGTAAATTCCTATTGAGGGCATTCCCATACCCGATGCCATAACCGAGACCTCTGTGCCCTTATATGTGCCGGTGTAGCCCTGCACGCCGCGCACATTGTTTACAAGGCGTGCGTTTTCAAGAAAGTTTTCGGCAATAAATTTTGAACGCAACGGGTCGCCCGGCATAAGCACGGTTTTTCCGAAATCCTCGGGTTTTGCGTTGATGTGTGGTGTCGGATAATTCATAAAATGACCGCCTTTCGATTTATAATTTATATTGAGTACATTTCGTACATCTTAGCGTATATACCGTCTTTTTCTATAAGCTCTTTGTGTGTGCCGCTTTCTTCTATGCCGTTTTCGGTTATAACAAGAATTCTGTCGGCTTTTTTAATTGTGGTAAGCCTGTGCGCAACGGTAACGGTTGTTCTGCCTCTTGAGAGCTCTTCAAGCGATTTTTGAACAAAATGCTCGCTTTCGTTGTCAAGTGCGCTCGTCGCTTCGTCAAGTATAAGTATTTTCGGATTTTTCAAAAATACACGCGCAATGCTCAGTCTTTGCTTTTGCCCGCCCGAAAGCTTAACTCCGCGCTCGCCTATATATGTGTCGTATTTTTCGGGGAGCTTTTCTATAAAGTCGTCTGCGCCCGCAAGACGCGCCGCCTCTTTCATTTCCTCATCCGAGGCACCGGGCTTTCCGTAAAGAATGTTTTCGCGAATAGTTCCCGCAAAAAGGTAAACCTCCTGCTGAACAACACCTATATTTTCTCTGAGCGATTTCAAAGTAACGCCTTTAATATTTTGAGAATCAATTTCTATTTCGCCCTCTGTCGCCTCGTAAAAACGCGGAATGAGACTGCAAAGCGTTGTTTTGCCGCCGCCCGAAGGTCCTACAAGCGCCACATTTTCGCCGCTTTTTATGTGAAGGTTAATATTGTTCAAAACATTTTCCGCACCTTCGCCGTAAGAAAACGAAACATCCTTAAAGTCGATAACACCGTTTGTAACCTCAAGTTTTTCGGCGCCTTCTTCATCTTTAATGTCGGGCTTCGTGTTCATTATTTCCTCGAAGCGCTCTATGCCGGTCATACCGCGCTGGAACTGCTCGGCAAATTCGACGATTCTTTTAATAGCGGTAAGAAGCATTGAAGCATACATAAGGTACGCAACATAATCCGCAGGGGAGATTTTGCCCTTAATAAGGAAAAATGCGCCCGCAACAACAACCACAATATACATAACGCCCTCGAACACTCTGTTTAAGGAGTGAAACGAGCCCATATATTTATACATCGCGCTTTTTATTTTAAGGTAGCTTTTGTTGCCCTTAGAAAACTTTTCTTCTTCTATTTTTTCGTTTGCAAAGGATTTTACAACGCGGATTCCGAGAAGAGAATCCTCCGTTTGACTGTTAAGCTCGCCTATAATAACCCTCGACTCGCGCATTGCCGTTCTGAACTTATGGTTAAAGGTTGACAGAATTACAACCATAACGGGCACTACCGCAAACATAATAAGCGTAAGCGGAACGTTCATAAACGAAAGAATAATAAACGAGGCTATTATTTTTATTCCCGCAATGAAAAATTCCTCGGGGCAGTGGTGCGCAAACTCCGTAACCTCGAAAAGGTCGTTTGTAATGCGCGACATAAGCGTGCCGACCTTTGTGTCGTCATAAAACGAAAACGAAAGCTTTTCAAGATGCGCGAACATATCTCCGCGCATTTCGGTTTCTATTTTCGTACCCATAATGTGCCCGACCGACGACATATAGTAATATGCGACGGCATCAACCGCTCTTAAAAGCACATATACCGCTCCCACCGACAAAATGAGCTTCGGCGTAAGCGCGGAAATATCATCTGTTGCGGTGTTTGTTATAAGCCTTACCATCATCGGAAGCACCAATTCGCAAAGAGTTGTGAGCGCCGCGCAAATAAGGTCGAACACAAGCGTGCCTATGTGCCTTTTGTAATAAGGCAAAAATCTTTTAATCAAGCTTTTAGATGAGCTTTTATTCTTTTTTACGGACATTTTACACCCCGAACGATATGCCGTTTCTTCGGCTGTTTTAAAAAATTTTCAATTTCTCTCGTATTTATTATACAGCCTCAGCCCGAAAAAAGCAATACAAAAAGCGCAATATAAAAGGAAGCGCGGTTATTGTGCCGCCCTCACAAATATTCCTTAAGGTCTTTTATCAAGTCCTCCTCAAGCTTAATAAGCTTCTTTGCCACGCGCTTTGATTTCTCGTCGGCAGCTTCGTATTCGTTAAGATATTTTGTAAGGGACTTTACTCCCATATTACAGCCGTCCGTCATAAGAGAGGCGATTTTTTCATCGGATTCGTCAAAGGAAAGCTCGGCGCTCGTTTTCATCCACGACATTCCCTTAACAATCGGGTTCGGCTTTTTCCCGTCGTCGTGATATTCGTCCAAAAGCTCATTTAGAGATAGCTTTAATTCCTCGTGGTCATTTTTACATTCGGAAAGTATTTCCTTAAGCTTTTCGTTTTTCACCTTGTCTACAACCTGCGAAATAGACGAAACTCCCATTTCCACACCCGAATCACATTCTCTCAAAAGCCTTATTGTGTCGTTTTCAATCATAAAAATTTTCTCCTTTACCGATTTTTTCTTTAGTATCGGCAAAGGAGAAAGAAATATTCAAATATTTTCAATTGCATACAACGGCAAATTCAAAAGCCAGCCCTCGTTTTTGTAATCCGCCATTGAAGCGCGAACCGCAAGCTCCGGGTCGAATTTTTCTTTATATACCTTCAAGCTTTTTGCTCTGAGATTCGTTTCGGCTTTCACTTCTATCGGAATAATCCGTTCGCCCGTGTCAACAATAAAATCAATTTCGCAAGAGCCCCTGTCGTTGGTGTAATAGTAAACGCCGAAATCCTCAAGCGTTTTTAATTGCTGGCAAACATACTGCTCTGTCAAAGCACCCTTAAATTCAACGAAAAGGTCGTCGCCGTCAAGTAGTGTGCGCCGAGAAAGTCCCGCCATACAACCGAGAAGACCTACATCTACCGTAAAAAGCTTGAACGCCTTTAAGTCCTCATACGCCTTAAGCGGAATACCCGCACTGTTTACCCGGCTTACCTTGTGAACAAGACCGCAATCGGAAAGCCACATAAGAGCCGTTTCATAATCTCTTGCTCTGCCGCCCTCTCTTACAAGTCCGTAAATGAACTTTTTGTTTTCTTTTGCAAGCTGAGAGGGAATGCTGTTCCAAAGCATACGGAGCTTCGGTACAATTTCGTTGGGAGCGTGCTTTGAAAAATCCTGCTCGTATGCCTCAAGAATTCTTTTTTGAATAGCGCGAACCTCATTAAAATCCTTATTATCGGCAAAGCTTTGTACAGCTTCGGGCATACCTCCGACAAAGCAATACTGCTTTAATGCATCAATATATGTTTGCTTAAAGCTCGTTATCATTTGATAGTCGCCGCTTTTTAAAAGCTTTGAAAAGCGTTCTCCGCCTGTTGCCGTTAAAAACTCGCCGAAGGAAAGCGGATAAAGCTTTAAAAAATCGACTTTCCCGACCGGGAACGATGTACCCCTGTGTAAAGCAATTCCCAAAAGTGAGCCGGCACACACAATATGATACTGAGGTGCATTCTCATAAAAATACTTAAGAGAGGTAAGTGCCCGCGGAACTTCCTGAACCTCATCGAAAATGAGCAGTGTATCGTCGGGGTCGATTTTTATTCCCGAATAAAGCTCCAGCCCCCCGACAAGGCGTTCCGTGTTAAGATCCGAAGAGAACAGCTCAGCCATTCTTGAGTTTGAATCAAAATTAATATACACGGTGTTTTTATAAGCCAGCTTGCCGAACTCTTTCATTAACCAGGTTTTGCCGACTTGCCTTGCGCCTTCTATAATTAACGGCTTGCGATATTTGCCGTTTTTCCATTTATATAATTTTTCAATTGCACTTCTATACACAAAAGCACCCCCGATTTATATATTACCGTATTATAATACCACCTTTTGCCGAAAAATGCAACGATATTTTGGCAATACCGCCGTTTTTTACAACGAAAAATCGGCACAGCCGCCATTTTTTACAACGAAAAATCGGCACAGCCGCCATTTTTTACAACGAAAAATCGGCACACTCGCCGTTTTTTTACAACGAGCAGGGCGAAAATTGTTATTACAGACTGAATTAAAAGAGTAGGGCAGTTGAATTTGCCCTACTCGATTTTTACAATATTAAGTCGAAGCCCCTGTCTCCCGCTTTCTCTCGGCAATTTCTTTCATCATTCTGTCGTGGTCCTTACGCGAAATGTTATAGAACAAAATCGGTATGAGCATAAGAATGTAGCCTGCCATGGGAATAAGCGACTGAAGCGACAACAGCGCGAATTTTGCCGTTGCGCCCTGCGATACGGGCACTGCGTCATCGTGCGTTATGTAATTCGCAAAGCCGAGAACCGCAAGTGCAATAGTAGACGAAACGGAGTTTGTGAGCTTACCCGTGAAAGACATCAGCGAAAGCATTATGCCCTCTGCTCTTTCGCCCGTTTTCCACTCAACGTAGTCTACGGTTTCCGCTTCCATTTCTTTACAAAGAAGGTTTTTAAACTCAAGCGGTATAGTCGAAAGGAATATGAATACCATACAAAGTATGAGTATTCCGACGGACGGCGTTTCGCCCTCCTTCAGATCCAAAAAAGAATTTTTGCACGTTATGTAAAGAAGTCCGTGCATTAGGGCGGCTAAAGCACAGCACCATATGAAAAGCTTTTTAAAATCGGCTTTCGCGCCGAGCTTTTCAACAAGCCACGGAACGGCAGCACCCGCTATAAACGGTGCAGGCGCGCCCGCTATGCCCAAAATCGCATAAAACTTAGAACTGCCTATAAGGTCAATCGCAAAGTACATATTCGACGAGGTTTTTGCCGTAACAAGAAGGAATGCCATATTCGAAAGGAACAGCATAAACAGCGGTCTGTTTTGCATTAAAAGCTTAAAGCACTGCTTCACCGTCGGCTCGTTTTCACTGTGAGAAGCGCGCTCCCTTGTGTTGTAATATGTAGGACGCGACAAAAGAATAATTCCGAAAAACGCTATTACAGCCGAGGTTACATACGCGCCCTTTGTGTGCTCTGCAAAATACGGGAACAAAAGCGCCACGGGAATAACCGCGCCGGGAATTGCTCCCGCAACGGCTCTTACAATCGAGCTTACGCCGAACAGCTTTGTTCTTTCTATTCCGCTCGGAGTTATGGAAAACGCAAGCGCACCCATTGGGATATCGAACGCCGTGTACGACATATCCCACCCGACAAGCGCGACTATTGCGAAAATGATTTTAAAAAGACTCGGGAAATTCTCGTTATTGAAAAACGTCAGCGCCGTAAAAAATGCGCAAAGGTACGGTGCGTAGCGGATGTACGGGCGCATTTTGCCGTCCTTTGTGTGGGTTTTATCAACAAGCACGCCCATAAGCGGGTCGTTGAACGCATCCCAAAGACCGGACCAAAGCCTGATGTTCGCAACAAGACCCGTGTCTATTCCCAAAAGGTTTGTCAAAAAGTAGTTTACGGTGCTTGAGCTCATGGTAGATGTGCTCATACCCTGCGCTCCGCGTCCGAGTGCATACGAAACCGTTTCGCGCCAGGTAAGGACGGTTTCTTCGCCTACATCGTTTTTTACGATTTTCGAATCGAGAAATGATTTAAGCTTACCCATAAAAGCACTCCTGTTTTTATTTTAGGTTTTGAGCTTCACGGCTTCTGCGCTCTCTTTCGTCGGTAAGCATCTGCCTTATTTCCTCGGGCATACGCTTAAAATCTTCACGCTTAAGGCCCTTTGTTTCAATCGGCGGTAAAAATGCCACGGTAATTGTGCCCGGAACAACATTGCCTGTTGCTTCAAGCCTTTCTCTTGTACCTTCAAGAAGCACCGGTACGACTTTAGCACCCGTTTCCATAGCTATTTTCATAGCGCCGCCCTTGAATACGCCGATTTTTCCGTCCTTTGAGCGTGTGCCCTCGGGGAAAATAACCATACTTCTGCCGTTTTTAACAAGCTCTATAGCCTCTTCAAGCGAGCTGTGCGCGGCACGGTGATTTTTGCGGTCGATAAAAACGCAGTCCATAAGCCACATCCACTTGTTTACAACGGGGATTTTCTGCGCTTCCTTTTTGGAAATAAACGCGCAGGGCTTAGGTGTGTTAAGAATAATCGCGGGAAAGTCGAATACACCGCTGTGGTTGGGTGTATAAATAATCGGCTCGTCTGTGGGGATGTTTTCCTTGCCCTCGACAATAAAATCAACACCCGCAAGGTCCATAAGCGGGTTGAGCCATTTGTAAAGAGTTTCGTCTACAAAAGGCTTATAGTCGCCCCACTCGCCGTTCGTTTTAAGCTCCACACCTTTTTTAAGCTCCTTGTGAAGACCCAAAAGCGAAGTGGTAAATTTTGTAAACCATTTAACAGTTAAAAGTGATTTCATAGTAAATTCCTCCGAATACTATTTTACCACGCATAAAAAGAAATGCAAGTATATTTTAAAACATTAGAAAAACTCGGAAAAACTTTAAAATACTTATTGACTTTTTCGCGGATTTCTCATAGAATAGAGTCGCAAGTTATCAACTCGTAAGTTGACAACTCATAAGTCTACAACAAGGAGTGGTTATATGTTCCGTTGCAGAGAGCGAGAGCTTCTCGATTTAAATAAAAGATATAATAAAGAAAGCTTCGAATGCATTGTTATATACGGGCGCAGGCGCGTCGGCAAAACCTCGCTTATAAATGAATTTTGTAAGGATAAGCCGACTGTATTCTTTTCCGCGCTTAATGCCTCCTCGCAGGAAAACCTTGAGGCGCTTTCAAAAGCAATACACGAAAAAACTCATCCGGACTCTGAAAGCGTCCCTGTTTTTTCGAGCTTCGACGACGCTTTTTCGGAAATCACGCGTCTGTCAAAGGATGAGCGTCTTGTATTTGTAATAGACGAATATCCCTATCTCGCAAAAGCAAACAAGTCCGTTTCATCACGGTTACAGCATATTATCGACCGCGTTTGGAAGGACGGGAAGCTGTTTCTTATTCTTTGCGGCTCGTCCGTAAGCTTTATGGAGTATCAGGTGCTCGGCTACGAAAGCCCCTTGTACGGAAGAAGAACCGGGCAATTTAAAATACAGGCGCTGACATTCAAGGAAGCCGCTCGGTTTAATCCGACACTTTCCCCCGAGGCCCGGGCTTTGGTTTACGGTATAACGGGCGGTATTCCCCACTATATTAACAAGCTTGACGTGCAGGGTGATGTTGACGAAGCCTTGAAAGAAAATTTATTCAACCCGTCAAGCTATCTTTTCGAAGAGCCCGAAAATCTTTTAAAGCAAGAGCTTCGCGAGCCCGCAATTTACAATTCTATTATCACGGCAATTGCCTCGGGTGCTTCGCGTTCGAATGAGATTTCGACAAAGGTCGGCATAGCAGCCGCCGTGTGCGCAAAATACCTGAAGGTTTTAACCGACCTCGGAATTTTAAAAAAGAAAACGCCGATAACCGAAAAGCCAGGAAAGAAAACCGTTTATGCACTCGGCGATAACTTTTTTAAATTCTGGTACAGATTTGTCCCTCAAAACGCGTCTGCAATAAATGCAGGGCGAATCGACCGCATTTACGACACTGTTATTAAAAAGCATTTTTCCGATTATATGGGTCACATTTTCGAACAGATGTGTATGGAATATTTGTTTTTGTACGACGAAAGCTCCCCTGTTGTTCTTTCCGATATCGGTCAATGGTGGGGCACCGACCCGAAGGAAAAAAAGGAAATAGAAATTGATATTGTCGGTGTTCCCGCAGAAGGAAACGAATATTTAATCGGCTCGTGCAAATACCGCAACGAGCCCACAGGGATAGATGAGCTTGAGCTTTTAAAGCACTACAGCTCGGTTTTCGGAAAAGGCGAAAAATATCATTACTGTATTTTTTCGAAAAGCGGCTTTACCGAGGGCTTGAAAAATGCCGAGAGAGCGGGCGAAGTACGGCTTATCTCTCTTTCGGATATGTACTCTTAAATAAATATATTAAAACCGATGCACGGCAGGGGAGAGTTATGTGCATCGGTTTGTTGTTTTTCCCGTTAGACGATACAATCAAGTTACAATGATTCCGAAAGCGAATTAAAGTAACTTATTGCATCAAAATTTGTTGTAATCGGCGATATATCAAGCCTTACAAGCCCGGTTGTTTTCGCTTTCGGTCGAAGATTTTCGGGAGAATCGGCGTTCTTCAGTGGCAAGGAAACCGACTGAGTAATACTGTCGTATTGCGAACGGAGGGTGACGAAGCCAATGAGGACGCCGAACTCCCGAAAAAATTATTGTAGGTTGATTGTATCGTCTATTCGGTTATAACTTAAAACGCAAGCGCCGCGTTTACAGCTGCCGAATAATCCGTTACGGTAATTTCGCCGTCACCGTCGGCATCCGCAAGCGAAAGCGTGTAGCCGAAAAATCTTGTATGATTGTTCAAGGCTCTTTCTATTTCCACAACGTCGAGAACATCCACAACGCCGTCGCCGTTAACATCGAAGGAGAGGCTTATATCGAAGACTTTTCCGGTACTGTTGCCCTCGTTCACGGTAAGGGAGTATTCACGCGGTGTGTGCCCTTCCGCCGAAACCGTAACGGTATATTTTCCGCTTTTGAGCTTATCAAACCGCAAGCTCGTAAAGGTTGTTCCGGTTTTTATAATCGGGTCATCCTTTGTGCCGTCGCTTCTTGTTCTTACAAGCTTTACTTCGGCAGGGTATAACCGTTCAATGCCGTTACTGCAAACAGTAATATCGACAAGTGCGAAATTCTCTTCCCACACGGCAAAAAGATTTACAACGCCGCCGCATTCCGAAGTGAGCATTTTAACCGTTTCTCCGTCGGAATAGCTTTTACCGCTGCCGTCGGGCTTTGTATTCCAGCATTTGAACTTATAATCTGGTTTACTTACGGAAATTTCTTTAAGCGCCTGCTGTTCGCCGTAATAAAAGCTTTGCGTGTAATACATTCCGTCTACACCGTCAACATAAAATCTTACGGTGTATTTGTAATCCTCGTACCTTGTATAAATCACGGTATCCTTCGTGATGTTTTCGGTAAAGTCATATGCGATCGTGCAGTCCTCGTCTGAATAAAAACGCAAAATTTCGGTATCCGTATGCTCGTAAGGGTCGGTAGCCGGTGCATTTGCCCTGTACTGATTTTTCAAATTTTTACTGCTTTCGTCAGATGATTTAAATGTGACTTTGTATACATTATCATTTACCGAACCGTTTATTTCGCCGCCCGAAACAACGCCGTATGATGCGTTTTCGAGTTTGACTCCCGTGGCAAGCGTTCCTCCGGAAAATGTTCCGTAATTATAAAAGTAACCCGTAACTATAAGTATTATTTCGCCGGAGGAGCGGTCGTTTTCGGGCGGATTGAAAATGCCGCCGGAAACCGTGCCGTAGTTTGTAACATTACATAAAAAGCTTGTTTCGTTTTCGGAGGTGCTTGAAGGCACAATTGAAGCGCCCCTGCTTATATAAACATCGCTTTTTACCGTGCCGCCGCCGGAAACAAGCGTTGCGCCGGAGGAGAGATATATCGTTTCGCGCCGTTCGCTGTCTTTGGGGCGTCTTATTTCGCCGCCGAGAATTTCAAGCACGCCGCCGTTTTCAACGGATATCCCGCCGTAATTATGGGGCAGCTTAATAGCCGTAGACACAGAATCGAAGCCCCCCTCCTCATACCTTTCTATAATTCCGCTTTTTAAAACGAATTTGCCGCCTTCAGCGACATATATCGCGTCGCTTGTATTTTCCTTTGCGGCTTTAATTGTTGCGGTTGAATTTTCTTTTGTATCCGAAAGCGTTAACACACCGCCTTTTTCCACAGAAAACAGCGTTCCCGCATCTCTTGTAAGAGAGTTGCCGTTAATATCAAGCGTAACCTCATTTGTTATTCTTATTGCGGAATCGGTCGAAAGGCTTGCATCTTTAAGCAGCGTAACGGTAGCTTCACCTATATTGTTTGCGTTAATAAACGCGTTTTCGATTGTATCAATATAAAACTCTTCGCCCTCGCTTGTAAGCTTTGCCGCGGCGTTTTCTTTTTCGCATTTGCCGACAATTTCAAAGCTTTTACCGTAAAGAGTAACATCTCCCTCAGTATCATACGGGAATTCAACCCTGTTTGTAAAATCCGAATCCGTATACCATACGGTGTGTTTTTCGGGAGAGTCGGGTTTCCATGCAGAGTCCTCTCTGATAAGCTCTACCGCATACAGCGATTCGCCGATATAAAACCTTACGGCATTACTTCTATTAACATAATTCGCGGCTTCTTTGCCGTAAAATGTGCCGCCGTCAACATAGTTGCCCAAAGAGACAGCTATTGCAAAATTTCCGTAGTAGTTGCCGGCATATATACTTCCTTGGTTATTCATTTCACCGTAAAAACGGGTAGCGTTGCGCATAGCTTCAGCGGATGTATCACTTATATTAATCAAACCGGTGAAAACGGGCAGAGTGGTTGTGGACGCAACATAAACCTTTCCCTCGACCGTGCCGCCGTCGGCGTACACGGTTCCGACAGAATTTTTACTGTCAACACCGATATAAACAGCCTTGGCATTATCGCTCTCTGCCTTAACCGTGCCGCTTTTCATATAAAACTTCCCGTAAACCTCAACTCCCACGGCATTCGTTTCTTCGTTGCCGTTATAAAGAAGGGTTGCTTTTTCCAGAGTAAAGTTTCCTGTCCTGTTTACACTCACCGCCTTGTTGCACCAATAAACAGTGCCGGGGGATGCCATGGTATCGGTCAATATAAAATCTCCCGCAACCACACGAAAGCTTCCGTTATTTGTGAAGGTTATATTTTTCCCGGTTAGAATAAGCTCAATTTCACCGAGAAGCGAAAGCTCGGAATCAACTATAATATTATCCGCAAGTCTTAAGCGTGCTTTATCTTCATAGTTCGGAAGCGTCGTGACGATTCTTTCAAGCCTGACTTTTCCGTCTGTTACGCCTTTTATTCTCAAAGTTTTTGTTGTTAAAATTACAAGCTCAGTCTGTACGCCTTCGGAATTGTATTCGAATTCGTAGTCAACACCCTCCGTGCCGCCCGAAACAATTACGGTGCGCTGTATTCCGCAACCGGTACAAACATCGTCCGTACCCCAGGTATGCCCGAGTGCTTCGCCGGAATAAGCTTCAACCGTATTGCCGCAAAGCGAGCATACTTTTTCAACGCGCTTTGCTTCGGTACAGGTAGCTTCCGAAACGGTTGTTTCTTTATAGCTGTGCTCGCACGCTGTATATTGAAGCTCCATTTCGGCAAGCTGTAAAAGCTCGTTTGACTTTGTTGCGGTAATAAAGAGCTTATAATATTTATAATACCCCGCACCGCTTACCGTGTAGGAATAATCGGTGTAGTTTACATCCTTTAAAACGGTGTCGTTTTCAACTGTGTGAATTGCCGTCCAGGTGCCGCCCGTTTTATTTTCCTCGTCATAATCGTTGCAGGCATAAAGCACCCAGTTTTTCGGGTTTCTGCCGTTTACCGTGGCATTGTCGTTTCCGGTGGTAAAGGTGTAGCCCGTAACCGACACACGCTCCGTTGCTTTAAAAATAACATAAGCACCGTCCTCGGGAAGCCCACAGCACCATTTTGAAAAATTGTTGCTTGTTTTTTTGCCGTCAAAAAGCTTGTCGTACCCCTCGTTCCCGGTGCCGCCCGTGCCGGCAATTGCGCTGAAGGTTACACTCTCTGCCGCAAATGCGGTAAAGGGAACTGCGCCTAAAATTATGCACAGCGAAATAATGATACTTAAAATTCGTTTTTTCATACAGCTTACCTCCGTTTTCACAACAATCGAATTGTTTGATAAAAGTTTATTTAATACAAGTTTATAATAATCCGTGCCGTTTTGTCAATATTTTCGACGAATATTTTACATTTTCGCTTTCATTTGTATTAAAAAAACCGATTGCAACGGTTTTCCCAAAGCAATCGGTTTTGTTATTTTAATTATTTATTTCGGATTAATACATTCCGCCGCCCTGAGCAGCCGCCATTGCTGCGGCATTTGCGGCATCCTGTGCGGGGTCGGGCTTGTCGGTAACAAGGCTTTCCG
>CAZRXQ010000012.1:14903-19847 GCA_964604065.1 uncultured Eubacteriales bacterium | reverse complement strand
TATCTTCCGCCCGAAGAGCCCGTACAAGTCCCGTATTTTTTAATTGCCGTAAGACCACCTCACTTCAAGACCGTTTCTTGTAATGTCGAATGTAAAAAATCCGTCATCTGAATTACCTATTTCAAGGCTGTCAAGCACCTGCGCCCGCGTAATGTAAAGGTTACTTCCCGAAATATACGCAACCTCACTCTCGCCCTGCAAAAACGAAAGTCTGTCGTTTGTAAACCTCGCCTTAACCGCGCTGTCGGTTCTGCCTATTTCAATTCCGTAACTGTCCTCGCCGAGCTTTCCGCGTCTTATGTATGCGTCAAGCCCCGAAATGTACGAAGAAACCGTACCGCCTATGCTTGAAATCTCCTCCTCAAGCTTTTTTGTGTCAACCGAAAAGCTCTCCGTAATTCCCGTTGCCGTCTGCGCTATTTTCGAAGAAATCCTCTCCTCAAGCTCTTCTTCGTCACTCTTTTTCACGTAAAGCTTTTCCACCTCGGAAATAATCGACTCCGGCAAAACCTCTATTTCGGCACTGTTTTGAAGCTTGTAGCTTTCAAGCTCTGTTTTAATTTCCTCCGCCTTTTCGCTTGCAAGCTCCACCGCCGCCGTGTTTTGCTCAATTTTCGTATTCGCTTCCGATTTGTATTCTCCGAACTCCGATTTAGCTGTATAGCCTTCGGCAACGCTCGCGGTTATTTCTGTCTTGGCAACGTCTATTGCCGCATTGTATTCACGCTCTATCTCTTCTGCCGTCGAGAGGATGTCCGTTTTAAGCGTATTGAATTTCTCCGCAATCTCATCCTTAAGCTTCTTCGAAACGGCATTTCCTTTTTTAATTTCCGCTTTAAGCCGCGCTTCGCTTTCGCCGTTACCGTTTTTTGCCGTCTCTGAAATCGAAGCATCCTTTTCTTCGAGCGATGAAAGCGCATACGAAAGCGTGTCGTTAAGCTCGCAAAGATACCCCTTCAAAGCCTTAAAACGCTCATCGACGGAAAACCTGCCTGAGCCGATATCGGGAAGCAGAAGATTCAATTCATACACAAATTACTTCCCCTTTCAATAACTCTCGCTATTCCCAAAAGCTTAAAGTCGCCCTCGCCCTCAACTCTCATTTTAAGCGTGTGGCACCTCGGTGTAATAAACGGCAATGTGTAAGCACCTGTTTTTTCAGCCGAAAACAAAGCCTTTTCTTCCCATTCGTCCGAGCCGTTATAAGAAAAGCTCACTCTGACGCTTGTGCCCTTTTTGCCGAAAAAGCTGAGCTCTATATTCGAATAATACTTGCTTCCCGGCATTTCCAGTCCCCAAAGACCCGTTTCAAAGCTCCACTTAACCGATTCCTCGTCATCGTAGCCGCCCAAAATATCCGCAAAATTTCCCAAAGCGTTTTCGGCGTCCGCAAGAATCAGCCTTGCTTTTCCGTCCTTTTCCCCGAGAAGGTACAAATTGCCGTTTAATACCGCCGTGTCCCTCACGTCAACAGAGTCCTCTCTGTGCCAAACACCGCTGTTCTCGTCAAAGGTAAAAAGCGTGCGTTCCTTTTTGCGATTCGTAAGGCAAATGTAATACCTCGCACCTACAGCCGCCGCAACAGCTTCCGAATAATACTCATCCCCAAGATTTCCCGAAACCGAAATCGGCACACCGCCGTCAAATCGGCAAATATCCGTCGGAGATTTATAATAAAGCGACTCATTCAAAACGCAAAGCGAAGCGTCGCTACCCTTTTGAACCCCGCGAATATTAAGCGTCGCAACCGTAAACGGCGGATAACTGCCGTAAATCCTGTGAAGGCAAAACTCCTTAAAAAACATCACATAGCCTCTGTAAGCCGTCGCGGCGGTAAATTCGCCGTCCGTTCCCACGGTTACCGCATACGAATCCGTCGAAAGCCCTTCAAAGCAGTTAAAATTTTTCGGGTCACCGAGCTTAGAAGCGTATATTTCGTTGCTTTTCGAGGAGCACCCCCAAAGCCTGTTGCCGCTTTCGCAAACAAAATCAAAGTCCGGAAGCGTCCTCGTCACCGAAATTTCGGTCTTTTGCGAAAAAGCCGCCTTCACTATTCCCGACACAACAATAAAATCGTCTGTCCTTTCTTCTATGATTTTACTGCCGTTAAGGGCGTTTTCCGTTATTCCCGATATTTCCACACCGTCACCCTTCGAAAATTCCTTTCCTATGCCGGGTGACGATATTTTAACGTAAACGGAAGAAACCTCGCTCCACATTTCCTCCTGCTCACTGTACACATAAAGACTCGGACTCTCCGAAGATATATCAACCCAAAGCATACCGTTTTGCGGCTCTTCGGGCGCTGTGGCGGATGCCTTGTATTCGCACTCTTCACCGTCGCGGCTTGAGGGTGTAACCGTAACACTCACACCCTCGCCGCTTTTAAACTCCGCTTCGAGACTGCCGCAATCACTTGTGTTCGCCGTATCAACGTAAACCTTATCGGGGAACACAAAAAGCTTTGTCCCCATCGAAACAAACTGCCGCTTTTTCTCTTTCCCGGGAAAGGTCAAACCGGGAATTTTTTCGTCGCCGTAATAAAGCTCGGTATTTTTAATAAAGCAAAGCTTTTCTTTTGCGAAAATCCCGAGAATCTCGTCCGCGTCCACATTGAAAAAGCCTCTTTTCCTTCTGGAAACAGCAAGCGGATAATCGTACGAGCCCATATTCTCTTCGTAATTAAACCCGTTCTCGGGAATCTTCGTTCCCGCATTAAAGCCCGCAAACGCCGTAATAAGTTCCTCGCTTCTGTCTGTATTTTCAAGCCTCGGTTTATACATAATCACTCGCCGCCTTTATTTTCGCACTTTCCTTCACCGGCTTTTCCCTGCTTATAAAGCTTGCCATTTCGTAATACAGCCTGTTGTAAATCTCGGCTGAATTATTAAAGCGCCTTATTTCGCCGTTCACCTTATCGGTTTGCATCGTCAAATATGCAATGTATATTTCCGCAAACTCCTCCGGCGCTAAAAGCGAGCGCGACTTCGGCGTCGTCTCATCATATCCCGAAAACTCCGAAAGCCCGCGACTTTTTAAAAGCTCGCAATATATTTTCATATCGAGCTGTGAAAGCCAAAACACCTTAAGGCTATCGCTTACGGTATTTCTGTATTCGCTGTCAAAAAGCTCTGTTGCTTTTTTAATAGTCACTTACTTCACCTCAAACCGAGGTATTGGCATCAATATATTTTGCCGAAACAGCCGCCATTCTCGCGCTGTTTTCAATAACCTCCGCAAAGCGCTTCGGCACTTCCACGCTTTTTCCCGTCTGAACGAGGATTCTCTCGCCGTTCACCGCAACAAAGCGCTCGGTGTCGTTTCTCGACTCCTTGGGAATAAATACACTTACAAGCTTTTCATTATTTTCAAACATAAATAATTCTCCTTTCATCGGGACTGTAAAAACAATCGGCTTTTACAGTCCCATACAAATCGGTTTCTCAGTTTGCCTGTGCGGTCTCGCTGAACGCAGAACCGCTTTCGATTCTTACCATATACTCTTCAACAAGTCTCTTTGCCGTCTTAAGAGCCTTCCAGCCCACGGAAGAGCGCTGATTAAGCGGGTCGTTGCCGTAGCCCTTCTGCTTAACAATATGCTCTATACCGCCGCCGTTTACGGAGGTAACACCGTACGCATCCGCACCGATTATCATCGTCGCAAATACCGCGGCATTGTTCTTTCCGCCCTCACCGGGGTAAATAACACTGCCTTCCGCACCGTCTGCCACGGGAACGGGCTCATCTGTTGAACTGAGCGTAATCGAGGACTTCGCAGAGCCCGCACCGGCACTCGCCGAAGCTACCGTATAAAGCTTGCCGCCTATGATAATCTTTCTGTCACTAAGCAGCTGGCATTCCTTAGAAGTAAGCTTTTCCGAAAGCTCAACAGTTCTCGATGCCGCTGAAAGAGCCGTACCTACCGTAAGTGTCTGATACTTGCCCGCAAAAGGCTCGCCCTTAAAAATTTTCGCTTCCGTGCTCTCAACAAAGCGCACTCCGCCGAGACAGCCGATTTCGCCGCTGAGCATATTTTCGGGTGAAGCGTACTTCTGTACCTCCATCCACTGGTTGCCCGCCTCCTGCATAAGGTCATACGCAACATACGGATGAATAATACCTACGTAGTAGCCGTTTATTTTGGGCGCATTCATCGCCTTAAGCTCAGCCGCCGCCTTAAAAACATCCTTAACCGTAAGAGGCGCCGAAGCGTCGATAAGGTATCTTGATGTAATTGCCTCGGGACCGTTTTCGCCCGAAGCCGAGGAATAAATAACATTTGTTCCGCCTACAACCTCGTTTCTTACAATCGTGTCAAGTGTAAGTCCCGCCTGTGCGGAAAGCTGCTTTGTCGCCTCCACAATAGTGTTGTCTACCGCGGTAAGCTCCAATACGTCCGACTGCTCCACGTAGTCGCCGTACTGCTCCACGCTCGCCGTAACGCTTGATACGTTAAGCTTGTTTCCGTCGGGAGTAACACCCTCCGTAAGAGGTGTAAGTGCCTTCGGAAGAGCCGAGAAGCGTCTGAACTCTATAACCTTGCCGCCGCCTGCGGGAATATCCCTTTTCTGTCCGAACTGGTCGTGCACGAGATACGGAGACGCAAGTGTAATAAGAGTCTTGTCGTAAAAGGTTTTCATCTCAGGTGAAAGCGTACCGTCGGTCGTCTTGTTCACATTGTCTGCAGATGCAAAAAGCTGAATATTGAGTTTTAATTTGTTCATAATTTTTTCCTTTCCGGAAAAGAGGTCAGAATTCAATTTTAGCCCCCTTTTCCACCTGTTTAATAATTTTTAAAATATCATCCGATGTCAGTGAATTGACATTCGTTTTTGTCACGGCGGCAGAAGAGGACAACAGTCCGTTTTCAAGCGGCCGTCTGCTTTTGATTTCGAGGTTGCCCGCAAGCTGTTCGCGCACGGCACGCGCCGTGTACGCCATAGC
>CAZRXQ010000012.1:8397-14803 GCA_964604065.1 uncultured Eubacteriales bacterium | reverse complement strand
CTCAAGCTCCTTCATTTTCTTAAAGCGCCTGTCAATAATCGCCTGTACCTTCTCGGAAAATTCGTTTTTGTATTTTCCGTTAATAAGCTCACTGAAGCTTTCCTCGCCCTTAAGGTCGGCGTCACCTGTCGCGGCGGCTTCGTTTTCGGGATTTACTTTTTCTCCCGTACTCTCAAAAGTCGCCTCTGTGTTCCCGAGCTCTGCCCCGGGCTCTGCTGAATTCATCATAAAAAATCCTTTCCTTACTGCAGTAAAATCCATCGTCTTTCCGAAGTGTCTTTTTTATATCAAGGCAAAAAACCTTGCGGTGTCGAAAGCTCAATGGCATATGCATTTTAACTCCCGTCACCCTAAAGCCGCGCTGTACATCACGGCTTATAACCTTTTATCGCGGATATATTCCGCTGCTTGCAATCTTACTTATAACCGAGTTTTTCCCTTCAAAGTCCATCATCGAAAGCGCAATAAGCGCCTGTTCCTTAAGTGCCGGGTTAAATATTCCCGCACCGAAAAGCTGAAGTGCAAGCTCATTCTGGCTTATTTTCGAAAACGGGCTTGACTTTGCGCTCGACACCTCAACATCGACTATCGGAACTCTTTTGTAGACTTCATCTTCAAAAAAGCTCTCGCCCGTCTGCGGCTTAATAGATGCATTGTCATACGAAATAAATCTCTCCGCGCCGTTCGGCGCAATAATCCTGAAAAATCTCGGCTCGTCGTAGAACTGTCTTATAAGCTCGATCGCAAGTATGTTAAGCTTCGTAAATGCTCTGTAGCCGCCCTTTACCATGTCGCGTGTAAGCTTACTTCCCGCCTCCTGAAGAGCCGCAATGGCAGAGGCTGCCGTAACACCGCTTGAAACGCCGCCCTGCGAAAAGTCGCGGTTACCGCTCGTTTCCTTAAGCTCGTCTATCTTACTGTTCAAAACTCCGAGACAAATTTCCGGTATGGAAGAAATTTTTATCTCTCTTATGCTGTCCTCTCCGAGGTTTGCGCCGTTCACATGAACAAAGCTTTGAGACCAGTCCGCAAACTCCTCCTCGTTTACCGCACCCGAGGAATTAATAAAGAATCTCGGCACGGAGGAAAGCGAGGCGGCACGCACAAGCGAATTCCCAAGTAGGTCGATCTGTTTTTGCGCATCCTTCATAATATCTATGTAGCCGAAGCCGCACGGCGTTCCCTCTTCAACAAAAAGCGTATCGAAAACGAAGGGATATTCCCCGTGATCGTAAAAGCCCCTGTCTTTATAAATCGGGTCGTTTTCCGAAGCGTAAAGTATCTCGCCGCAACAGAATTTACAGTAGTGAAGCTGTGTCTTGCCGTTTTTAAAGACCTTGTAATACCAATCTACAACAGCGCTTTTTTCCGAGGTATCAACCGTATCGTCATAAATAAAATGCGAAACCTCAAGCCCCGAGCTTCCCGTTTTCCCCTGAAGAATCGGATATCTCTTAGAAAGCGAATCGTTGTCCTCAAGACGGATATGAAAAATATTTTTACTGTCCTTAATGTCCTTAATTCCGGGCTCCCAAAACAAATCGAGCACATCCGTCTGCACTATTTCTATATCGCCCATGCCGCTGTTTTTCGAAGAATTCCAAAATATCCCGTAAACGGCAGTTCCCGCTTTAAGCTTGTACCACCACGCGTCACTGTAAAGCTTTTCAAAATCATTTCTTTCGAAAACCACGGGAAGTATCTGCGAAAGAAGCTCGCAGGCTTCCTTGTCGCTTTCCTCCCTCGGAAGACAGTTAACGCACGGAAAGCTGTCCATAGCGTCGGCGTGCTTATTTGCAATCGAATTAAAAAGCCACGCCGAAGCATTTTCCTCTTTTTCACCCGAAGCTCTGAGCTGTTCCCAGTGGCGAAGCTTAAACCATTGCTCATTGTCGATTATCCTTTTTTCGAGATTTCTTTTCCCGTCACGGTATTTTGAAAGAGTTTTAAGAGCGCGCTCTATATCCTCTTTTTTAATCACCGCTTCGCTCTCGTCCAAAGCGGCTTCATCAACCTTAATTTCGTTCTTGTTTTTCAATGTAGCACCTCTTTAAAATGAATATTTTCTGTACCTTGCTTTCGGCATAAGCTCAAGCGGATCGTCCGACGAAGCGGGAAGCGTCGACGTCGGTTGCGGACTTATCGGTCGTGCCATGCACATATATCTCACCTCGTCCGCAATGTGGTCTTCACCGTCTGTATCCAGATCCTCGGGACTTGTATTACTGAACTTAAGCTCAGGCACAGTTCTTATAAAACCCTTGCAGGTATTAAACACATACATCATCGGAAAGCCCTCATCGTCAAACGAAAGCCTGTAATGCACCTGCATCCATCCGGGTATGCGCTTGTTGTCGCCCTTGTTAAAATATATCCCGTGCCGCGTTGCGGAGTCTATAATCGCCTCCCCGCGTGAAGCATCCCAAATCGAAGGGTCTGCAACACCCGTTATGTTTTTCCCCTTAAGCCACCTGTGCTCGTTTTCAATCCTCGCTATTTCCGCAAAAATCTTGTCCGGCGGCCACTTAACGCCCTCGTTAGGCGTTTTCGTACAGCCGTAAAGCTCCAAAATCCTGTAAAGCCTGCCGTCGTAATCCACCGCCCACCACGCACACGAAAACGGCTTTGCATAGCCGAAGTCGAAGGAACGGTAAATATTCCAATCCGAAGGCACTTCAAACGGCTCTATAACGTGCGTATTTCTTCCGTCGCGGTAACCGTCCTTAATATCCCTGAACTCGTCGAAAAACTGTCCGTCGAAAATATCCCAGTTACCGAAGCGATGTGCTTGCCGAAGCTTCTCGGGAAGCGCCTCCAAAACCTTTACGTATTCGGGATTCGTTTTCATAAGCACCGTGTTGTCGTCAATCGTTGCCGGTATGTAATCGTAATCCTCGGGGTCTTCGCCGTTTAAATACTCCCCCTTTACAAAAAGCCTTTTAAACCAGTTGTGCCCCACTCCGCCGGGATTCCCCGTAAAATACATTCTCGGCTTAATGTCGCTTCTCGTCGATCTGTTACAGGTCATAAGAAACTGTATCTGCATCCAGGTAAAGTGCGTACATTCTTCAACGCCTATAACGTCGTACTCCTGCCCCTGATACTGATATATGTCATTTTCGCTGTCGCAGTAGCCAAGGCGAATTCGCGAGCCGTTCGGAAAAATAAACGCTCTCTCATCCTTTTTGTACTTTGCAATTCCGTTAAGCATCGAAAGCATAGGTAAAAGATGGTTTTCCCGAAGCTCCGGAAGTGTTTTTCTCAAAAGAAGAAGCTTAAGCCCCGGGTAGTTAAACGCCATTAAAATAAGCTTTGTTCTCAAAGCCCAGCTTTTACCGCCGCCACGCGCACCGCCGTAGCCTATAAAGCGCCTTCTGCTTTCGAAAAACAGCTTTTGCTTTTCGTTGGGCTCACTTATTTTAAGCTCCTTCATCCGCCCCATGCCTCGGCTTCCTTTTCGATTTTAATAAGCACCGAGCCGTCCCCGGGGCTGTCGCCGTCAAGCTCCGAAAGCAAATCGCAAAGCTCCTTAAGCGCACCCACGCTGTCCTTTAAAAACTTCGCATCGACCTCGGGCTCACCCTTTTCTTTAAAATTCTTACGAGCCGTTTTCGCAATGTCATCAACAAGCGCGCTCATATTTCTTGCCGCAGAGCCTACTCTTTTAATATGCTCCTTAGACTCCTCCTTCACACAAACACCTCTTTTTCATAGAGGACCGCAACCGCTCTGTGGTGCGGACAGTTCTTTCCGCCGAAGGCAGAACACACACTCTCCTCGTAACGCACCTTTTGCGCGTTTGTCAAAAATCGGTGAATGCACTCCGTGCCCTTAAGCACACCTTCACAGCGTATAAAGCGCTCACCCTCCTTAATGTAAAAAGGACATTCAATCCTTCCCTCAACAGGCTTAGCCATTTTTCCGCCTCTTTTCTTAAGTAAAATTTCCGAAAATTCGTCAAAGTCCCGTTTTCGGTATTGACAATTTCGAATTTATGATATATAGTAATATCACACTTTGTACGGCGTTCCGTACTCACACCTGCATTATAGTACGGCATTCCGTACTTTTCAACCCAAATCCAAACATTTGTTCGGTTTTTCGAAAACTTTGTGAAAACCCAACAAAGTCACGGGGGTATTTATTGTGACAATTTATGAAAAAATCCTTGAGCTTTGCAACCGAAAAGGAATAAAGCCTTCTCAGCTGTGCCGCGAAGCCGGCATTCCGAAAAGCACATTTAACGAAATAAAGCAAGGCAGAACAAAAACCCCGTCCACCGTCACGCTCGGAAAAATCGCCGCCTATTTCGGCGTATCCCTGGGCTATTTCGACGGTAACGACGAGGTCGATGAAATCAAAGACGAGCTTTTCGAAAAAAGAAAGCTCCTGTTTGATATGTCAAAGCGAGCCACTTCTTCTCAGCTTGACACCTTTCTTGTTATGTTTAAGGCTTTAATAGACGAAAACGAACAGGACGATACCTGAATTTTTTCGGAGGGGAATATGAACTCAGTATTTATTCGCTCAATTAAAATGCCGCTCACCGTGCGCGCCTTCACCGTAACGGACGCCGACGGAAATTTTAATATATACATAAACGAAGCGCTTTCCGACGAAGCCAAAAGAAAAAGCCTCGAGCACGAAAAGCGCCATATAATAAAAAACGACTTCTATTCCGGCGCAACAGCAGCCACAATAGAAGCCTTATCGGGGTTTTAATTATTCGTATCTTGCGCGAATACCGCCTATAAATTTAGGTCTCGTTGTCGCGCCGAGAAGCACCGCCTCGCCCACGCTTTTCACCGAAAGCTTTGCGGGAACGGCAACTTCCTTTAAATGCATTCCTATAAGCACACCGCCTATGTCAAGCCCCGCATCCGCTTTAATATGCTCAAGCGTCACCGGGTCCTTCATATTTTCCCAGGCGGCAGTCGCAAAAGAGCCTCCCGCCTTCGGCTTCGGCACGGCGCAAACTATCTCGTTATTTCCCGCCGCCTCGCGTTCGACTATAACGGCTCTGTTAAGGTGCTCACAGCACTGCGCCGCAATAAAAATTCCACAGGGCGCAAAAACGCCGTCAAGCGTTTTGTACACAATTTCGCCGAGCTCCGGCAAGGAATTCGTACCCATAGAGAAGCCCGTAATCTCGCTTGATGAACAACCTACAACAACAACGCTCCCCTTTTTCAAATCACCTTTGCAAATCAGCTCGCAAGCGGCGTCTTCGAGCTGCTTTTTTATTTCCTCTATGTTCAAAAAAATCACCTTATCCTCTCACCGCGATTTTCCGCTTCCTCGATTTTAAACCGTACCGACACAACATACGCTTCGTTTTTAAGCTTTTCTTCATCCGAAAGCTTTTCAAAATGACCGTACGTCGTCGTTACTATTGTCCCGTCGGGCAAAATCTCAATTCCCGGGTACGCGCAGTCGCCGTTATAATAATTCTTCATTATTCTCAGCCTATATTGCCCCTCTTTGCCGTTTGCAATATCGTCAAACGTGCCTACCCACGCGGCCCAGTCTCCCCATGTCGGAGAATTTCTGCAGGTATCGCGAAACGAAATAAACAGTCTTCCGTCCTTAAGGTAGCGCGCACAGTGCCTGTCGCCCGTAAGCGCTCCGCATATTTCAACGGGCTCGGAAAAGCTTTTCCCTCCGTCCTCGCTTGTTATCATAAACGAATTGTTCCTGTGCGTGTTTTCCCTGAAAAGCACAACAAGCTTCTTTTTGTCGGGTGAAGGAATAATGCACGGCTCGCAAAGCTGCCTGTCGGGCGCAGTCGCCGTAATCACCTCGGGCTCACTCCAGGTAAGACCGCCGTCAAAGCTTCTTACAAGATAATTGTAAAACCTGCCGTCGGGGTACACATTTCCCGCGTACGCTTCGTAAACCTTTCTGCGCTTTTCTCCCGCATTTATGTCGTTTTTCATCCAATGTGCCTGCGGCTCACCCCAGGTCTTACCGTCGTCCTCGGAATATGTATGCACAAAATCGGAGTATGCCCTCTCGCCCTTGCCGCTTGTAAACACTTCTATTTTCTCGTGCCTTCCGCCCTTTATAAATCTGCCGTCATCGTGGAAAAGCGCAATGTATTCGCCCTCTCCCACCTCACAGATATCACCCATTACGGTAATTCCGCCGTAATCGCCTATAGCTTCAAGCTCCGAAAACGTCTCGCCGTTATCCTCGGAAACGCTCATTCTTATCGGGTAAAGCCCCGAAAACATAATAAGGCGCTCTTTTTTGTTTTTATCTCTTGTTTTAAAAAGAGTCGGTACTTCCAAAGAGGTTGCAAAGCTTTCCGGCACGGGAAGGCGCTCGCTCCACGTTTTACCGCCGTCAAAGCTCTTTTTCAAAACGATCTGACCGAAGCCGTGGCACTTCGGGTACACCGTAACAA